>CAMGBT010000059.1 GCA_946011725.1 uncultured Bacteroidales bacterium | reverse complement strand
GGGGCGCGGGCGGGTGGCCCCTCCCGCGCCCGCGCGCGGCCCCCCGGCCCCCGCCCGCCGGGGTCCCCGGGGGTCCACCCCGGGGGGGGGGGGGGGGGGGCGGGCGGGGCCGGGGCAGGCGCTCAGACAGCGGCGGCAGCCTTGGCAGGTCTGCTCGCAGGGGGCGGTGGGGGTGAAGGCGGCGGTGGTGATGATTTCGGCCAGGAACATGCCAGCGCCCATGTGGGGCACGATGAGTTGGTGGTTGAGGCCGATGAAGCCGACGCCTGCGCGCACGGCCCAGTAGCGTTCGAGCACGGGGGCGGAGTCGATGCAGATGCGGGCCTGGCCGCCGTGGGCGGCGGTGATGGCGTCGGCCACGGGTTGGAGGCGCGCCCGCAGCACGTGGTGGTAGTCCAATCCAAGGGCGTAGTCGCTGATGCAGGGATGCCGGTAGCCGTCGATGGGGGCGTAGGGGAAGGCCATGGAGATGACGGTGTGCGCACCGTCGACCAGCAGCCGCGGGTCGAGGCGGAGGTCGACATAGCGCTCCATATAGGCCATGGTGCCGTGGCACCCGGCGGCGAGCCAGCGGCGGAAGGCGGCGGCGGTGTCGCGGTCAACGGCCGCAGCCTCGGCAAAGCCCACGGCCACGGCGCCGGCCTGCCGCGCTAACCGACTGATTTCGGCATTATTGCATGGGCAGGGGCTCGAACTCATAACCTTGCGAAAGCAGCCACTCGATGGCGGCGGGCAGGGCCACGCGCATGTTGGCCGCGGCCTTGTTGGAGTCGTGGAACACGATGATGGAGCCGTTGCGGGCGTAGCGCTTGACATTTTCCAGCACTTGGTCGGGGGTGAGTTTGCGCGAGTAGTCGCGGGTGACCAGGTCGTACATTATAATATTATAATGTGCTTTGATGGCGCGGGCCTGCGCCCAGCGCATGATGCCGTGGGGCGGGCGGAAGAGCACGCTGTCGATGAGTGCGTCGGCTTCGGTGATGTCGCGCATATATCGGCGCGAGGTTACCTTCATGCCTTGGAGGTGGTGCATGGTGTGATTGCCCACGGAGTGGCCGCGGCGGCGCACTTCCTCGAGCAAGTCGGGATGCCGGCGCACGTTGTCGCCCACCATGAAGAAGGTGGCGCGGATGCCGAAGCGGTCGAGCACGTCGAGCACCCAGGGCGTCTGCTCGGGGATGGGGCCGTCGTCGAAGGTGAGGTATACCACGCGGCGGTTGCGGTGTTTAATCCGCCATATCGCCTCCGGGAAAAGGAGGCGATACAGCAGAGGTGGACGTTCTATGAGCATCGGAGCGAATTATTTGGCGAAATTGCTCCACACGGTGATGTCGAAGCCGTACTGCTTGGCCAACTCGTGCGACAGGGCCATCGGCTCGATGCCGGCGGCCTCGTGGGCGGCGAGGGTGAGCAGGGCGGCATGGAGCACGGGGGCGCTTTGCATGCCGGCTTGCGGCAATACTTCCTCGAGCTGGGCGCGGGTGTAGCCGTCGATGTAGAGCATCACCGGAAGCAAGGCGTTCATGTCGTCGGCGGTACGTTCAGCCCAGGAGGCGAGGATTTCGGCGTTGGCTTCGGGGTTCTCTTGGAGCTTGCGCAGCACGGCGATGCGGTTGAGCATCTGCACGGCGGTGCCGAGGTTGTCGATGATATAGTAGTCGTAACCCATGAGGCGACGTTGCGAGGACTCGAGTGCGGAGATGTATTTGAGCATCTGCACGTAGTCCACAATGTGGTCGTTGATGAGCTTTTCGGCTTGGTCGAGGTCGGACTTATACCCGGTCTTGACATACAAATCGTAGAACGATTCGGCCATGTACATCACCACTTCGCCATCGATGCGGCAGGCGGCGTCGGGCAGCTTTTGGAGCATGGTTACCAGCAGTGCGCGAGCCATGTCGTAGCGAGTGTTCATGGGCATACCTTCGGGCGCGTTGGCCTTGGCCCATGCGGAGGCGGGCTGATCGCCGGAGCGATAGAGCGAGCGCACCACTTCGAGCAGCGACGAGCGGGTGGAAGCCACCATGCGGCGCACGGTTTCGTCGAGGTAAAGATCCTCGGGGTGCTCGCAGTCGAGGCCGCCCCAGCGGAACTTGCCCATAACGTTTTCGTAGGCTGTTTCAACCACCGGCGACACGGGGGCATTGTAGAACGGGGTGACTTGCTGAGCCATGCCGGTGGTGTACATATAGGGCGAGAGGCCGAGATAGTAGCTGGAGGGCACGGTGGAGCAGAAGTACACGGGGCGGTCGAATTGTTGAGCCACGGAATTGGCCAAGAAGTCGAGTGTGGCCACGTTGCCAAGGGTTAGGCCACCCTTGCCGGTCTTTTGGCAGTAGCTGTCGAGGTCGGTGTAGATGTCGCCTAAGGTGCTGAGCATGGCGGTATCGGCGGGGTTGACGTGGAAGCGCTCAATAGCGGCGGCGGAATCCACCGGCATGACCACTCGCGGAGCGGTTAACACGGAGTATTTATACTGCGACGGGCTTTGGTAAAGCAGAGCGAGAGCAGCGTTGGCGGGTACCACGGAGTCGGTTTGCGGCACGATGTAGGAGTACGAGAGGCGGTCGCCGGCGTAGTCATCGCGGTGGGCCAACATGGGGATGGCCTTGGCATCGTAGGAGGGGATGCGCTGCTGATCCACATACCAGTCGGTGGTGAGGTAGCTTTGGTTGACCACGCGCACGTCGGTGCGGAAGCCTTCTACCTCTTGGGCGTACCACAGGGGGAAGGTGTCGTTGTCGCCGTTGCAGAAGATGATGGCGTTAGGCTCGGTGGAGGCAAGGAAGTTCATGCCGAAGTCGCGCGCCACATAGCGGCCGGAGCGGTCGTGGTCGTCCCACGTCTGCGACACCATTTGCAGCGGGATAATCAGGCCCACCAAGCAGGCGAAGCCGGCGGCCGCCCATGCCAAAGGTTTATTCTCCACGGTGTCGGCCTCCTCGGCTTTCACCTTGGCTTTCTTGGCGATAAGCGAGCGCAGCAACATGCCGATGGCGGGCACGCCCATGCCAATCCAGATGGCGAAGGCGTAGAACGAGCCGGCGAAGGCATAGTCGCGCTCACGCGGCTGGCCGGGCGTTTGGTTGAGGTAGAGCACGATGGCGATGCCGGTCATCAGGAACAGGAAGCACACCACCCAGAACTGCTCGATGCCGCGCTGCGGGCGCTCGGGCTTGATGTAGAGCGACTGCCACAGCAGGCCGATGATACCCAGCAGCAAGGGCAGCATATAGAACACGTTGTGGCCCTTGTTATTCTTGCCGTACTCATCGGGCAGGAGGGATTGGTCGCCCAGGCGAGCGTTATCGATGAAGGGGATACCGGAAATCCAGTTACCGTTCTGCGGCTCGCCGTTGCCGGCGATATCGTTCTGGCGGCCGGCGAAGTTCCACATGAAGTAGCGCCAGTACATGTGCGAGAACTGGTAGTTGAAAAAGTAAGTGAGGTTGTCGGCAAACGAGGGCACCCACATACCGGTGTGTTCCACCGCGCGGCCGTCGTGGTCCACATAGGTGGCCACTTGCTTTTGGTGGGTGATGTACGGTGCCACCTCATACAGCGGAGCGAAGCCGTCTTGAGCCCACTTGGCGCGGAGCTCCTGCGGGATTGCATCGATGTCGGGGGTGGAATATTGCATCCAACCCTTGTAACCGCGCACGTGCTCGGGCTTGGTGGAGTAGATGCGGGTGAACACGCACGAGATGTCGGGGATGTCGCTGTAGTTGGGGTTGGAGAGGGTTTCTACGTAGCGGTCGCTTTGATCCGAATTAGTCTTGACTATCTTGCGGTAAGTGTTTTTGGGATCGCTGTAGGGGCGGCCGGTCTCGTCGCGGAGCACGCCGTCGGAAATCTCGGTTTGGGGACGGCCCTGCTGGTCAACGGGCACGTAGTAATTGCCCGAGCCTTCGGGATACTCTTGCATAACCAATTGCTCGGCGAAGCGGTTGCCGTAGAGCAGCGGGTTGTCGCCGTACTGCTCGCGGTTGAGGTACGAGCCCAGGGAGAACACGTTGTCGGGCGCGTTTTGGTTCATCGGGGTGGCAGCATTGGAGCGGATGAGCAGCAACGCGTAGCTCGAATAGCCCACGAAGATAAGGAACACACTGAGAATCACCACGTTAAACATTCTCACGGGCACTTTCTTGCAGAAGCCGTAGAGGTAAACCACCAGTCCGCCAATCAGCAGCAAGGGGATAACCCATCCGCCCATAAACGGCATACCGGAGAGGATGATGCTCAGCAGCACGCCAAACTTGATGCCGTTGGGCGAGCGCTGCAGGTAGAGCGCACGCACGGTGAGAATGAACACTGTGAGGGTGAGGATGGCATAGATGAGCACACCGGTGTTGTAGCTGCAACCGAAGTAGTTAACGAACAGCAGTTCAAACCATTGAGCCACTTTCACAAAGCCGGGCACCAAGCCGAAGAGAATCAGCGCAATGAGCACGAACGACACACCTAAGGCCAGCAGCGATCCCTTGGCGTTGATGTTCTTGAACTTGCGGTAGTAGAACACCAACACGATGGCCGGGATACAGAGCAAGTTGAGCAAGTGCACGGCTATGGAAACACCTATCACATAGGCGATTAGGATGAGGTAGCGGTCGCTATGCGGTTGGTCGGCCCGGTTCTCCCACTTGAGGATGAGCCAGAACACCAAAGCGGTGCAGAACGATGAGAAGGCGTACACTTCGGCCTCCACCGCGGAGAACCAGAAGGTGTCGCTCCACGTATAGGCCAACGCGCCGCACACACCGCCGCCGAAGATCAGCAGCATCTTCCACAGCGAGATGTCATCGGCATCATCGCGCACAATCATGCGCCGCACCAAGTGAGTTATCGTCCAGAATAACAGCAAGATAGTTGCAGCACTCAGCAGCGCCGACATAGCGTTGACCGCAATGGCGGCATGGGCGGCCGTGCCGCCAAAAAGGGTGATGAAGAATCGGGCGCAGAGCATGAAGATGGGGTTGCCCGGCGGGTGACCCACTTCGAGCTTCAAACCTTGCGAAATAAACTCGGGGCAATCCCAGAAACTGGCAGTTGGCTCGAGCGTAAGCAAATAAGTGACGGCGGCAATGACAAAACACGTCCAGCCGAGCACATTATTGATTAAATTATACTTTTTCATTTAAAAAACCGTTGATTTTGCAAAATAACTTGCAAAGTTAATCACAAAAAACCAAATACCCACCATTTTCACCTATAAAAAATGTGAAATACAACCGCCGAGAGGTAAGAGGTAAGAGGTGAGAGGACTATTACGGATTGGGGTTGTGAAATGCGTTGGCAATGAAGTTAAATAGGCGATGGTTGATGTAATAGTTTTCGCGACCCATTTTCAGTTTCTTCAGAATGCCTATTTCAATCAATTGATTGAGATAGGACATAGCCGTGGGCCGACTGACCCCAATTTCTTTTACCAAAAAATCAATCTTGGTGTACGGATGGCGGAAAAGATTGTTAATCAAGTCTTGCGAATATACCGCCGGAAGTTCTCGGCGAATCTGATGCTTGGCTTGCATCATCAAATCAGCTATGCCTCGCACAAAAGTGATTGATTCATCGGCCGTTTGCTGCACACCTGTCAAAATGAACAGAATCCATTGCTCCCAACTTTCAGCCGATGGGTATTGCCTTACCAATTGCAATAAGTCATAGTACTCTTTCTTGTGATGATTGATATAGCGACTCAGGTATAGTACCGGCAAGTTCAACAATTCATGGCTCACCAAATAAAGCACATTAAGCACGCGCCCGGCACGGCCATTGCCATCGCCAAAGGGGTGAATGCTCTCGAATTGATGGTGAATGATAGCCATCTTCACCAACGGATCCTCATCGCTCATACTATCATCATTGATGTATGCCTCCAAATTGCGCATATGATGTTGAATCTCCTCAATGGTTTGAGGCGGGGTGTACACCACCTCTCCGGTTTGTTCATTTATCAAAGCCTTCCCCGGGGTAGTGGTATATCCACCATCATTGTGCTTAATCCTTCGATAAATCTCTTTTATAAGACCTTCTGTAATCAGCTTTCGCCCTTTGACAATATCAACGACATGCAGCAGGGCATCAGCGTAGGTGCTCACCTCCTTGGCCGCTATAGTTGAGTACTGCTTCATACTCACCTCAGCCTTATACAGATCATCATGCGTAGTAATTATGCTCTCAATTGAGGACGAGTCCTTTGCCTCCTGCAACGACAAGGTGCGTATCAAAATTTCCGGATTCGGAATTTTTTCCACAATGCCATTCAGCTCGCCAAGCTTGCGGCTTGCCAAGGCTGTTTGCTTCAATACGGCTTTTGTTTCCACATCGAAAGGCAGGGGTAAAGTGGGTATTTGATACTTATTACTATTCATGGTTTTTGCGGTGGACGTGTAAAGAATTTGGCGATTTTTTTACAGATGAGGTGCGACGTGTAAAGAATTTGCGATTTTCTTTACACGTCGGGCTGACGTGTAAAGTTTTTTTACAGATTATTTCAGCGGCAAATTTAGCAAATTTATCCGAATTTTGGAGATTTTTTTTGGAATTTTTTGGTGGTTTGGGTGAATTTTTCTAACTTTGGGGCGCTGAATCTTTGCTCTGCAAAAATGCAGTTCTCAACAACCTTAAAACTATAAAACCATTTAAAAACTGAAAGCCTTATGATTATTGGCGTTCCCAAAGAGATTAAGAACAACGAGAATCGCGTGGCAGTAACCCCGGCCGGAGTGAAAGAGCTGGTGGGCCACGGACATGTTGTTTACGTTCAGCACACAGCCGGCCTTGGCAGCGGCTTCTCCGATGAAGAATACACAGCCGCTGGCGCCTCAATCCTCCCTACCATCGAAGAAGTGTACCAAATCGCCGAGATGATTATCAAGGTGAAAGAGCCCATCGAACCGGAATACAAGCTGGTGAAGAAGGGTCAACTGCTGTTCACTTACTTCCACTTCGCTTCTGACCGCGAACTCACTGATGCCATGCTGGCCTCGGGCGCCACTTGCATCGCCTACGAAACCGTGCGCGACCGTGCGGGCTCGCTTCCTCTGCTTGTGCCTATGAGCGAGGTGGCCGGCCGCATGTCGGTGCAAGAGGGTGCTCGCTTCCTGGAAAAGCCGCAAGGCGGCAAGGGTATCCTCATGGGCGGTGTGCCGGGTGTGAAGCCGGCCAAGGTGCTCATTTTGGGCGGCGGCGTGGTTGGTCGAAATGCAGCGCTGATGGCCGCCGGCTTGGGCGCTGACGTCACCATCACCGACTTCTCCCTGCCCACTCTGCGCCACCTCGCCGAGGTGATGCCGCGCAACGTGAAAACGCTCTACTCCTCGCGCCACAACATCGAGCAGGAGCTGCCCACGGTGGACCTGGTCATCGGCTCGGTGCTCGTGCCGGGTGCGAAGACGCCCAAACTGATCACTGCCGACATGCTGCCGCTGATGCGTCCGGGCACGGTGATGGTCGACGTGGCCATCGACCAAGGCGGCTGCTTCGAAACCTCGCATGCCACCACCCACTCCGACCCGATTTACACCGTCGATGGCGTGGTGCACTATGCTGTGGCCAACATCCCGGGTGCGGTGCCGTTCACTTCCACGCTGGCGCTGACCAATGCCACCCTGCCCTACGCCCTGCGCTTGGCCGACAAGGGCTGGCAACAGGCTTGCCGCGAGGATCCGGGCTTGGTGCCGGGTGTGAACATCGTCGACGGCAAGATTCACTTCCGCGGCGTGGCCGAGGCGTTCGACCTGCCCTACGAAGAGCTGAAGCTCTAATTTGCTAACTGCACACATAATAAAAGCGTATTGGTGTAAGACATTGATTCTTACGCCAATACGTTTGCGTTATTTCTTGAGGGAGCGGGCGGCCAGGCTGTTGCGCACTTCGGTGAAGGAGGCGAAGGTTTCCATCAGGTCGGAGAGGGTGATGGCGGCGTTTTGCACCACTTGTTGGTAGAGGTCGGAGCCGGTGGCGGCGGAAATGTTGCGGCCCAAGAGGGCATCGTTCACGCCCGACACGTCCTCGAAGAGTTTGAGTTGGAGGTTGAGGATGTCGGCGGCGCCGCTGTTGGCGGTGTTGGTGACCACTTGTTGGGGCAAATCGCCCACGCCGTTGATGGGGATTACGGCGTCGGAACGCGCCCAGAGCGAACCGATTTGCTTGATGGTCATGCCGTTAGGCAGCTGCTTGGTGGGGAAGATGAGCACGCCTTTGGCGGAGGTGGCGAGCATCGAATCGAGCATGACCACGATGCGGTTGATCGAGCGCTGTTGGTCGATTAGGTCCTCGACGAAGGGGTGGATTTCGCCGTCGATCAGGGGGTAGAAGTTAACCACAAAGGGGTGCGACTCGTGCTGAAATGGCGAGGTAAATTCTTGCAGGACAGTGCCGTCGGCCAGCATGAATGTGCAGTGCCAGTGCACGTCCATCGACACGCGTGTGCCTCGCGTTTGCTCCAAAGCGCGCAGGCGCCAGATTTCGATTACGCGATGGCGGCCCTGCGGAGCGCGAAAGAAGGAGTTGGCGGCCACGGTGAAACCGATGGCGTCCGAGAGCGCGAAGGCGGAGTCGCCGTCGGCGGCCATGAGTTGGCGGAGCCGGTCCACGCGGTGGCGGTTGCCGCCGAATTGGTTGATCAGCTCGGCCGGGGAATAGTCGTGGAGCATGCCGATGAAGTCGATGTCGATGCCGCGAGGGTCGGTGAAATGGTTGACGAAGAAGCGGTCGGGGTTGACGTTGTCAATCCACACGCCTTGACCGGCAGCGCGGCGTTCGGGCCATACGCGCTGGATGGCGCAGCCGGAGATGACAAACTCTTCCAACAAGCGGCAGTCGAGTTCGAGCAGGCGATTGAGGCGTGCGGTTTCGGAGCTGTAGTCGTCGACTTCGGCAGCGCGCAGGCGGAAGCGGCCGATGATGGTTTTGACCAACTGGCGGAGGCGGTTGTTGGTGAGCGGCCGGCGGCCGGCGCGCAGCAGCATGTCGCGTTCGGAGCGCACTGCGCCATCCTCGTCGGTGACGGGGTCGCACCACTGGTCGCCGTAGGTGTAGCGTTTGAGGCGGGAGCGGGTGGCGCGGAGGTCGGCGGCGGCCACCCAGGCATCGTAGGCTTTTTGCAGAAGTTTGGGATTCTTAATCATAACTGATTATGGGTTAGAGGGTTGAGGGGATGGTGGCGAGGAGTGATTCGTCGAGGGAGTAGAGTTGGTCGCCGGGGTCAACCACGGCCACGACTTCGATGGCGTCGGCCGGTGCGCAGGGGGCGATGAGGATTGAGCGGAGGGCGGCGATGGCCAATGGGCGGCGGGCGGTCGGGGCGGCAAACGGGTGTCCGAGCAAGGCGGCGCGGGCGGTGTCGGCCTCGGGTGCGATGGGCATCGGCCACGAGGCGGCGCGGATGTGGATCACGCGGCGGCAGTCGTCGGGGAGGGTGATGGCAGTGGCGTTGTCGGGACGAGCCACGCGGGTGCAACGGGCGGCGATGTCGGCGGTGGGCAGGAGTGCCGGGTCGGCGGTGTCGAGCAGGTTGAGGTACCATTGGCGCATGCGTTGGGCGATGAGGTCGTTGACGCTCAAGCCGTCGAACTGTTCGATGGAGCAGTCGGCATAAGCAGTATCGAGGCCGAGAGCGGTGCGCCAGATGTCAAGCATTTGAGCTTTATTATAGTGTGTCATAAGCAGGAGGAGCCCCACCCCGGCCCTCCCCAAATGGGGAGGGTGCATTAGCCTTCGCTGAAGTTCAGAGCAGTTACAAAAAGCCGGGAGTGGAGCGGATGAAAGTTTACGCTTGAGAAATGAGGCGGAGGTGTGCATTGGGGTAGCGGAGCACCAGGCAGGAGGCTTCGGTGAGGACTACGGCCTCGGTGTTGCGCTGGCCGGAGCTGCGCAGGTCGAGTTTTTCGACGCTGAAGGGGATGTGGACGTACTTGGTGATGTAGTCGGGGTCGATGATGAAGCCGTCGTCGGCGTGGCCGCATTGGTCGAACACTTCGGAGTGGAGCACGTAGAGCGAGCCGAAGTTCGAACGGATTTCGCGGAACTCGATGCCCCATTTCACGAACGACTGGTCGCCGTAGACCACGCGCGAGAATTGCAGCTTGGAGAGGCGCTCCATCAGGCCGGTGCCGGCGATGAGGATCTTGCGTTTGGAGCCGTTGTTGCCGGTGAACGCGCGGGCGCAGATGGAGATGAGGTCGTTCTCGGAGAGCGTGGCGGGATTGAAGGTAAACGAGTTATCGGTTTGGCCCCAGATGCCGCCGGTGAGGTACACGTCCTCATTCTTGGCGCGGTCGTAGATTTTCTTGCCGGTGCCAAAGAGGAAGTTTTTCTCCATACCCAGGCGCATGTCGATCACCGCGGCCTCTTCTTGGTCGGAGAAGCCCCAAGGCACTTCCTTGCCGGCGAGTTTTTGGAGGGTGGACTGTTCCACTTGCATCTTGAAGATTTGGCAGGTGTTAGATTTCTTCTGGGGAAGTGCTTGGAACTGAGCGGTTTGCACGTCCAATTCGGTGGCAGCGCGACCCATGCGGACGATTTTCGCTCCCTTTTTGGCGTTGAGCAGGGCGTCGGAGGTGCCGGAGGTCACCAGCAAGGTGATCGAGCCGTCGGTGGAGGATTCAGTGACGTAGGCGGTGATCAGTGCGCCGTTGGGGTCCTTGAGTTCGGGGAAGAGAACGGTTTCGGAGGGGTCGAAGATTGCATCCTTGACCTTGATGTTGAAGACCACATCGTTGCCATAGTCGGAGATATTGCCATCGGTCACGTCCACTGCGAGGGTGGTTTCGGTGGCCTTGGTGTCGACGGAGTAGTATTCCACGGTCATGGAGTCGCAGGAGCGAGCGCCGGCGCAGCGCGAGAGTTGGTCGATGGGGGTGGACATGGGGCGGATGCGCACGATGTTTTCATCGATGGAGTTTTTGAGCAACTCGGGCGAGACGGATGCGGTGTTAGCGATGGTGAGGGGAGCGCCGGCAATGTGTTGGCCGCCGGCAAAGCCGTTTACAGTTTTTTCCATAGTGTGTTTTTTGGGGGTTAAGATGGGTAAAGAAGGGTAGAGAAGGGTAGAGAGGGGTAAAGAGGGGTAGAGAGGAACGGGGCTGTTCTTACCTAATTATCCCAAAAGCTGCGTGGCTGATAGTGGGACAGGAAGGGGATTTCCGGCTCATCTTCGGGAGCGGGAGCTACGAGCGATTCATACATGACCGGTGCGGTCTCTTCTTGTGCGGCGGGCTGCTCTACGGCTGCGCCGGCGGTTTGCGGTTGGGAAGTTTCGTTTTCCATTTTTTTGAGCTTTTGTCGTTTGACATTGCAAAGTTACGGCGGAAAAATCCCCCTCACTGTGAAATTTGGTCCGCCCGACCAAATTTTCCACTTTTTTCCGCCCAAATCCAAAAAAATGGCCCTCGGCGGTGAGTTTTTTTGCACGTTCAAGCTTTTTTTCGTAAATTTGCCTAATAATTCAAAATTAAAGTATGGATCTGAAGCAATCAATGCGTGAAATTCTTGCGGCCGAGAGCCAAGCTGTGGCTCAAATCCCGGTGGTTGACGACTACCAAAAGGCCGTGGATCTAATAGTGGAACACGTGCACAATCGCGGTGGAAAACTCATCACCTCCGGCATGGGAAAGGCCGGCCAAATAGCTATGAACATTGCCACCACGTTCTCGTCGACGGGCACGCCCGCGGTCAACCTCCACCCCTCGGAGGCCCAGCACGGCGACCTCGGCGTAATGCAACCCAACGACGTGATGTTGCTCATTTCCAACTCGGGCAAAACCGACGAAATCATCAAGTTAGTCAGTCTGGCCCACGGCCTCTACCCCCACGTGCCCATCATCGTCATCACCGGCGCGCCACACAGCCCCCTGGCCGAACTGGCCGACGCCGTGCTGCCCACCGGCGGCGCCCCGGAAGTGTGCCCATTAGGCCTCACCCCCACCACCTCCACCACCATGATGACCGTCATCGGCGACGTGCTGGTGGTCAACGTGATGCAACGCATCGGCTTCTCTCGCGCCGACTATGCCCGCCGCCACCATGGCGGATACCTCGGCTCGGCCGCCCGCCAAAACCAACCCGCCCAACTCGACAAATAACCCTCTCATTATGAAGCACATAATCTGCATCGGCGAATGCACGCTCGACATAGTCTTTGAAAACGCTCAACCCATCGGCTCAATGCCCGGCGGCCGGATTATCAACGCCGCTGCCGCCTTGGCGCGCGCCGGATTGCCGGCGGTCATGGCCTCGGAAGCAAGCAGCGACCCCGTCGGTGACATGATTGTGGACTTCCTCCAAACCGCTGGCGTCGACATCGCCTCCCTCGACCGTTTCGTCCAAGGTTCATCGCCCCTGATGCTATTCTCCGACAGCAGCGACGGCGAGTACAACATCACCCGCTACGAAAACTACGGCGACGGCGGCTTCGACATCGTCTGGCCCCGCGTCTCGGACCAATCCATCGTAGTCTTCGGCGGTTACTACGTCCTCGACCCGCGCATGCGCCAGCGCATGGTGCCGTTCCTGCAGAACTGCGCCGAGCGCCACGCCGTGATGATCTACGTGCCGGGGTTCCCGCCCCAAATGGTCAGCCGCATCACTAAGGTGATGCCCGCCATTCTCGACAACCTCGAACTGGCCGACTTGGTGGTAACTCGCACCAACGATTTGCGCCACATTTTCAACACCGACGACGCCGCCACATGCTACCGCGACCACATCGACTACTACTGCCACTCCATGCTCAACGTCGACACCGCCAGCGCTAAGTTGCAGTATTTCAGCGGCAAAGCATCCTCGGAAACCGACATCGAATCGCCCGCCTGCGCATCGCTGCTGTGGAACGCCGGCGCCATAGCCGGCGCCGCTCGCGCTATCTTCGACCACGGCTACGCGGCCAAAGACCTCGCTGACGCCGCATCCGACTTGCGCGATGCCGTCATGGCCGAAGCCCTCCGAATGGGCAACATCGCCGCCGATGCCGCCGACACCACATGGAAATTACACTTAAAATAATACATTATATATAATATATGTCAACAACTCTATCACATAGCGCCCCCAACCCCTTCGGCGCAAAACTTGGCGGCGAGGTCCGCATCGGCATCGTCACCGCCGAATGGAACTCCCAAATCACTCACGCCCTGCGCGACGGCGCCATTAAAACCCTCAAAGCCAACGGCGTAGAGGACATCGACTGCTTCGACGTGCCCGGCGCCATCGAGCTTACTTTCGGCGCCTCCCAGCTCATCGAAAGCGGTCTGTTCGACGCCGTAATCGTATTCGGCTGCGTGATCCGCGGCGGCACGCCGCACTTCGACTACGTCTGTCAAAGTGTCACCCAAGGCATCACCCACCTCAATGCCGAGTGCGATATCCCCGTAATTTTCGGCGTTCTGACCGTAGATTGCGAGCAAGATGCTATCGACCGCGCCGGCGGCGCCCTCGGCAACAAGGGTTGCGAGGCTGCCGATGCTGCATTGAAGATGTGCCAATTCGTGGAACAAGTGAAAGACCTCTAATATGCGATATATCCACCTGATTATCATCGCCTTAGCCGCCATCGTGGCTGCCTGCGCCGACAAATCGCCCTCAACGCGCGTGGCCGATGCCGTGGCCGCACGCCAGATGGGCGACAACGCCGAATGCCTGGCGCTCTGCGATGGCCTGTTGGCCGATTCCGCCGCGTTCAACGAGTTGACCGCCAACGAATTATGCACCGTGGCGGAAATCTACGCCACCGTGGGCAACGACCCCGAAACCGCCGACGCTCAAGCCACCCGCTGCATTCACCGAGCACGCACCATCGCGCCCGACAGCGTCACCGCTTTCCTCCTCGAATGCCCCACCGACGTATCCGTGCACCTATACACCCTCATCAACGTGGGCGCCTCGCTCGACATGCCTCGCGACTCGCTCCTGCGCGACGATATCGACTTCTATCACGACTCAATCTCCGAATAATGGCACAAGATTGGCACGATAGTTTGAAAGCGCTCTTGGGTGACCAACCCGTTGAAAATGAGCCGACTACGGCAGCAGAAGCCCCAGCTGCCGAGGTGGAACGCGCCCGCTTGGACATCGTCACCGAGCGCAAGGGCCGCGGCGGCAAAGTGGCCACCATCGTCACCGGTTTCACCGTCTCCGACCAAGCCGTGGCCGACATCGCCGCGCAGCTCCGCCGTAAGCTCGGCACCGGCGGATCAGCCCGCGGCGGCGAAATCCTCATCCAAGGCGACCGTAGCGCCGACGTGGCCCGCGCCCTATCCGCTATGGGCCTGAAAAATAGAATAATATGAACACTCTCGATACAATCTTAGCACGTTGCTCGGTGCGCTCATTCACCGATGAAACGCCCTCAATCGACCTGCTCCGCGAGCTCTGTGCCGACTCGCCGTACCTCCGGCCGGTCGACCCGGCCATCATCGGCTCCGAACGCGTCGGCACCTACGGCGTCATCACCGGACGTCCCGCCTACGTGGCCGCCGTCGGCGACCCGCTCCAAGCCGGCATCGCCGGCGAAAAGCTGGTAATCGAACTCACCCGCCGGGGCCTCGGCACGTGCTGGCTCGGCGCCACGTTCAGTCGCACCGTCGCCAACAAGGCTCTGCAACTGTCTGACAACAAGGATATTATCGCCGTCATCGCCATAGGCACCCCTACCAAAATGCGCCGGCCCATCGACTGGCTCATGCACGTGGGCGCACGCGGCGGCCAACGCAAGCCGCTCGACAAGCTCATCCTCGACGGCCAACCCGCACCCGCCATCGCTAACGGCCTCGAAGCCATGCGGTGGGCCCCGTCGGCCTACAACCGCCAGCCCTGGCGCTTCGCCTTCCGCCCCGATGGCGCCATCGAAGTCCACGGCCTCCCCGGCGACTACCTCCTCCTCGACTGCGGCATTGCCATCGCCCACTTCCTCCTCCTCCACCCCGCCTACGAGCTAACCGCCCCGGCCTCACCCCGCCCCGGCCTCACCCCCATCGCCACCCTAAAGCCAAGCGCCAAGAGCTAACACCTCTCCCCATCATGGTTTTTGTCTCGGCTCTGAGCTTCAGCGAAGCCTCCCCTCTTTACCCACCTCTTGGGGCCGGGGGGGGGGGGGGGGGGGGGGGGGGGGGGGGGGGGGGGGGGGGGGGGG
>CAMGBT010000058.1 GCA_946011725.1 uncultured Bacteroidales bacterium | reverse complement strand
CGCGTCCGCGGCAGCGCGCCGCAGGTCGCCGCCGCGGCGGGCTGGCTGCGCGCCGGCGGTGCGGGCGCCGGAAGCGGAGGGGAGGGCGGCCACGTCTTGGCGGGTGAGGATGAGGGCTGTGGGGCCGGCATCGTTGTGGAGGGCCATATCCCAAGCCACGAGGGTTTCGGCGGAGTCGGCCGGACGGAGCACCAGGGTGGAGGGTCGGCCGTCGGCGGTGCAGATTTGCTCGAGCAGGCGGAGCTGGGCTTCGTGTTCGATGGGTTCGTGGGTGGGTCCATCTTCGCCCACGCGGAATGAGTCGTGGGTAAATACGTATTTGACGGGGAGATGCATCAGCGCGGCCATGCGGATGGCGGGCTTCATGTAGTCGGAGAAGACGAAGAAAGTGCCGCAGGCGGCTTGGCATCCGCCGTGGAGGATGATGCCGTTCATGATGGCGGCCATGGTGAGCTCGCACACGCCGGCATGGAGGAAGCCGCCGGAGAAGTCGTGGGGCAGAAGGGCGTGAGAGCCGCCTTTGATGAAGCCGTCGGTTTTGTCGGAGTTGGCCAAGTCGGCGCTCGACACAATCATGTTGGGCTGGGCTTTGGCCAGGAATGAGAGCACGGCGGAGGAAGCGGTGCGGGTGGCGCTGCCGGGTTTAATGGTGATTTCGTCGGTTTTGATTTCGGCGAGATGGCCGCTGAGCCAGCGTTCGAGTTCTGCGGCGAGTTCGGGGTTGGCTTGGCGCCAGCTGCGGTAGGCGGCACGGCGTTCGGCCACGATTTGGCGGAGCTGTTCGCGGCGGGCGGCATAGAGCTGGGCCACTTCGGGGAAGATTTGCATGGGCGCTTCGGGGTCGCCGCCGAGGTTGCGGATAGTGGCGGCCACGTCGGCGCCGGATTTGCTTAGGGGCTGGCCGTGAGTGGAGCATTTGCCTTCGAAGTTGGCGCCGTCGGCGGTGACGCAGCCTTTGCCCATGATGGTGCGGCCGATGATGAGGGTGGGGCGCTCGGTGGCTTGTTGGGCTTGGTGGAGGGCATTGGCGATGGCTTCGGGGTCGTTGCCGTCGATGTCGAGCACGTCCCAACCCCAGGCGCGGTATTTGGCGGCGTAGTCTTCGGTGTCGACTTCGTTAACGTCGGTGGAGAGCTGCACGCCGTTGCAGTCGTAGAACATGATGAGGTTGCTCAGGCCTAAGAAGCCGGCGATGCGGCCTGCGCCTTGGGCGATTTCTTCTTGGATGCCGCCGTCGGAGATGAAGGCGTAGGTTTTATGGGCGAGGGCTTCGCCGAATCGTGCGGCGATGAATCGTTCAGCGATGGCTGCGCCGACTGCCATGGCGTGACCTTGGCCTAAGGGACCGGAGGTGTTTTCCACGCCGTGAGCGAGGTCTAATTCGGGGTGACCGGGCGTGATGCTGCCCCACTGGCGGAATTGGCCTAACTCTTCGAGGGAGTAGAAGCCGGCGAGGGCGAGGGCACCATAGAGCATGGGCGACATGTGACCGGGGTCGAGGAACAGGCGGTCGCGGCCGGGCCAGAATTTGTCGTCGGGATCGTAGACGAGTTCCGATGCGTAGAGCACGTTGGTGAAGTCAGCACCGCCCATAGCGCCGCCGGGGTGGCCGGAGCGAGCTTTTTCAACCATGGCTGCGGCCAGGATGCGAATGTTGTCGGCCGCGCGATTCATCACTTGTTTGTTCATAATAGGGGTGAATATAAATATTACGTTGTTAGGTAGTATTTAAGCGAAGGCACCTTTCTCTTTCTGGGCCTTTTTGTCGGGCTTTGAAAGGAGTAAGGCGTAGATTAACAGATAGATACCGAGGGCGGCCACCAGCCAGAATGTGGAGAGAATGTTGGTGCTGACGTAGCCTTGGAGGAAGGGGAGGATGCCGCCGCCGCACACCATCACCATGAACAGGCCGGATGCTAAGGAGGTGAATCGGCCGAGACCTTCAACGGCGAGGTTGAAGATGGCGCCCCACATCACTGAAGTGCATAATCCGCAGAGTACCAGCAGGATAGCGTTGAGGGGTACTTGCACGGTTTGTATCGACATATCGGCGGAGGAGAAGCTGATGAATGGCACGTCGGTGCCGCTGATGCAGATGGCAGCGGTGACCAGCAGGGTGAGCAGGCCGGCAGTGACTGAGAGCATGGCGCGGGATGACACCATACCGCCCACGAGGCCGCCAACCAAGCGGCCCACCAGCATCAGCAGCCAGTACACACCCACCACGGCGCCGGCAATGGCTGTGGCGTCGGCTTCCAGGCCGATGGAGGTGAAGTGGTGCACCAAGTATTGGGTGTTCCAGTTGGCAAGGCCCACTTCGATGCCCACGTAGCAGAAGATGGCGAGCAGGCCGAAGCGTAAGTTGCTGAATGACAGCACGTCGGCCACTTTGAGCGACTCTTTCTCCTTGCCCAAATCGGGCGATTCTTGCAGCTCGCTGGCGTAGATCACCACGGCGGCGAGGGCGAAGATGGCCATGGCCATGTAGAACACGCCGTTGGCCGAAGCGATCGAAGATGCCTGACCGCCAATGAGATAGCCCACGATAACGGGGGCGAGGGTGGCGCCTAAGGAGTTGCACATGCCGCCGAATTGGATGAGCTGGTTGCCTTGGCGTTGGTCGCGGCCCAGAGAGTTGAGCATGGGGTTCACCACGGTGTTGAGCATGCACATGGAGAAGCCGGAGATGAACGCGCCGATGAGGTATATGCTGATAGTCAGAGTGTTATTGTCGGTAATGAATCCAGAGAGGAAGGTGATGAGTACGCCGGTGAAACCCACGAGCACGGCCGCCAGGGAGGTGATGCGATAGCCGTGGCGTTCGAGCAGTTTGCCGGCGGGGAAGCCCATCACGGCGTATGCGATGAAGTTGGCCAAGTTGCCGAGCTGCGACAGGGCGGTGTTGTCGCCGGCCAAGCCTTTAATAACGGTGCCAAGCGGGTTCTGGTAACCTGTAACGAAGGCTATCATGAAGAACAGCGCAAACATAATCGCGATGGAAAGCACGCGAAAGTTGCGGTCGGTTGAGTTTTTCGGGGTACTCATAATGCAAAATTTCAGATTATTAGGTAAGGTAGTGCAAAGGTAGTAATTTTTCGCCTAACAGCCAAAAAATTTTGCAGAAAGCCGCCGAAGGCCAAACGAATGAACGAAAAAAACGAAATAACGAATCATTTGGTTTCGTTATTTCGTATTTCGTTGTTTTGTCGAAGATATGCATGGGCTATTGGCGTTGGCCGAAGATTGCTGTGCCGATTCTTACCAAGTTGCTGCCGGCGGCGATGGCCAGTGGGTAGTCGTGGCTCATGCCCATGGAGATGGTGTCGAAGCCGCGCAGGTCGGGGCAGAGTCGGAGGATTTGGTTGTGGAGGTCGGCAATTGCCTGAAAATCAGCGCGAACGCGGTCTTCGTCGTCGGTGTTTGAGGCCATGCCCATGATGCCGCAGATGTGAGTGGCTTGCAGATGCTCGAATCGGCGAGCGCGGAAGTAGTCGAGCAGCTCGTCGGGGAGGAAGCCGAATTTGGTTTCTTCAGCGGCCACGTGCACTTGCATCAGCACGCGCTGCACCACGCCGCGGGCGGCGGCTTCGCGGTCGATCAGCGACAGAAGTCGCTCACTGTCAACGCTTTCGATCAGCGTGGCACGACCTACCACTTGCTTGACCTTGTTGGTTTGCAGGTGGCCGATGAAGTGCCAGCGGATGTCGGTGGGCAGGGCATCGACCTTGACGGTGAGTTCCTGCACACGGCTTTCGCCGAAGGCCCGTTGGCCGGCGGCGTAGGCTTCGGCGAGCGCTTCGATGGGGTGGAATTTCGACACCGCCACCAATCCCACGCCCGCGGGGAGCGTGGCGCGCACAGCAGCTAAGTTGTCGGCAATTCGTCCCATTAGTCCACTACTTTCATGCGGTAAACGTCCATGATGGGCGTTTCGGCTATTGATACGATGTCGTAGTCGGCCATGGTGCCTTTCATGTGCTCGAGCAGGTTGTCGTAAGCCGACTTGAAGCCGGAGGCTTGCACCAACATTTGGCTGACGGAGCGCTTTTCGGCGCCGCTTTTTTCGTCGACGGTGATGAAGCCGACCTTGGCTAAGTACCAGCGGTCACCTTCGTCTTCGAACACGATTTCGGCGATGCGCGAACGCTTTACGGCGGCCACGTCGAACTCGCCGGAGATGAACGGACGTTGCTCTTCGGTGATGCGCGCTTCAGCTTCGGTGAAGGAGAGCGCGTCGACCATATAGGGTTCCGTTACTTTTTTTGCAGCTCCGTTTTCTTGGAGCTTATCATAACGTACTTTACATTCAAACCAGTTTGCCATATATAATAATGTTATTATAATTAATGTTTAGGCATCTCAGAGTGGAGAGGCCGGATAATTCAGCCGCAAAATTACGAAAAAATCCGTAAATTCGAAAATAAAAGCGCCGCGAGTTATCAACACCAGGAGCGTCGGTAATCAATGTGAAGCAGACGGATTCGTTTTGCGCTTGTGGTGGTGGGTTGAGGTGGGTTGATGGAGGCCAGTGACACGCGGCAGGGGTAAAAGGCGACTTTGGCGGCAGAAAATTTGCGTTGGAGAAGCGGGGCTTTCAGTTTGTTGTCAAAAGCGCCTTGCGGGCGACAATTGTTAAATTGCGGCGGATCGGTATCGAAAAATTATGTTGTACAACATATTTTTTAAAAATCGTGCAAAAATGTGGCTAAATGGTTGAAATAATGTAAGATAGATCGCAAAAGGCGTGGTAAACCGCTGATAGGTTGACAGCAGAAATATGTTAAAAATGAAATTTTCTTTAAAAAAAGTGTTTGATTTAAAGAAAAATTCATTAACTTTGCAAAAATTCTGTAAGGTAGCGTCAGTTTCCTTACCCCAAATTAGCGAAAAATTATTTCAAATTACCTAATTATTTATGTCTAACTAATCTCTTAGTATGAAAAAGCTGTTTCTCTTACTTGTGGCAGTGCTTTGCATGGGATTGTATGCGTCGGCTCAGACGCGTACTGTCACCGGTACTGTCATCGACGCCGAAACTGAAGAGCCCGCAATCGGTGCTTCAGTTCTACCAGCAGGCGAACGGTTGGGCGTTGCCACCGACATTGATGGCAATTTCTCGCTGGTCGTAGCAGCTAATGTTACTCACATTACCGTTTCTTACGTTGGCTTCGAACCCGTCAGCGTAGCCATTGGCAATGGCCAAAACTTGGTAATTCGTTTGAAAAAGGCCAACAACGCCCTCAACGAAGTGATCGCCGTGGCTTACGGTACTGCCAAACGTGCTGAGTACACCGGCTCTGCAGGTGTTGTCAAATCAGAACAACTCGAAAATGCACTCGTGTCGAACATTACCCAAGCCCTGAGCGGTAACGTGGCCGGTGTGCAAACCTTCAGCTCTGATGGCGCTCCCGGCTCCGCTCCCTCCATCCAAATTCGCGGTACAGGCTCTATCAACGCCTCGTCCTCGCCTTTGTATGTAGTAGACGGTGTGCCCTACCAAGGCTCCATCGGCAATATCTCTCCCGCCGACATCGAATCGATGGTTGTGCTCAAGGACGCTGCCTCCACCGCTCTGTACGGTGCTCGCGGTGCTAACGGTGTTGTGCTCATCACCACCCGCGCCGGTAAGCAAGGTAAAGCCCGCATCGACGTGAACGCTCGCTGGGGTGTCAACACCCGCGCCGTGCCCATGTACGATGTAATCGACGACCCCCGCATGTTCATGGAACAAACTTACGTGGCTATGGCCAACTCCCGCACCCGTATCTACGGCGAAGACGACGCTTTGGCTAACGCTTACGTAAACCAAAACATCTGGAACCGTTACGGTTACCAAACTTGGACTATCCCCGCCGGCCAACAAGCCTTCAACCTCGCCGGTAAGTTCAACCCTAACGCTACCATGGGTTACACCGATGGCCGCTACTACTGGCAACCCGATGATTGGGAAGACGAAGCCCTCATCAACGGCCTCCGTCAAGAATACTCTCTGTCGATCACCGGCGGTAGCGATCGCATGCAATACTATGTATCGGGCACCTACCTCACCGACGAAGGTATCATTAAAGGTTCTCACTTCAATCGTCTGACCGCTCGTACCCGCGTTGACTACCAAGCTCTCGATTGGTTGAAAATCGGTACCGACATCTCCTACATCTACTCCAACACCGCTTATCCCGGTGAAAACACCAACGATGCAGGCACTTCCTCGGGCAACGCTTTCTACTTCATCAACAAGCTCGCCCCCGTTTATCCTATGTACGTGCGCAACCCCGACGGTTCGATCATGTACAACGAACTCTACGGCAACCCCATCTACGACTATGGTGACGGTATCGACTACGGTAACGGCATGATAGGTACTACTCGTATGCCCCAAGGCAACCCGATTGGCCAGCTGATGTACGATGTGAACGACTACCTCGACGACATCATCGATGCCAAGTGGTACGCTATCCTCACCCCCGTCAAAGGCCTCACCCTTACTCAAAAAGTAAACTACTTCGTTGACAACGCTCGCACTCACTCCCTCGCCAACGGCCTCTACGGTCAATTCCGCGCCAACGGCGGTCAAGTAATGCAAGTGGCTAACCGCAGCATGGTTACCTCGCTCCAAAGCTTGGCTAACTACACCATCACCTTCAACGAAATCCACACCATCGCTGCTTTGCTTGGTTACGAATCCGAAGACATCCGTACCGAATACGTTGAAGGTATCGGTGACAACCTCTACCAACCCACCGTTCCCTTCGTGAACAACACTATCGACAACAAGAAAGGCTACGGCGCTTACGGCGAACTCTCGCACCGCGGCGTATTCTTCCAAGGCAAATACACCTTGATGGACCGCTACTACTTGATGGGTTCTATCCGTCGCGACGGTTCTTCTCGCTTCGCTCCCGGTCACCGTTGGGGTACCTTCTGGTCGCTCTCCGCAGGTTGGGACCTCGCTAAAGAAGACTTCATGATGACTGCCCGTGAAAACTGGCTCGACGTGTTCAAATTCCGTGCATCGTTCGGTCAAACCGGTAACGACCGCATCGGTAACTCCACCTTCAACCAACCCTGGGCCGACTTCTATCAAGTAACCGGTGCCGACGGCGTATTCTCCGATGGTACTCTGGTTCAAAAAGGTAACCCCGAACTAACTTGGGAAAAATCCAACTCGTTCAACATTGGCTTCGACTTCAGCATCCTCAAAGGCAAACTGACCGGTACCGCTGAATTCTTCAACCGCCAAACCGACGACATGCTCTTCTCTCTGCCCGTGGCTCCCTCGCTCGGCTACAGCTCCATCCCCTCCAACGTTGGTTCGCTCCGCAACAACGGCTTCGAAGTGGAACTCACCTACACTCCCATCCGTAACCGCAACGTCAACTGGGAAATCTTCGCCAACCTCACCTACGGTAAGAACAAAGTGCTCAAACTCGCTCCCGAAATCCTCAACGAAAAGGGCGAATGGGTATCCAGCACCTACCAACGTATGCGCGAAGGCCACTCCATCTACGAAATCTACTTGCCCGTATATGCCGGTGTTGACACCGACCCCGAAAGCCGCACAGCCGGTTACGCTATGTACCTCGCTCTGGACGAAGACGGCATGGAATACAAAACTCCCGACTGGACAGTGGCTCGTACCACCAACTCCAAATACACTGAAGACCTCTCGCCCGATGTATACGGCGGCTTCGGCACCCGTGTAAGCTTCTTCGGCGTGGACTTCTCCATCCAATGCGCTTACCAACTCGGCGGCCAACTCCTCGACTATGGTTACATGGACTTGATGGGCGACGGCTCCTCCGTGGGCGCTTGGCACAAAGACGTAATTGGTGCTTGGAACCCCGCTGCTAACGTCAACAGCGACATCCCCATGCTTATCACCGAAGGCGAATTCCAATACGCAAACGCCACCTCTACTCGCTTCCTCACCTCCAGCGACTACCTGAGCATCAACAACATCACCCTCGGTTACACCCTGCCTAACCGCTGGCTCAACAAGCTCGGTATCCAAAGCTGCCGCGTATATGGCGCTGCTGAAAACGTAGCCCTCTTCTCCGCTCGCAAAGGTCTTGACCCCCGTCAAGGCTTCCTGAGCTCCGACAACTCTACCTACTCGCCCATTCGTGCCATCTCGGGCGGTATCCAAATCTCCTTCTAATTAATCACTTCATCTGATTATTAAAGAAATGAAAAATTTAGTAAAATACATCGCGGTTGGTCTGGCTGCCATCTCGGTTGCCTCTTGCGCCGACCTCGACACCGAATACCTTGGCAACTACGTTAGCGCCGACCAAAAAGCCGACGCCCACGCTGCCAAGCCCGAACTCGGCACTTCAGGCGTGACTGCTATCACCGCCCAATTCTACCTCTATGGTCAAGTTTCGGAAAACCACTTCGACTTCGGCTACCCCGGCATCATGATCGGCCTGGACTCACAAACAGCCGACTTCAACGGCGGTAACTCCGGTTACAACTGGTTCCGCAACTGGCAAATGTTCTCCAACCCCACTCCCACCGGTATTCCTACCGCCATGGCGTGGTACCACATGTACAAGCAAATCAAGCTCGAGAACGACCTGCTTGCTTCCATCGACCCCGAAACCACCGATGCCACCAACCTCTTCTACTTGGCTCAAGGCCTGGCTGTGCGCTCCTTCAACTACTGGGTGCTCGCTAACCTCTACGCCTTCAACTATCAAGTGGATGCTACCGCTCCTTGCGTGCCCATCATCACTGAAAAGAACCAAGAAGAGGCTTCTATTAACGGTTGCCCCCGCGCTTCCGTAAAAGAAGTTTACGACCAAATCTTCGCCGACATCGACCTCGCTATCACCAGCTTGGAAAAGAGCGGCCTGCAACCCTCGGCTATCATTGCTTCCAAGAGCAAACGCCTCGTTTCCCTCGCTGTGGCTTACGGTCTGCGCGCTCGCTACAACATGTCGATCGGCAACTATGCTGCCGCCGCTTCCGATGCCCAAAACGCTATCAACAACTTCAACGGCTCGCCTTACACCATCCAACAGCTGATGCGTCCCGGTTTCACCAACATCGACGACCAATCTTGGATGTGGGGTATCGCTACTGCTGAAACCGACCGCGTTGTTACCACCGGTATCGTAAACTTCCCCTCGCACATTTGCTCCTTGGCTTACGGTTACACCGAAGTAGGTGGCTGGCGCTACTGCTCCCAAGACCTCTACAACCAGATCCCCAACACCGACGTGCGCAAAGGTTGGTTCCTCAACGAATCTTTCACCTCCGACCACCTCAACGCTGCTGAACAAGAATACATCAACAAATACGTTGGCGCTTGGACTTTGGAAGAAACTCAGAAGCCTTTCATCTACCCCTACACCAACGTGAAGTACGGCACTTATCAAGATGTTATCGAGCAATCCACCAACGCTTCCGATATCCCCATGATGCGTGTTGAAGAAATGTACCTCATTCTGGCCGAAGCTCAAGCCATGTCGGGCAACCCCGGTGCCGGTAAAACCACTCTCGAAACCCTTATCCGCACCTATCGTAACCCCGCTTACACCTGCTCCGCTTCCGATGCTGCCGGTATCCAAGAAGAAGTATTCCAACAAAAACGCGTGGAACTCTGGGGTGAAGGCCTCATGTGGTTCGACTACATGCGTCTGAACAAAGGCGTTAACCGCCTCAACGCAATGGCCCCCAGCGCCTTCCGCTTTGACATGCCCGCCGGCTCGCCCCAATTCATCTATTGCATTCCTAACGGTGAAATCACCGCTAACAAGCAAATCAGCGACGCCGACAACAACCCGTCCTCTTCTCGTCCTATCCCGGTGCCCAATAACTAAGCTTTCGACATTCAATATTTCAATATCGAATAACTATGAAATTATTTAAATCATCAATATTAGCCGCCATTGCTCTCGTAGGCTTCTCGTTCACTGCCTGCGACGACGACAATGAATACGTGCCCGGTGAGCAGTCCCAAGGCGTTTACTTCGCTACTATCCCCGGCAACGCTATCTCCTTGGATAAGGACGGCGAAGTCTTCGAAGTGACGGTTTGCCGCCAAGGTGGCTCCGCTGCGAACACCTACAATATCACCGCTGAGTACAACGATGAAATCTTCACCGTGCCCTCCACCGTGACCTTCACCGACGGCTCTAACACCGCTTCCCTCTTCATCGGTTACAATGCCGCCCTGCTCGGCACTGACAACGCTGAAGAAATCACCCTGTCGTTCGACGAAGGTGCAGACATTTGCGCCTACGGCCTCTCCACCATTACCTTCACCGTATCAATTCCTATCGACTGGACTCCTTGGACCAAGATGCAAGAAGGTACCGGTGACTACACTTACGCCAACATCTGGTTCGAAGGCGATGATCCCGGTCTGCCCATCGACATCCGTACCGATAACGACAACCCCAACACCCACCAAGTTCGTATCTCCCACTGGGGCGACGACATGGATCTGTTCATCAACTACGACTCCGCCACCGGTATCTGCCGCGTGCCCATGCAGCAAGTTGGTGCCCATGATTCCTATGGTCCTATCTTCATTATCGACTACAACACCTATGCTGAGCTCCAAGGCGGCCAAGATGAAGAAGCTTCATTCTTTGACAGCGAAACCGGCTTGTTCCAACTCGCCGTTCTCTACGTCATCTCCGACCTCCGTTACATAGGTATGGATTACGAAACCTTCCAAGTACACGGCTACAAGGACTACTCCGTAGCCCTCACCTACGAAGGTCTCCTCACCACCGCTTCCAACGACGTATTCGCTACATTCGCCACCACCATCGGCGCTGACGTTGAAGAAACTCGCATCGCCATCGCAGATGCAAGCACCACCAACGCCAACGCATTGGTTCAAGGCGTGGTTGACGGCTCCGCTGAATACGAAGTAATTGAAGGCACCGGCGCTCTCAACGTTCGCGTACCCCTCTACGAACCCGCTACCTACAACTGCGCTGTAGTTACCTTCGCCAACGGCGAACCCAAGAACTACGTAACCACCCGCTTCGTTTACGCCGGTTCCGGCGGCGGCGAATCCGCTCAGTGGGTTGAACGCGGCCAAGGTATAATCATCGACGGCTGGATCACAGCTATGTTCAACTTCGAAGACAAAGATGGCAACCCCATTCCTTACGACAAAATCGCTTGGCCTTTCATCGTGGAAGAATCCGAACTCACCCCCGGTCTCTATCGACTCAAAGACCTCTGGACAACCGCTGATTGCCACTTCACCTATCTCAAACTCAACCAGAACTCCACCCCCACCGACATTCTGCTTGACGCTACCAACCCCAACGTAGTGAAGATTGAACCTCAATACTCAGGCTTCTCGTTCAAGCAGCAAACCAAATTGCTCGACTTCTACGTAGCTAACTACGCCGGCCTGCTCAAATACTTCGACGAAATGACCGATGAGCAACTCATCGAAGCCGGTGTGGCAGAAGGCTTTGAAGGCCCCGTATTCTACACCTTCCCCTGGGTATCCTACGGTCCTATCGATAACGTCGATGGTTGGGGCTACATTCCCGTTGAAGGTGGCGACGACTTCGCTTTCCAATCCGGTATCTACTTCCAATTCCTCGACACCCAAGCAGCCCGTCCCGCCAAGTTCCGCGTGGGTAGCCACAAAGCTATCAACCTCGCTAACTGGCGCAAGGACTTCCAAACCCGTCGCATTTGCGAAAGCGCACGTCTGCACAGCACTATGCCCAACGTAACTCCTCGCATCCGCTTCTAATCTCCCAATTAGATAACTCAAAAAAAGCGCGACCCCATCGGCCGCGCTTTTTTTCTCACGGCTCTTTCATTTAAGGCACAGTGGTGGGGTTAAACGAAGAAACGAATTAACGAAATAACGAATTTTTAACATATTTCGTTAATTCGTTGATTCGTTTTATTCGTTTAGCCGCGATTTGGGATTTCCGAAGATTAAATGAAAGAGCCGCGCTTTTTTTCTGCACTTTTTTGCGCTGTTAAGTGATTCATTTCAAAAGATTTTTGTAACTTTGCACTTTAAAATGTGCATACATATGACTGAAATCAACAAAGAACAAGAATCCAACGAGCCTCGTGGCCTCAACTTTGTAGAACAAGAAGTGTACGCCGACTTACAAGCCGGCAAGAATGGCGGTCGCCTTAACACCCGTTTCCCGCCTGAGCCTAACGGCTATCTCCACATCGGCCATGCTAAAGCTATCTGCATGGACTTCGGCGTGGCCGAAAAATTCGGCGGCACGTGCAACCTCCGCTTTGATGACACCAACCCCGTGAAGGAAGATGTGGAATACGTCGACTCCATCCGCGAAGACATCCACTGGCTGGGCTTCGACTGGGGCAACCGCGAATACTACGCCTCGGACTATTTCCCCCAGTTGTTCGACCTCGCTTGCCGCCTCATCAAGGAGGGCAAGGCTTACGTTGACGACCAAACTTCTGAACAAATCGCCGCTCAAAAGGGTTCGCCCACAGAGCCGGGCATCGAGAGCCCCTTCCGCAACCGTACCCCGGAGGAGAACCTCGACCTGTTCATGCGCATGAATGCCGGCGAGTTTGAGGAAGGCGCACGCGTGCTGCGCGCCAAAATCGACATGGCTTCGTCGAATATGCACTTCCGCGACCCGATTATGTACCGCATAATCAAGCACCCGCACCACCGCACCGGCACCACCTGGAAAGTGTACCCCATGTACGACTTCGCCCACGGCCAGAGCGACTATTTCGAGGGTGTGACCCACTCGATTTGCACCCTCGAATTCGTGCCTCACCGTCCGTTGTACGAGTACTTCGTCCACGAGCTTGCCGACGAATCATACTGCCCCCGCCAAATCGAGTTCAACCGCCTCAACCTCACCTACACCGTGATGAGTAAGCGCAAACTGCTCACCTTGGTGAAAGAAGGCCTCGTGGCCGGTTGGGACGACCCCCGCATGCCCACCATCAGCGGCCTGCGCCGTCGCGGCTTCACCCCGCAATCCATCCGCAACTTCATCGACACCATCGGCTACACCAAGTACGAAGCCCTCAACGATATCTCCCTGCTCGAACACGCCGTGCGCGACGACCTCAACCGCATCGCCACCCGCGTGATGGGCGTCATCAACCCCGTGAAACTCGTGCTCACCAACTATCCCGCCGACAAGGTTGAAACCGTCACCATGGAGAACAACCCCGAACAGGAAGGCAGCGGCGTGCACGAAATGCCGTTCTCGCGTGAAATCTACATCGAACGCGACGACTTCATGGAGAATCCGCCCAAGAAGTTCTTCCGCTTGGCGCCCGGTGCCGAAGTGCGCCTCAAAGGTGCCTACATCATCAAGTGCGACGACGTGGTGAAAGATGCCGAAGGCAACATTGTGGAAATCCACTGCACCTACGACCCCGAAACCCTCTCCGGTATGCCCGGCGCCAACCGCAAGGTGAAAGGCACCCTACACTGGGTATCGGCCGCCCACGCCGTCGATGCCGAAGCGCGCATCTACGACCGCCTCTTCGCCGTGGAGAATCCTTCGGCCGAAGCCGACCGCGACTTCCGCGAGCTCCTCAACCCCGAATCCCTCGTCGTTAAGTCTGTGAAAGTGGAACCCTTCGTGGCTCAAAACGCCGCCCAAGGCACCAAATTCCAGTTCCAACGTATCGGCTACTTCACGCCCGACTACGATTCCACCGCCGACCACCTGGTGTTCAACCGCACCATCGGCCTGCGCGACACCTGGGAAAAGCTTCAAAAGAAATAATGAACTATAACGAAGACAAAGAACGTGCCGAACTGCTCGAGCGGTTCACCAACGACCTCCCCAAATCCTTCTCCGAGCGCTATTACTCGGAGGAGGACCTATTGGAGGTGTTCGACACCGCCGGGGATATGAACAACGACTACGTACAGCTGGAAGCGCTGATGCTCGGCGCGCGGCTGTATCCCGACAGCGTGGCGCTCACCGAGCGTCGCGCTATATTCCTGTTGGGTTTCGAGAGCGACGCGTTCGAATCGTTCATGGCCCTTCATCAAGGTCTCGACACGCCCATCATGGAGCTGCTGCACATGCGCGCCTACGCTTCGCTCAACGACAACAGCGAACAGAACGTGGATATGAAGGCCGTGGTCACCGACTTCCTCAATCGCCATCAGCTCGACAGCGATGAGCTGGTGATCCAATTTGTCCACACCGTCGAAGAACTCGGCCTGCATCAGTGGCTCAAGGACAACTACGACGCCATCCTCCAAAAGGTGGAGTACAAGCCGGTGTTCTACTACGAAATCGGCTCCATCTGCACCGAAGCCGACGTCGACATGGGTCTGCGCGCGCTCGAAGCCCTCACCGAAGCCGAGCCGTACTCCTCCGAGTACTGGACCATGCTCACCGCCGCCTATTTGGCCGCCGAACGTTACAACGATGCCGCCACCGCCATCGAGTACGCCCTCGCCATCAATCCCAAGGACCTTCCCGCCCTCGAAAAGAAGATTGAGGTGGTGGAACGTACTGACCCCGACAAAGTCATCGACGTCATCGAGCAAATCATCAGCATCGACCCGTCCAATCCCGACTTCGACCGCCGCGTCATCGCCTACGGTGTGGACCACTTCCCCCACGAGCGCCTTTACCCCATTATCGAGAAGATAATTCCCTACTTGTACGACGACTTCAACTCCGTGGCGCTCTGCCTCGGATGCGGTTACCCCGATGCCGAAGCCGTGGTCGAAGGCTTCTACAAAGCCGTCGGCCCCGATGACCACGAAATGTGGGGCTCAATCCTTTTGGCCGCCATCGACCGCGGCGACACCAACGTGGTCAACGCCATCAGCGGTTGCTTCCTGCGCCACGGCACCGAAATCGATAACGCTTTCGTCAAACTGCGTATAGCCCTGCTCCGAAACGACTTAGCCACAGCGATTGACCTATTTAACACACCAAAATACTCCGAGTACCTGCTCCAACCGCGGTGCTTCCTGCGTGCCAACATCATCCTGCTGATGCTCTACCTGCGCAACGCTCCCGAGCACGCCGCCGAGTGCCTCGACATCATCGAGAGCCACCTCGACACCCCCCACCTATCGCCTGCCATCGAAGTCTACGCCGCCCGCGCCTTCTTCGCCGACGTGCGCAAGCGCCTCAAATCCAAGCGCCCCACCAACTGGATGCTCTACGACATCACCCCCTTCCTATCCTGATTTCTGCAATCCCTCCGGTCCAAAGTCCTTGTAGTGCCGCGGCTTGCTGCGGCATACCCGGATGGTCGCACACCGCGGTCGGTAAAGACCATTACCTACGATTTTTTACGATTGCCATCCGGGTGTGTTGTTGGACAAACCATCGGAATCAGTATGGACGCGGCCTGCTGTGTATAACTGCTTGATTATATGTATGTTGACGCGGACGCGGCTGGCCGCGTCCCTACTGATTCCAGCCGTGTGATGAAATTCGCTGCGGGGCCTTCGCTGAAGCTCAGAG
>CAMGBT010000057.1 GCA_946011725.1 uncultured Bacteroidales bacterium | reverse complement strand
GGGCAGCTTAGGGACTTGCACCCGTTAGACAATACTCATGCCGAGCGTACAAAAACAGCGGCTCACGGGTTGGGCCGTGAGCCGCTGTATGCGGGGCTACAGATGCTGTTACTTGGTGAGGGCGGAGTAGGAGCGGCTGTAGCGGAGTTGCTGCTCAAGGAAGCCTTCGGTGAAGGAGATGGTTACATCGGTGATGTTGCCTTGGGCGTCGTAAACGGGGGTGTAGACGGGGTTGACGAAGCCTTTGTAGGGGGCGATGTCGAGGGCTGCGTAACGGCGGAGCACTTCTTTATGGAGCTTTTGGTCAACGCGCACGGCGTAGGTTTCGACTAAGTTGGCGGCAGCTTGGTAGTCGCCGGTGGAGCGGATGCGCTGAATTTCGGCGAGGAGCTGACCGAAGAGGCCGCGGAGTGCCTGGTAGTCGTTGATGCGGATGTAGGTTTTGCCGCCGCGGCGCACCAGTTCAATCACCTTGTCTTTCTTGCCGTGTTCGTAGCACCAAGCGGCGATGAGTTGGCGGTTGCGCATGTGTGATTCTTCGATGTTCTTGCCGGGTTCGATGCGCACGAGCTGGGTCATGAGGCCGTTGAGGATGTACTTGTAGTACTCGGCTTTGTAGGCGTCGGGATTGTCGAGCAGGCCGAGTTGGAGCATCATCGGGTCGGCGAGGTAGTAGAGTGCGAAGAGGTCGGCACGTGCTTCTTCGATGGTGGAGCCGTGGGCTTTGAGGGCGTTGTCGTCCACGCCGGGGAGGAGGATACCGGAGCCGTGGCCGAGGCATTCGTGGAGGTCGGTGTGGAGGTTGTCGGTGATGTATAAGTACTTGTCTAACAGGTCGGAAGTAGCTTGGTCGATGACGAATTCTTCATTAAAGCCATTGCCTACGGCCGCTTCGGCGTAAGCCAGGGTGAGGTTGGCGATGGTGACGGACTTGGAGCCGTGAGCGGCGCGAATCCACAGCGAGTTGGGGAGGTTGATGCCGATGGGCGAGGAGGGATAGGAGTCGCCGGCGAGGATGGCGGCGTTGATTACTTTGGCGCTGACGCCGCGCACGTGGGGTTTGCGGAACTGCGGGTCGATGGGCGAGTGGTCCTCGAACCATTGGGCGCTGTCGGAGAGGACTTCGGTGCGGTGGGAGGCTTCGATGTCTTTGTAGTTAACTATTGATTCCCAGTTGCCGATCATGCCGAGGGGGTCGCCGTAGGTTTCGATGAATGAGTTGATGAAGTCCACGCGGGAGTCAGTTTGCTCGGTCCATTTGATCCAGTAGTCGTCGGAGATGCGGAGGTCTGCGGTGGTGTAAACGTCGATTAGTCGGGCGATTACCAGGCGTTGGGCGTCGCTTTCGGCGTATGCCATGGCGAGAGTGAGGTTGTCGACGATGTGGGCGATAGCCTCGGAATAGAGGCCGCCGAGGCGATAGGGCTGCTCAACCACTTGGCCGTCTTGCAGAGCCATGCGAGAGTAGTAGCCGTACATCACCGGGGTGTTGTCCGAGGGGTCTTTGATGCCGGCCCAGTAGGCTTCGACTTGCGCTTGGGTGAGGCCGTCGGCGTAGAGGTTGTTGGCGGAGGTGGCGATAAGGTCTTCACCGTCGGCTTGGTTCACGCCTTTGGCATCGACGGTGGGGTCGAAGATTACGGTGAACAGTTCGTCTTGCACCGCGGTCCACGGGCCTTGCGGCAGAGCGGCCACGCGTGCGGCGAGCCATTCGGACGAAAATTCGGGAGTGAATTTGTCGCAGGAATAGTGGTGATGGATGCCGTTTGCAAGCTCTACTTGCTTGAGGTATTTTTCGAATGCAAGCCATTGAGGATCAGTGCGGTCGCCATTGTAAGCGATGTACACTGATTCGAGCATTTGGCGCAGCACCAAATTGTGTTTGTAGTGCTGATCCCAGAGGATGTCGCGGCCCCAGAGGGCGGCTTCGCTCAGGTAGTACACCAGACGTTTTTGGTTGAGGGTGAGCGAGTTAAAGTCGGGCACCTTGTAGCGGAGGACTTCGATGTCGGCGAAGCGGTCCACATGGTAATTGAAATCGGATTGAGCCATAGCGGAAGGGGCAGCGGCGGCGCAAAGCGCGGCGGAAATGACTGCGGTTTTAAATAGGTTCATAGGATAGTGGGTTTTATGGTTAGTGTCAGGTAGTTACTCCACATATAATATAAGGCCCTTGAGGTATTCGCCTTCGGGGTGGTAGATGTTGATAGGGTGGTCGGCGGGCTGAGTGAGCTGATGGAGGATGCGCACACGGCGGCCTGTTTGGGCGGCGGCGGAGAACACGGCCAGGCGGAAGTCGCGGCGGTCGACGGCTTGCGAGCAGGAGAATGTGAACAGGATTCCCCCGGGGGCGATGCGGCGCAGGCCGGCGGCGTTGAGCTTCTGGTAGCCGCGCAGAGCATTGCGCAGGGCGTCGCGATGCTTGGCGAAAGCGGGCGGGTCGAGCACCATCAGGTCGTAGGCGTTGTCGTCCACGGAGTCGAGGTACTTGAAGGCGTCCTCGGCGTAAGCGTGGTGGCGCGGGTCATCGCCGAAGTTGAGGCGAATGTTGGCCTCGGTGAGGGCCACGGCCTTGGCCGAAGAGTCCACGGAGTCGACCTTTGTGGCGCCGCCGCGCATGGCGTAGACGGAGAAGCCGCCGGTGTAGCAGAACATGTTGAGCACGCGTCGGCCGCGGCTGTATTGCTCAAGCAGGGAGCGGTTGTCGCGCTGGTCCACGAAGAAGCCGGTTTTCTGGCCGCGAAGCCAGTCGATATTGAATTTGAGGCCGTTTTCGATGGCGACATTGTTGTCGCTGTGGCCGATGATGTAGTCGTTGACGGGGTCGAGGCGCGCCTTGTAGGGGAGGGTGGTTTCGGACTTATAGTACACGTTGACCACGCCCAAATCGGGCAGGCGGGTGAGGGCGTCGGCTATGATTTGGCGGGCGAAGTGCATGCCGGGTGAGTGGGCTTGCACCACGGCGGTGTCGCCGTAGATGTCCACCACCAAACCTGGCAGGAAGTCGCCCTCGCCGTGCACCAGACGGAAGGCGGTGTTATCCTCGCGACGCAGGCGCAGGGCTCGGCGCAAGGTCCACGCTTGCAACAGCGCTTGGTAGTAGAAGTCGGCATCAATCACGCGGTCGCTGAACGACAGGATGCGCACGGCGATGGAGCCGATCTGGAAGTGGCCCACGCCCATGACGCGACCATCGGCCGCGAGCACGCGCACCACTTGCCCTTCCTCCACATCGGTGGGCATGGCGGTGAGGGCGCCGGAGAACACCCACGGGTGGAAGCGCTCCAACGAGGCTTCTTTGCCGCGACGCAGTCGCAATTCGGGATATTGTGAAGTGGTTTGCATATTTAGTTGAGAATCAGTCGATAAACGTCGTTAAGATTGGCATAAATCAGCAGCAACAGCAGCAAAATCATGCCCACGGTGTTGGCGCGTTCGAGGAATTTGTCGGGCACGCGGTGACGGGTGATTACCTCCCATATCAAGAACATGATGTAGCCGCCGTCGAGCGCGGGGATGGGCAGGAAGTTCATGAACGCTAAGATGATGGAGAGCATGGCGGCGATGGTCCAGAAGGAGTACCAATCCCACGTGGTGGGGAAGAGGTTGCCGAGAGCGCCGAAGCCGCCCACGCTCTGCGCGCCGCTCTTGGTGAAGAGCATCTTCAGCGACGACACGTAGGTAACCAACTGGTCAACAGCCAATTGACAGCCGCGCGGGATGCAGGCAAAGAAGCCGTACTCCACTTCTTGGTAGTCGTAGATTTCGTTGGCGGGGGTGAGCATGATGCCTACCTTGCCATCGGAATCGATGGCCACGGGGATGCGCAGGAGCTGATCGCCGCGGAGCACGCTCATGGTGGGCTTAGTGTCCTTACGCTCAGCAAGTTGGGCAAAAAATTCGGTCAACGCGGGCACGGTGTCGGAATCGATGGCCACGATGCGGTCGCCGGCTTGCAGCCCGGCCTCGGCCGCGCCTTTGCCGCCCTGCACTTCTTTCACGATTACGGGCAATCGCATGGCCATAAACCGCTGATTTTCAGCGATAAGCTGTTGCAGCACCTTGTCGGTCATGGTCACGGTGACGGTGTCAATGTGGTTGCGCAACACGGTAATTTTCGAGCCGGCTTGTACCATTTCCCACATGTCGGAACTCATCGAGGGGTCGACCTCTTCGCCGTTGACTGTCAGGATGATATCGCCGTTGCGCAGGCCGATTTGCTGAATAGTTTCGCTGAAATCCATACCCTCCGTAATGTTCTGCAAGGGCACCACGCGCTCGCCCCAACTGAAGGAGATGCCGGCGTAGATGAGGATGGCGCCAATGAAATTGAACAGCACGCCGCCCACCATCACCAGCAGGCGCTGCCATGCCGGACGCGAGCGGAATTCCCACGGCTGGGGCTCGGCGGAGAGCTTCGACGAGTCGGTGGTTTCGTCCACCATGCCGTCGATTTGGCAGTAGCCGCCCAAGGGCAGCCAGCCGATGCCGTAGACGGTGTCGCGCCAAGTGGGTTTGCCATCGATTGGCGGACACGGCTTGCCGATCTTGATGGTGCGCCAGGCTTTGGTGTCGTCATTGCTGATAATCAGCAGTTCACCGCGCGCGGGGATGTATTTTACTAACGAAAATTTGGGGTTGAAGAATAGATAAAATCTATTCACGCGGATTTTGAAGATTCGTGCGAAGAAGTAGTGACCGCATTCGTGGATCACCACTAAAATCATCAGTGCTAAGACAAGTTGAGCGGCTTTGAGCAGAAAAGTTTCCATTTATTTTGAGATGTTGTCGATAAAAGAGGCGGCACGTGCGCGGGCCTCGGAGTTAGTGGCAACGTAGTCGTCGAAAACGGGTTGCGCGATGAATTGAGTGTTGGCCAAAGTGGCTTCGATGGTGCGGTAGATATCGCCGAAGGCGATGCGGTCGCGCAGGAAGGCGGCCACGGCCACCTCGTTAGCGGCGTTGATGATGCAGGCGGCATTGCCTCCGCGCTCCAAGGCGTAGTGGGCTAAGCCGAGGCACGGAAAGCGCTGAGTGTCAGGCTCTTCGAATGTGAGCTGATTGTGCTTCAGCATGTCGCAGAAGTCGCTCACGCGGTCGATGCGCGACGCTTCGCCAAGGGCGTAGGCGATGGGCAAGGTCATGTCGGGCACGCCCATCTGGGCCTTGATGCCGCCATCAATGAATTCCACCATGGAGTGGATGATGGATTGGGGGTGGACGATGGCGCTAATTCGCTGTGGCTCAATGCCAAAGAGCCAACGCGCTTCGATGATTTCGAAGGCTTTATTGAGCATGGAAGCAGAGTCGACGGTGATTTTGGCGCCCATGTTCCAATTGGGATGCTTCAGGGCTTGGGCGGCGGTGGCGGCGGCGATTTGGTCGGCGCTCCAGGTGCGGAACGGGCCGCCGGAAGCGGTGATAATAAGCCGCTTAACCGTTGCCGGGTCTTCGCCGCGCAGGCACTGGTAGATGGCCGAGTGCTCGGAATCCACCGGGAAGATACGCGTGGGGCTGTCTTTCAAAAGCGAGGTGACGTACTCGCCGGCCACCACCATGGTCTCCTTGTTGGCCAAGGCGATGTCCTTGCCGGCGCGGATGGCGGCGATGGTGGGCAGCAGGCCGCTGTAGCCCACGGTGGCGGTGACCACCATGTCCACGCAGTCGGCCGCGGCGGCAGCCTCCACGGCCTTGGCACCGGCAGCAGTGCTAATCCCTAATGGTTCAAGGGCTTGACGCAACTGCGGGTACAGCGTTTCGTCGGCGATGATGGCCATCTGAGGACGGAATTTCCGTGCTTGCTCTATCAGCAGGTCCACCTGTCGGCCCGCCACCAGCACCGCGGCGCGGTAGCGGTCGGCATGACGCGCAATCAAATCGAGCGTCTGGCGCCCGATCGACCCGGTTGACCCTAACACGGCTATTTGTTTACAATTGCTATTCATTTGATTGTCAATATGGTAGATAGAGCTCGGGCGAGAGTTTCACCCCGTCGTGCCACATTTCCAAGGCCAAGGGCCGGTTGGCCGCGGTGCAGGCTATGCGCTGCCCGGCCACCACCTTGTCGCCGGCGGCTATGTACACGTGCTCCAAATTATTGTAGATAGATACGAAGTCGTTGGGATGCTGCACCATCACCATCAACAGGCCGTTGGGCGCGATGGCTGTCGACAGCACGGTGCCGCGATAGATGGCGCTCACCTCGCCGGTGCCGTCGGCGCTCATGGTGGGTGCTTCGAATATCATACCCTCGGCGGCGATGGGTGCCAACACCGAGAGGTTGAACCGCTGCTCGTCCTCAAACCGGCGCACAAACTGGCGCTCGGCCGTGGATGCGCTCACCAATGAATCGGTGATCACCTCGGTGGAAGTGACTGTGAGATCGGCGCTTACGCTGTCGGTGAGAATGCGCCGAATGTTTTCCATGTAAGCGGTTTGTCGGCGGCTCACTTGCTCCAGCGAGTCGATGCGCAACGCTGCCTGAGCGTACTGACTGCGCAAATCGCCGCGCAACTGTCCCGGCAAGAACGTGCCCAGCGGTGTGAACATCACCAGCACCAAAATCAGCGACGCCACCGCCGCAACCACGGCCAAAGCCGCCAACGTGACGCGCACACCGCTCAGCCGCAAGCGCATCAGCAGCCCTAACGTGTTCTCGTTGATTATCTCAACACGATAGCGGCTGCGCGCTTTATAGGCTCGCCGCGTTATGCGCCTTTGCCACTGCCACGGCAGCAACTTACGCAGAATCGGTGTAATTTTCTTTAAATTCAACACCACAAAGTTACGAATTTCTTTTGAAAAAATCGCTACACCAACCCACTTTTCTCACATATATTATAAAGAAAGGGCAAACCCCACCCTACCCTATGTCACCCCAAAACTCTGCGGAATGTGCCAAAAAAAAGGAGATTCCGCAGAGTTTTGAAAATTGAAATTTCGCGCAACACGCTATTTTTCAACCACTTACATCAATTTCCCCAAAAATCGACCTCGCCATTTTTTCACCCTCAACCACCCCACCTCGCGCGGCTCAAATCAACCAGCCTGGCAATAGCGGTTTAACCGAATAATCCCGCTTGATAGCTGAATTGTTACCCGCATAAAAGTGCTCGCATGTAATACTGCAATCCGGACGAATTAATTGGTCAATTGTGCAAAAACTTGTGCAATATTAAAATTGGATTTTAAAATTGCACGATTTTTGAATTATTTCAGCGGGGTAAGGCGCAGGCGGGCGGCCTTGATTTTGAGGGTGGTGGCGGGGATTTGCGGCGCGGCATCAGAGGCTACGGCCACGTAAGCGGAGTGGTCGCGCACGTCGATGCGGCCGATTTGGTCGGCGGTCAAACCCACGGTTTTGCACAGCAGGCCCACCAGGTCGCCGCGCGACACTTTCTCCTTGCGGCCGGCGTTGGCATAGTAGGTAACCATCTGTGGCTGAGGCGGTAAGGGAGCGTCGTGGTCGGGGTGGAAGTCATGGTCCCAGTCCACATACTCGGGCACATTTTCGCCCTCGGCGATGATGAAGTACACCCGGCCGCTGCGGTCCACGCGCGCGGTGCGGCCATTGCGGTGGGTGAGTGCCTGCGGCGTGGGCGGCAGGTGGTAATGGATTACATTCTCCACGGCTTCGATGTCCAAACCGCGGGCGGCGAGGTCGGTGGCCACCATCACCGGGGTGGTGCCGTTGTTGAGGGTGATGACCGCACGGTCGCGGTCCTGCTGCTCTAATCCGCCATGGTACAAGCACGTGGCAAACCCCTCATTCACAAGGAATTGATGCACGCGCTCGGCGCTTTCGCGATGGTTGACGAACACCATCGAACGGCCTTCGCCTACCGAGGCCAACAGCGCTCGTAGCACAGCCAACTTGTCGCGCTCGTAGCTCACCACGCGCGCCACATCGAGCCGCGCCGCCGGCTTGCCGCTGTTGGAGAAGTCGATGGTGTGTGCCGCGCTAAGGTCCAAGAAATCAGGCATTTGCTCAATGGCCGTGGCCGACGTGAGCGTCACCAACCGCAATTTGCGCGGCAAGCGGCGGCAGATGCGGCTCATCTCGTCGTAAAAGCCGAGTTCGAGCGCCTTGTCGTATTCATCCACCACTAACACCTCCAACGCACTGAGGTCTACCGACTTACGCGTAAGATGGTCGAGCAAACGGCCCGGCGTGGCCACGATGATGTCGGGGTGGCCGGTGAGCGTGTTCACCTCGTCGGCCATAGCGTGGCGGCCATAGAACGTGGCCACCTTCAGCCCGCGCGCCAACGCCCGCAGCACCTCGCCGATTTGGATCACCAACTCGCGCGAAGGCGCCAGCACCAGCGCCGCCGGCAGCGGATGCTCGCCGCCGCTGAGCCGTTGCAACATCGCTCCCGCAAAGGCCACCGTCTTGCCCGAACCGGTGGGCGACAGCACCACCATCCGTTCCGCACGGCTCTGCCACACAGCTTGTTGCATAGCATTGAGCGCCTCAATTTTGAGGCGCTCACGTGCTGATTTCAAGATTTCACCAGCCTTCATTTGCCGGCGATGAAATCGTCCAAAGTCTTTTCGAAAGACTGCAACGGATAGATTGCTTCTTCGAGGCCGATGAAGGTTTTAGTGCGGCCATCGGGTGCGATAATCGTCACCTGCGGGATGCTCGACACGCCAAATAGCTCGGCTGTCTGCGGGTTTTCGTCAACATCGATCGACACAAATTCCACATTAGTATACTTGGCCGACATGGCATCAAACACCGGGTGGAGTTTCTGGCACGGGCCGCACCATGTAGCGTTAAAGTCGAGCACAGTCACCTTCTCCACCTTCATATCGGGGGTGTAGCCCTTATCGCCGGTGAGCACAATCACGCTGGATGTAATCTCTGCGGCGGCTTCCTCGGTTTGTTCTGCTTGACCTTCTTGGCCTTCGGTGGCTTGTGCATCCTTGCTGCCGCAAGCCGACAGCGCCATCATGGCTGCTGCCATTAATAAATAGGAGAATTTCATATCGTTATCAGATTTTTTGCAAAGATACAACAAAAAACCGCATTTCTCGCCTTTTTTGCAAATTTTTTACCATCGTTACCAAATTTTTTGTACCTTTGTCATTGAATTATTGCCCTAACTCACTTTCAACATGAACAAAGCTACACTTCGCATTTTTGCTCTTCTATGGGTATTCCTTGTGCTGCCATGTTTTTCATTTGCGGCGCAAGACGCTGAATTTGACCAACTTATGAGCCGATTCAACCAAAACCAGTCATCCACCCAAGCGGCCAACGACCTCTTTGAATACTTAGAAAAAGTTATGCCCGGCGACGGTCCCGTCCACTTTGCCGCCGACACCCCGGCCGATTCGCTGCGACAGCAAGTGTGGTATTGGGGCGCCGAAGTGCAATACCAATTGCAGAACTATCAATCAGCCAAGGATTTAGCGCTGCGCTCACTCCCATTGTTTCGCTACGACAACCTCGACAAGGCCTACTGCCTCAGACTCTTAGCCATAATTGACGTGCGCTTGGCCAACTTCAAATCAGCCGCCGCCTACGGCAATCAAGCCCTCGATATATTTATTAAGGTGAACGACCCCGACGAAATCTCGTCAATACTCAACGTCCTGGCCGGCACCTACATGGCCGCCAACCAACCGCAAGAAGCCGAACAATACATCCTTAAAGGCCTCATTTACGCCGACGAAGCCAACAATCCCGCCCGCAAAGCCATCCTCCTCGGCATGGCCTCGGAAATCTACCACAAGCTCGGCCGCGATGCCGAAGCCGTAAAATATGCCTCCGACGCTTTCGGCCTCGATTCCGCACAAGGCCGCATGCCGCGTGCCGCCGTCCGCCTCTCGCAGAAAGCCGCCGCGCTCATCGGCCTCGAAAAATTTCCCGAAGCCGAAGCCGACCTCCGCCGCGCCATCCCGGTTCTCACCGAAGCCGGCAACAACCACTCCCTCGCCATCTCCCTCAACCAACTCGGCATCTGCCTAATCAAACAAAACAAGAATGCCGAAGCTATCCCCCACCTGCGCCAAGCCGCGCAGCTGTTCGAACAACTGGGCGACCTATACAACCTAACTCACTCACACCAAGCCCTTTACAACGCCTACTGGGACATCAACAGCGACAGCGCTCGCATCGAGCTCGAGCGCTTCAACACCCTGCGCGACTCGCTCTACTCCACCGCCACCGCCGAATCTCTCGCCCGCTTCAAGGCCGAGTTCGACACCGACCAATTAGCCGCTGAAAATCAGCAGATTCGCTCCGCCCACCGCCGCGACATCCTCATCGCCGCAGCCATCCTGCTTGCACTCATCATCGCCACAGTAATCATAGCCCGCCGCGCCATACGCCGCCACCGCTGCGCCATGCAACAACTCATCGCCGAGATCGACCAAATCCGCTCGCAAATATCCACCCCCGCCGCGCCGGCCGAAACGCCCGCCGAGTCCGCGTCCGAGTCCGACAACAAAAAAGCCTTCCTTCAGCGCGTGGTCGAAGCCGTGGAACAAGGCCTTGCCAACGGTCAAGCCGACGTGACCCACATCGCCGCCGCTCTCAACATGAGCGAACAAACCTTCCGCCGCCGTCTGCGCGACACCACCGGCCAACAGCCCAAAATGTTCATCTCCGCCATCCAAATGGAACGCGCCGCCGACACCCTGATGCTCGACACCAACCGCCCCATCAGCGAAGTAGCCCTCCTCTGCGGCTTCGACGACGCCTCAGCCTTCTCCCACGCCTTCAAGCGCGTCTACGGCGTCTCCCCCTCCCAATACCGCCTCAACGCCTCCACAAAATAGCCCCCACCTTCGGCACAGCAAAGCACCCGCCCCGCTCTTATTTTCGCCTCCGGCTGAGCAGCTTTAGCTGCGCTCCAGCCTGAGACGCCCCCGCCCGCTGTTTGTTTCGGCTCTGAGCTTTAGCGAAGCTCCGCAGGCGCGATAGGCCTCACCCCGCCCATTTTGTAAGTTTTTTTCAAGCATTTGTAAAGTTTTTACAACTGCTCAATCGGCCATTTTGAGTAACTTTGCCGCTATAACATATAAAAACTTTACGCTTATGAGAATCCCTCGACCTAAATCAACCAAGAACGCACACGCAGTCGCCCGGCCGATGGCTCTGCTTATGGCTCTGCTGTGTACGCTTGCGGCCAATGCTACCGTGAGCGTCGGCTCCACCATTTACATAAAAACCGATGGGACCGTGACGACCACCGCGCCACCGTATGATTCATCACGCTTGTTCGATTGCACGGTCCTCACTTACGATGAGGACAACAGCACCGGCACTGTCTCCATTGGACTTTACACACAACGCCGCTACGATTACGGTAAAAAAACCGGCGACAACACCGTGTTGGAAGTCCCCGGAACCGTAGAACTCGATGGTGTCACTTTCACCGTCACCGAGATGACTGGCGGCTTCAATGCCACCGAATACATCACCGAGATAAAAATCCCCTCCTCAGTGACTACCATCCCTGAAAGTGGTTTCCAAAAAGGCAAGAAGCTCACCACCATCAACATCCCCGGCTCGGTGCAAGTAATCAACAAATACCTCTTGGACCAATGCGCGGCGTTGGAGTCGGTCACCCTCAACGAAGGCACCACCACCATCTGCGAATACGCCTTCAGCAGCTGCCCCGCCCTCACCTCGCTTGTCCTCCCCGAAAGCGTCACCACCATCAAAGCCTACACCTGCCAAGGTAGCGGCATAAAGACCATAAAATTGCCCTCCGGCCTGACTGAACTGCCCGCTTACTGCTTTGACTTGTGTACCGCCTTGGAATCCATCATCCTCCCCGACGGCATCACCGCCCTTCCCGAACAATGCTTCGGCCGTTGCGATGCCCTCAAATCCGTCACCTTGGGCCCGAACCTCACCGAAATCGGCCCCAACGCTTTCCTTTACGATAGTTCGCTGACCACCATCAACACCGCCAACGTCACCACATTCGGCAACCAGTGTTTCGATGGTTGTTCCTCCTTGCAATCCATCGACTGCGCCAAAGCCACCTCCCTCGGCAACGATGCCTTCTCCGGCACCGGCCTCACCGCCTTCACCATCCCCGACGGCATCACAACCCTGCCCAACGCGCTGTTGATGAACTCAAAAGTTAAGTCTATGGTCATCCCCGACCGTTTCTCCTCCATTCCCGAGAGGTTCCTCTTCGGCTGCAGCGCGCTCACCTCCGTGACCTTGCCCGCCAACCTCACCGCCATCGGCCGCGAAGCCTTCGCCGGCACAGTCGTGGCGCAATTCAACCTGCCCAACACCATCACCAATATCGGCCCGCGCGCCTTCGCCAATAACCAAGCGCTCACATCCTTGTGCATACCGCCATTGGTGGTCAGCTTCGATGGCTCCGACGACCCCGGTTCCAGCATCATCTTCGGCTGTTCCAACCTCAAAGAAGTAACTTTCGCTGAAGGCACCAAAATGATTGCCCTGCCCGGCTACTTCTTCGCCGGCACCGGCGTCACCGAGTTCGTCGTCCCCGAAGGCTTCGTCAAAATCGGCAAGGCAGCCCTCGGCGACAAGATCACCAAAGTCACCCTGCCTTCCACCTTGGAAATCATCCCCTCCATGGGTAGCACCGCTAACGGTTACGAAGGTATGAACATCGGCACCGGCTTGCAGCAAATCCTCGTGGCCGCCGGCAATCCCAACTTCAAGTCAATCGACGGCGTGCTCTTCAGCAAAGACGGCACCATCCTCTACCAATATCCCGCTGCACGCGCCGGCGAAAGCTACACCATCCCCGAAGGTGTCACCTCCCTCGGCGTAATGGCGTTCAGCAACTGCGCCAACCTGAAAACTGTCACCTGCAGCAACACAATGACCGCCTTCGGTCCCGCTGCCTTCATCGAATCCTCGCTCACTTCCATCACCATCCCCGGCACTATCGAGCGCGTCGACGAGCGAGCGTTCCAAAGCTGCGCCGCACTCGCTAATGTCACTTTTGAAGAAGGTGTGAAAGTCATTGGCCCAAGCGCTTTCTCCGGCTGCTCCGGTCTCGCTTCCATCGCCTTCCCCACCACCCTCGAGCGCCTCGAGCAGTACGCATTTGCCTATAGCGGCCTCGCCTCCGTTACCATCCGCCAAAACACCAAAGAAGTGGGTGCGTATGCCTTCTATTACTGCTCCAACCTCAGCTCCGTATCCATCGTAAGCTCCTCAACCATCATCGGCCGTAATGCATTTGCCGAAACCAAGTGGATGGGCAACCAACCCAATGGCCCGGTATATCTCGACAACCGCCTCGTCAGCTTCAAAGGCGACATGGACTACGGCTACACCCTCAACGTGGCCGATGGCACCGTAGCCGTCGTCGCCGGTGCCATCCCCTACAACTCGACATACAAATACTCTGAAAAGCTCGTGGCCGTCAACCTTCCTTCCTCACTCCAATACATCGGCGATAACGCGTTCTCCCAATCCAAAATCACCGGAGTAACCATTCCCGACAACGTCACCTACGTGGGCGCCAACGCATTCGGGCGGAATCTTTCCGATGAGGTTAAGGTGGGCAAGAGTGTGGCTTACATCGGCAACCAAGGCTGCGGTAGCTCTCTCGCCAAAATCACCATCGCCTCAGGCAACTTATATCTCACCAAAGCCGACGGCATGCTCTACAACCGCAACACCGGCCACCTCTTCTTGGTAGACCTCCCCGCTGAAACCACAGAGCTCACCTTCCCCTCCTCCATCAAATACATCACCGATGCTTACTTTGCCGGCGAATGCTCACGCTTCACCTCGCTCACATTCGGCTATAACATCTCCAACGTTGACGCCAACGGCAACGAAATCAAGTATGGCGAATTCATCGGCAACACCTTCCCCGGCCTGAAATCCATCGTAGTCTCATCCGAAAACACCTGTCTCTCATCGTCTGACGGCATACTCTACAACAAGGATAAAACCACCCTCATCGCCGTGCCCAAAGCCAGGATCATCTCCACCCTGACCATGCCCGAGACTGTCACCCGCGTCGACAACTTTGCCTGCGCCTACAATGAAAACATCACCGCCGTGGTGCTCTCGCCCAACTGCATCACCGTAGGCAAAGGCGCCTTCGAGGGCTGCGAGAACCTGCGCGACGTTGACCTCGGCCGCGACCTTCAGGTATTGGAAGAATACGCCTTCTACAACTGCTACGCGCTCGAATCGCTCACCCTCCCCACTTCCTTCTCCCTCTTAGGCGAAATGGGTGGCAAGAGCTACCTCGGCAACCTCAAACGCTTAGTTATACAGTCGTTAGGCGACATCTCCGTGTACGTGGGCGACTACGACCCCTCCGTCACCTTGGAATATCCCTGCGTGACTTCGCTCACCGTCACCGGTAACACCGACCAACTCACCACCAACGCCTACGACGGCGTATACGTCGACGGCGAATTCACCCGCTCCGACAGCTACTCCCCCGACTACCAATCCGTGCCCAACGCGCTCTACTTCTCCACCGATGACTCGCAAAGCGGCCAAGATAACTACGTGGTAGTAACCAACACTCCCACCACCGAAGTCGGCACCGGTAGCGGCAGCGAAGACCCCAAAGACCCCGGCAAGAAAGAAGTGGCACTCCGATTCTACCAACGCGCCCAAGCGCCCGCCCTTGAAGGTGTGGATGCCTACTGCGAGAACCTCGTGCTCCAAGACGGCGTAGCGTTCAACTCGCCCGTGCCCTTCACCGCGCAGAACGTCACTATGGACATTGACGTCGACTATCTCATCTGGCGCACAATATCCATTCCCTTCGCCTGCGATGTACCCGAAAGCCTGGTAGCAGAATACCTCCACCCCGGCAAGGAACCCACCGCCTCCAGCGCCATCATCGACTACACTTCGGTCCACTCGCTCGAGCCCGGTAAGGCCTACATCATCTGTAGCACAACCAATTCCCGCGCCGTAGCCTCCCTCACAGCCTCCAACGTCACCATCGGTCAAGACCTCACTCCCGACGGCTCCGCCCTCATCGGCAACACCGGCGAACCCATCGCCCTCGATGACACCTTCCGAGCCAAACCCGAAAACGTTGGCTACAACTTCTACCTCTACGATCCTTATGCCGACAACTACGACCTCCAAGACGCTTCAGGCGTGGTGCCCACCAACCAAGCTTACCTCAAGCTCGCCGACACCATCTCGCCCGTGTTCACCCCATACCACAATGGTGTAGTCTCCTCCGTTGAAAACATCTCCGTCGATGCTCCCGCCGCCGAAGCCATCTACGACATCTACGGCCGCCCCGTCACCAATCCCTCCGCCCCCGGCATCTACATCATCAACGGGAAAAAAGTACTAATTCCTTAACTTCTCAATCATATAAGATGATAACCATCTAATTAATCCAAATCCAATCTCAAGAGGCGAGGCCAATCTCACCGGCCTCGCCTCTTCATTAAAAAATCCGACAAATTTCCACTTTTTTTGCAATAATATTCCCTATTTAAAAAAATTTTGCTAATTTTGCATCAAACAAACTATCCGATACACTATGAAAAAATTTCTCGTACTTCTGACCCTCTGCGCATGCGCTCTCGGCGCTTCCGCGCAAGTGTTCAACCACCTCGGCGCAGGCGTGGGCGTAGGCACCACCGGCATCACCGTTGAGTTGGCCACCCCAATCACCTCCTTTGTGCAAATGCGCGCCGGCGTATCCATCATGCCCGGCATCACCTTCAATGCCGACGCCGACTACACCTACTCAGTAGCCGGCCAACAGCAACGCGGCACCGTCAACCTCCAAGGCGACCTCGGCCGCCTGCAAGGACAAGTGATTTTCAACGTATACCCCGTGCCCAAACTCCCCCTCTACGTGGCTGCCGGCGCTTACTTCGGCGGTAACAAGTTGCTCAAAATAACCGGCCACAGCAACGACCTCGCCAACCCCGACGCCCAAGCAATCATCGGCGATTACAAAATCCCCGCCAACTCCAACGGCGACATCTCCGGCGGCTTCAAGGTCAAGAACTTCCGCCCCTACCTCGGCATCGGTTGGGGTAGCATGCTCCCCGGCAACCGTCTGGGCTTCTCCACCGAGTTAGGCGTCCAATTCGAAGGCCGCCCCGAGCTCTAGCCCGACTCCGGGCCAATCGC
>CAMGBT010000056.1 GCA_946011725.1 uncultured Bacteroidales bacterium | reverse complement strand
ATTTGGTAACTTTCAATTACTATCGTTTAATATTAGGTTCAGTCCTTCATGGAGCCTTATCGAATACTCCACTACTATGACCTCTGCTGACTTCTCACGGCAAGCTTTACTCCATGGTCTTGTTCACCACGTCCGTGAGACCTCCTCGGATAAGAGCACTGTCTTTCCATCTTATACCTACTTCATCTACACCAACCGTTCCGAATAGCTATTGGACTTTGATTTGTACCGCAATCTCATCCACGGCTGATGCCTTATATGAAGTTTCTGTTCGTTAGGCCAGATGTTTGCCGCCGGCTTCTTTCAGATTCCACCTCGCGATGGACACCCTTGCCTTTGGCTGTAGCCTTCCCGCTATTAGGGTGGCTTAGGGACTTGCACCCGTTAGACACTACTCATGCCGAGCATACGGTAGAGCCGAGGCTTGCCTCGGCACTACAGGCTGATAATCTGCGATTTGCCCGATCATCATGTACCGCGCCCCCGCCCGGATGGCTATCGTAAAAATCGTAAGAAATCGTCTTTAAAAGCTGTGTTCGTTATTTCGTACTTCGTTTTTTCGTTGAAGCCCCACCGCACGTCACACAGCACGGAATGAAAGCAGCAAAACCTTGCTTGGGGCAAGGTTTTGCCGGTTTTTGGCCCGATATTAGCTAAATTTTCTTAAAGGTTATATTAGTTAAACGTATAATAGAAAATTTTAACATTTTAAGTTAATTTTGTAGCGGAATAATGTTGTAAATTTGTAGTGAAATTCGGTGCACTACAGCCCGATGTATAAATTTGAAATAAAAATACGTCAAAATAAACTGCTAAATCATCATGAGTGATACAGTAAACATCCGCGACCTCAACGCCTTAGTTGCTTCCAAAAGCGACTTTGTGAACATCATCACCCACGGTATGGATCAAACCATCGTGGGTCAAAAGCACTTGGTAGAATCGCTTCTCATCGCATTGCTTTCAAACGGCCACATTCTGCTGGAAGGTGTGCCCGGCTTGGCCAAGACCCTTGCCATTAAAACCTTAGCACAACTCATCGACGCCAAATACAGCCGCATCCAATTCACCCCCGACCTGCTGCCGGCCGACGTGGTTGGCACCATGGTTTACAGCGTCAAGAACGAAACGTTCCAAGTGAAAAAAGGTCCGGTGTTCGCCAACTTTGTCCTCGCGGACGAAATCAACCGCGCTCCGGCCAAAGTGCAGAGCGCACTGCTTGAAGCCATGCAGGAGCGCCAAGTGACCATCGGCGACAACTCCTTCAAGCTCGACCAACCGTTCTTGGTAATGGCCACCCAAAACCCCATTGAGCAGGAAGGCACTTATCCGCTGCCCGAAGCTCAAGTGGACCGCTTCTTGATGAAGGTGGTAATCGGTTATCCCTCTAAGGAGGAAGAACGAATCATCATCCGCCAAAATATTTCGAACGTGCAGCGCCGCATTCAGGCTCTGCTCCGTCCGGAAGAAATCATCGAAGCACAAAAAGTGGTAGAGCAAATCTACGTGGACGAAAAAATCGAGCGCTACATCGTGGACATCGTCTTCGCCACCCGCTTCCCGGTGGACTACGGCTTGGACGACATGGTGTCGATCATCGCGTTCGGTGCATCGCCCCGTGCATCCATCTCGCTGGCACGCGCCGCCCGCGCATACGCCTTCATCCACCAACGCGGCTACGTGGTGCCCGAGGATGTGATTGCCGTATGCCACGACGTGCTGCGCCACCGTATCGGCCTCACCTACGAAGCTGAAGCCAACAACATCACCACCGACGAAATTATCACCCAAATTCTCGATAAGATCCAAGTGCCCTAATCCCTTTTCACTATGGATGCTAAAGAACTTCTCAAAAAAGTTCGCAAGATTGAGATCAAATCGCGCGGATTATCGCAGAACATCTTTGCCGGCGAATACCACTCGGCCTTCAAAGGCCGCGGCATGATGTTCTCGGAGGTGCGCGAGTATCAATACGGCGACGACATCCGCGACATCGACTGGAATGTGACCGCCCGCCACAACCACCCCTACGTAAAAGTCTACGAAGAGGAACGCGAACTCACCGTAATGCTGTTGGTCGATATGTCGGCCAGCCGGCTGTTCGGTGCCGTTGGCGTTGAGAAGCGCGAAATGATAGCCGAAATCGCCGCCACATTGGCCTTCTCCGCCACTCAAAATAACGACAAAATCGGTGCTTTATTCTTTACCGACAAAATTGAGAAATTCATCCCGCCGAAGAAAGGCAAGAAGCATATCTTGCTGATTGTGCGCGAGTTGCTCGACTTCCAACCGGAGAATAAGCGCACCGACTTGTCCTTGGCGCTGAGCTACTTCACCGATGCCATGCGCAAGCGCTCGTCGATGTTCCTCATCTCCGACTTCATCGATGCCGACGACTACCGCCAAGCGCTGTCGATCGCCCGCAACAAGCACGATGTGATGGCCATTCAAGTCTACGACAAGCGCGATGCACAGCTGCCCAACGTGGGCCTGATCCGCGCTTGCGACCTCGAAACCGGCCAAACTCGTTGGGTGGACACCTCCAGCTCGAAAGTGCGCCAAGCCTACGGCCGTTGGTGGTACGACCGCCAGCAAGCCATGACCGAGACGTTGCGTTCTTCGCGCGTGGACTTCGTGTCGGTTGCCACAGATGAAAACTATGTGAAGGCCTTAATCGGCCTGTTTAAAAATCGCGGTCAAAAAGCATGAAATTAACTCGTTTACTCATAATAGCACTGATGGCCGCCGGTGCCGGACTGCCCGCACGCGCCGCCAAAGCCAAAGTCACCGCCTCCATCGATTCGACTGTGGTGGAGATGGGGTCATTGGCTCACATCACTATCAATGTGGCCGACCCGGCGAAAAGCGGCACGATGGTGAACCTGCCCGAGCCCACCTTCGACGGCGAGGCGTTCGACGTGGTAGAGGTCAGCGGCGACACCACCGAAGCCGGCTATCAGTACAACGTCACCATCCAAGCCTTCTACCCCGGAATGGCCACCATTCCGCCATTCCTGTATGCTGTGGGCAACGACACCGCTCGCTCCAACGTGTTGGCGCTCAAAGTATTACCTGTTAGTTTGGATTCGATGCCGATCGGTCAGGACTCGCTGCCCACGATCAACCCCATGGAATCGGTGGTGAATCCGCCGCGCCGTTGGTACGACTTTCTCCCCGACCAATTGTGGTGGGTGGCCATCGCCTTGGCTTTGTGCGTGGCTTTGGGTTGCGGCATTTACATGTACCGCATGTATCGCAAAACCGGCTCCATTTTGCCACGAGTGGTCAAGCCCGTCGACCCCTACGAATTGGCAATGCGCCAGCTCAATCAGTTGCGCGAACGCCGCTTAGCCGAGTCCGGCAACGAGCGTGAGTACTACACCACATTGGTTGACATTCTCCGCACCTACCTGCAAGGGCGATTCAGCATCAACGCCATGGAAATGTCGTCGACGCAAATCCTTGATTCTCTGCGCAATAATCCCGACACGCGCGACAACCGCGAGCGCATCTCGCAGATCTTGGAAATCGCCGACTTCGTGAAATTCGCCAAGGTGCGTCCGCTGCCCGACGACAATGTTAAAGCCTTCAACAACACCCTCTACTTTGTGGAAAGCACCAAGCCGGTGCCGCCCGCTCCGGAAGAGGCTACCAAAGGCAAAACCGTCAAAAAGAAATAAGCTATGCAATTTGCACATCCATATCTTCTGCTTCTGTTCGTGCTGTTTATACCGCTGATAGTGTGGTATATACTGCGGCAGCGGCACACGCATCCCACCTTGGCGCTGTCGAGCATCTCGGCCTTTGCACAGATGCCCACCTCGTGGCGTCAATACTTGCGCCACGTGCTCTTCGCCATGCGATTGGCGGCCATCGGCTGCTTGATTATCGTGTTGGCTCGTCCCCAACTCAAGGACCAGTGGGACACGGCCAACACCGAGGGCACCGACATCGTCATCGCCATGGACATCTCCGGCAGTATGCTGGCACGCGACTTTGAGCCGAACCGTTTGGAAGCCGCCAAGCAGGTGGCATCGAGCTTCATTCAAGGGCGCACGGGCGACAACATCGGCCTCGTAATCTTCGCGGGCGAATCGCTCACCGGCGTGCCAATGACCGGCGACCGTTCGCAGCTAATCACCTACGCTTCAAGCATCGACGTAGGCATGCTCGAAGACGGCACCGCCATCGGCGACGGCATAGCCACTTCGCTCAACCGCATCAAGGACGGCCAGGCCAAAAGCCGCTCAATCATACTTATCACCGACGGCTCCAACAACCGCGGCACCGTCACTCCGCTTACCGCCGCCGAAGTCGCCAAAGAAATGGGTGTGAAGATCTACACCATCGGCGTGGGCACCAACGGCAAAGCGCCGTCGCCGTCCTACGACATGTTCGGCCGCATCACCTACACCATGCAGGATGTGGTGATCGATGAGGCCACGCTCAAACAGATTGCCGAAAACACCGGCGGCAAGTACTTCCGCGCCACCGGCAACGATGTTCTGGCCGACATCTTCTCCGAAATCGACGCTTTGGAGAAAACCAAGATGAATATCAGCTCGTTCTCTCACACTGAGGACAATTATATGCTGTGGGCATGGTTGGCTTTCGGGCTGTTCACCCTCGAAATCGTGTTGCGCAAAGTTCTTCTGCGTCCAATTCCCTAATTTAGTAAGTTATGTTTGATTTCGCTAATCCATATCTGCTTCATTTACTGTGGCTTGTGCCGGTGCTCTTTGCGCTGTTCTATTTCACACAGCGCCAACGCCGCCGTCGCCTTGCACGCTTTGGCAATGCCGAAACCATCGCCTCGCTTATGCCCGATGCGTCGGTGTACAAGCCCGTAATCAAAATGGTGATTCGCTTGGTAGCCTTGGCTGCGCTCATCATCGTGTTGGCTCGTCCGCGTGCCGGCGAAAAACAGCACCAGGAAACCACCTCCGGCATTGAGATCATGATTGCATTCGACCTGTCCAACTCCATGCTGGCTTCAGCCACCGACGACCCCAACGGTCCCACGCGTTTGGACCGCGCACGCCTGATGCTCGAAAAGCTCATCGACAAGTTGGACAACGACAAAGTGGGCTTGGTAATCTTTGCCGGCAACGCCAAAACCCAATTTCCGATGACCACCGACTTCGGCATGGCCAAAATCTACCTCAGCGAGCTCAGCCCCGCGCTGATGGAGTACCAAGGTACATCGTTGGCCGAAGCAGTTTCGATGGCCACTAACGGGTTCTCGCAAGACGAATCCATCCACAAGGCCATCATCCTCATTACCGATGCCGAAGACCATGAAGGCGAAGCCGTGGAAGCTGCCAAAGCCGCCGCCGAAAAGGAGATCCAAATCAATGTCATCGGCCTCGGCACCGCCAAAGGCCAGCCTATCCCCGTGGCCGGTAAACAGGGCGAATACATCAAGGACAACTCCGGCCAAACCGTGCTCACCACGCTTAACCAACAGCTCGCCGCCGACATCGCCGCCGCCGGCAATGGTGTGTACGTGAACGGGGCTGACCGCAACGCGCTCTCCGACCTTTCCGAGCAGCTCAACACCCTCCAAAAGTCGCAATTCAAACGCCACGAATATACCGCCGGCGCCGAGCAATTCCCCGTATTCGCTTGGATCGCTTTCCTATTGCTGATTATCGATTCCCTTATATCGGAACGCAAAAACAGCTGGCTGCGCAAGATTAACTTCTTCACAAAAAAATGATGATGAAAAAGTTTATTTACACTATAATATTGGTTCTGTCGCTCACGGCCTGTCCCGCATGGGCCGCCGACAACTCCACCAAGCGCGAACGCAACTTCGTGCGCGAGGGCAACGAGCTTTACTCCCAAGGCAACTACCATGAGGCCCTTGCGAGGTACGAGTTGGCCTTAGCCCTCAACCCCACGTCGCCTTACGCGCTATATAACAAGGCCTGCGCTTTGGTGCAACTCGCCTCCGACGACAACAAGGGCACCCAAAATGATCCCCGCAAGGCCGCTGCCGCCATCTACGAGCAAATCGCATCCAACACCGAGGTGCCGCAGTTGGCCGAATACTCTAACTATAATCTTGGCAACATGGCTTTTAACGACCAAGATTACGACAAGGCCATCAACTACTACAAGGCCGCTCTGCGCTTGAACCCCAACAACCGCAAGGCGCGCCAAAACCTGCTGTTGGCGCTCCAACGCAAGGAGCAAAACCAAGACCAAAACCAACAGCAGCAAGAGCAACAGCAGCAACAACAGGAGCAACAGCAACAGCAGCAGCAACAGCAGCAACAGGAGCAACAGCAGCAGCAAGAGCAGCCTATGTCGCAGAACGCCGAACAAATTTTGCAGTCTGTACAAAATAAAGAGAACGCCACCCGTCAGCGCGAACGTCGACCGGTGCAAGGTCGTCCCACAACCGACAAACCTTGGTAATCGCTTATGAACAACTTATTTAATCGACTATCCATCCTCATTTTAGCACTGACAGCCACCCTGACGCTGTCGGCTGCTATTACATTCACTCTGCAGCCACCTCGCGGCGCTATCGAAGGGCGCAAGTTCCAGTTCCAATTTGTGCTCACCTCCGATGGCGACCAGCTTTCGTCCGCGCCAAACATCACCCCCTCCAAGCCACAAATCCAAGGCTGCGAGTTTTACTCCAACGGCATGTCCACCTCCATCGAATCGGGCTACAGCTCCTCGGCCGGCAGCTATATGCGCAATTCGATTATCTACACCTATACCTATATAGCTCGCCATGCCGGCAAAACCACCATTCCCTCGGTGTCGGTGACCGTAGGTGGACGCACCTACAAAACCAAAGCGCAAACCATCGAAGTGGTCAAGGACAATGCCCCGCAAGCATCCGGTTGGGGCGGCGCTCAGGGTCAGGTAAATCCCAATCAAGGGGGTAGGGGACAGTCGTCCGGCTCCATCTCCGTGGGCAAGGTCCAACCGTCTGACCTGATGGTCAATATCTCCTTCTCGCGCCAACGCCTCTACGAGCAAGAGCCGGTGATCGCCACCATCAAGCTCTATGTCAAGTACGACAAGGACTTCACAATCGATGGCAGCTCGTTCAAAGTCAACAAGTTGCCGGTGTTCGACGGCTTCCTCTCAGAAGAACTGCCGGTAAAACAAGGCGGCACAATCGAAAATTATAAAGGTCAAGTTTACTATACCTTCGAAATCAAGCGCGTGCTCCTCTATCCTCAGAAGGGCGGCGATCTGCGCGTGCACTCCGGCGAATACGAAATCACCGTCATCGAGTATGAGTGGGTCACCTACGGCTGGGCTCGCACCCGTCGCGAAGTGCCGCGTCACATGAACACATCCACCAACACCGCCACCATCCACATAGACCCGCTGCCCGAGCCGCGTCCCGCCAACTTCTCCGGCGCCGTGGGCAAATTCTCCGCGGACGCAACGCTCGCGCCCGAGCTTCTGCGCACCAACGAAGCCGCCACGTACACCCTCACCATCAAAGGCTCCGGCAACATCAAATTCCTCACCGCGCCCAAGATCCAATTCCCCTCAACCTTCGACACCTACACCTCGAAGACCGACATTCAAGCCGATTTCAACGGCTCCACTCACTCCGGCACATACACCATCGAATATCCGATCGTGCCTCAGGAGGTGGGCAAGTTCACCATCGAGCCGTATGAGTTCGTTTACTTCAACCCGGCTACCAAGGCATACGAAACCATCACCACCAAAGGCTTCCCCGCCAACGTGGTTCGCGGCTCCGGCTCTTCCGGCGATGGCGCACAGAAAACCGTTGACGCCACCATGCGCGACATCCGCCACATCCACCTGCTCTCGGCCAACCCCGCCACCCTAAGCGCACCAATCGTGAGCACTTGGTGGTATAAACTCGTCTACTTCCTGGCCATTGCCGCGTTGCTCGCATCCGTGATCGCCTACCGCCGCTACATCAAGGCAGCCGCCGACGTCACCGGTCGCCGCCTGGCACGCGCCAACCGCTTGGCAACCAAGCGATTAAAGGCTGCCGCCAAGCTGATGCGCCAGCACCAAGCCGACCAATTCCACAACGAGCTCGCCTCGGCACTGCGCGGATACATCGGCGACAAGCTATCCATGGCTCCCTCGCAACTCATCTCCGACGTAATTGCCGACAAGCTAACCGCTTACGGCGCTGCCCCGCAGGACGTTCAAGCCGTAATCGACGTGCTCAACGACTGCGAAATGGCTCGCTTCACACCTACCGCCGGCGACGATTCAGCCATGCACGACATCTATAACCGCGCCGCCGCGGCCATCAAAGCCATCGAAGACGTTAAATCCAAATGACCGTTATGAAATACCTCTTCGCCATAATCACCCTCATCGCCGCAGCATGGTCAGCCTCAGCCGCCAACCTTGCTGCCGAGGCCGATTCCGCCTACAATAAAGAAGACTACGCTCGCGCCGTGGAGCTTTACAACCAACTCCTCGCCGAGCAAGGTCGCTCCGCCGAAGTCTACTACAACTTGGGCAACGCATGGTACCGCCGGGGCAACACCGCCCAAGCCATTTTGGCCTACGAACGCGCCCTGCGCGTGGACCCCGCGCACGTGGATGCTCGCGCCAACCTCGACTTCGTCAACTCACGCCTTGAGGACAAGCCTGAAGACAACAACTCCGTGCTCATCCGCATTCACCATGCCGTGGTCACCTCCACCTCGGCCAACGCGTGGGCTTGGATAGCTCTCACCACCTTCATATTAGCCTGCGCCGCGGCGGCGCTGTACATCTTCACCGCCAAAATCAGCCTGCGCAAATTGGGCTTCTTCGGCGGCATAATCCTGCTGATTGCATTCGTCTACTTCCTCATTGTAGCCATCAATGCCGCCAACCGCATCGACGACCACTCCGAAGCAATCATCACCGCCCAGAGCACCCTGCTCAACTCCATGCCGCGCCAACCCAAGCAGACCGAGAAAGTGGTAGTGCTCCACCAAGGCACCAAGGTTGAAATCATCGACTCCGTGGCCACACCCGATGACCCCGTGTCGCCACGCTGGTACAACGTGCGCGTCAACTCATCGGCCGAAGCATGGCTCCGAGCCACCGACGTGGAGCGAATCTAATATAGCCGAGGCTCTTTTATCTCGGCTCTGAGCGTGAGCGAAGCCTTGTTCTTCCATAGAGCAAAGCTTCGCTCACTTTTTTCGCTTTCAGCGCATTTTTTTTGACATATTACTTCTTTGTTTATGAAATTATTGCTAAATTTGTACGAAATTTCACCTAATAAATTTTCCCATTATGATTAACTACGAAATTAACTCCATCCAAGAGTTTGAAGTCGACCGCTCACAAGGCATTGAAGAAGATTTCTTCCGACTTATCGTTGACGAAGGCAACGTGTATTTCCTCCCAAAGTTAAAGTTCCAACTCGCCGAGCCGCTGCCCCAAACGCTCAAAGTCAAGATTAAAAGCTGCAATAAGGGCAACGTGGTTTTGGCGCACTTTATTCCCCAATACGTCAAGCGTTTTTATACTCAAGGCGAGGAGTACGAGTTCGCGGTCATTTCAAAGCCGTATGCCAACAATAAGTACTTTACACTGGAAGACTCCTACGGCATTCGTTACCGCTTGACCGAAGACAATGCATTGCTGCAAGTGGGCCAACGCGTAATTTGCAAATTTACTCGCATCGCACACAATTTCTTCGAACTCAAGCGCAGCGACTCTTCCCTCCGACTGCCGTTCATCTCCGCCCAAGATTTCTGTAAAAACATCGGCGTGCACCCCATCATGGCCAAATTGTATCTGCGCAAGATCCACTCTATGCCGGAGATGGCCGATGTGGCTACCGAGCTTTGCAACAAAACGCCGCGATGGATTCTCACGGCCTTGCACGTGGCTTTGACCGAGATGCGCAATTGGTTTAACAACCGCGATGTGCGCCGCACTCACACCGTGCTGTCGAAGCTGATTGCCGACATGCGCAACGCCGGCTTATACATCATTGAAAACTCTCGCTTCCTGCGCAACCTGCCCGAATCGTCGCGAAGCAGCATCCAATCCATCGTCACCACCATCATCGAGAACCTCAGGCCCTACGAGAACACCCTCAAGCTGGTGGCCGAGCATCAAGAAAACAGCTTCGTGGAAGAGCTCATGGAGAAACTCCGCCGCGCAGGTTACCTCTTTCATCCTGTGCGCCAGCTCTCCACCCTGATGCTTGTGTTCCGCACCAAGCCTGAATTAGTCAATAAATACTTAGGCGGTATCTTCGAAACCATCATGGAATGGCCCGTCGACACTTGGACCACCGAGCCGTTCCGCTCCGCGTTCGTCGACCAGCTTGAGCTCTACATTGACCAAGCTTGTCACGAAATCGACCTGCTGCCGTTGGGCGACACCGAAGAGCAAGTGGACAAGATTGAAAAAATCGTCACCGCCATAGCTCTGCAGCTGCTCATCAGCGGCGACACCGAATCGAGCCGCGCTCGCCACAACCGCTCACTGTTCTATCGCTACGTGTCGCTGCTCCGTACCGCCAAGAACGATGACCTCCTCGACAAGGCATTCCTCACCCTGATGGGCATCAACCTCCCGCTCGAGTTCAAATACGGCGACATCCGCGAGCCTATGATGCTCATGACCAAGGCCACCGTCCGCCCGAACGACAGCTTCTGCACCCTCCGCACCACTCACTCCGCTATCTTCGGCCCGGTGGAAATCTTCGTCGACGAAGAAGGTGTGGCCATGCGCAGCAGCAAATCGCCCTCCGAGATTCCGGTGATTCCCGCGGGCATCATGCCTTGGTTGTCGCCCATGATCTTCGCCAACAACGTCAAATCGTTGTCCAACACCAAGCTCAAATCTCTGGAAGCGCACCACACCCTGTGGCAAGACATCGAGCAGGAACTTTTCCACAACGAGACCCGCGACCTCATGGGCCAACGGGTGAAATACTCCGCCGCCAAGGGCAACGTGGTCAAAATCGTGATCGAGCCGGAAGAAATGCAGCGCGATGCCGACCCCATTTGGCGATGCCGCATCGACGACGAAGACTACCTCCCCGAAGAAGGCTTCATCCGCCGCTCCGACATCGTCACTTATAAGCTCAACTCCAACGACCTCGACCACAAACGTTACCTCCTGAACCGCGCGCTCTTCGATGCCAACAACCGCCCTTACCACTTCCTCGCCACTGTCATCGACATCGAAGCCGACGGTATGCTCCACTTCTCGCTGCTCGACGACGTGCGCAGCAAGGTGGTGGACAACTGCGAAATCGATGGCGAATACCTTGCTGTCATAACCACCCCTCCCAGCCAAGACGGCAAGAAACAATACAGCGCTATCTGCGAAAACGGTTACGGCATCTACGTGCAATTCGACCGCACCGCCAACTACATACCGGGTGATTACGTGATCGTCCGCATCACCGACAATAGCGACCCGCTCCAAATCAAAGCCGAGGTGGTGACTACCGTAACCGAGCGTCGTCTCGACAAAGTTGAGGCATTCATCAGCATGCTCAACTCCGTGCGCCTTGTATCATTCGATGAAGATGAAGAAGAACAGCCGTTCGATCCCAACACCGACTTTGCCGAAGACCCCATCGAATCGCTGTCCTACGACGATGTCAGCGAGCTGATCGAACTCTTCCGCTTCAAGGCCATCTCCTCATCGGAGTTGCTCACCGCTTTCGACTACCTCCACTTCGCGCGGCTTATGGCTCTGGCCATCGAAAACCACGAGCTCGCCGACCGCCTGAACGTTCACGCTTCGCTCCTCCGCCTCCACCAATACTACGCCACCAACAACCGCATCGACATCGAGCAACTCACCAAGATGCGCCCCTATGTGGAAGGCCTGCCCATGCTCGAAATCATTTACCACCGCATCGAAGTGGTGTCGTGGCTCGACAATCCCGACCGCAACGCCGACCTTTGGGACACCATCAACTCGCCGCGTAACGACCTCGAAACTTCGCTCGCCCGCTTGGTGCTCTCCTACAACATGCTCCCCAAGGACTCCGATGCCGACATCGAGCTGGCCAAAAAGCTCAAAAAGAAAATTGCCTCGCTCTTGGGCATCAACTTCGAGCAGAAGACCCTCAAAAACTATGGCTCCGAAAACCAATTCATCGAGTTCAAGTCGTCGATTGTTTACCCTGCTCGCAAAAACCAAGACGAGAAGAACGAAGCCAACCCCGAGCAACAGCAACACGTTCTGCTCAAGATTATCTCCAGCTTCATGAACTCCTCGGGCGGCACTCTGTACATCGGCGTCAACGATGCCTCGCACTGCGAAGCGGGCCTGTTCGAAGACTTCGAATACTACAAACGTCAGCACAATCAAGCCTTCATCAACAACTACCGCTTCGAGATGCGCACCGTCGACAACTTCTGCACCTTCCTCACCAACTTGGTTCGCTTCCAATGGGGCACCCTCATCTCGGAAAGCGTCCAAATCGACAAAGACCCGGAAGCCTCGCGCGATGTAATCATAGTCAAGGTTGAGCCCCGCACTCTCCCGGTGGAACTCGAGGGCAAAATCTTCGTGCGCCGAAGCGGGTCCACCATGATGCTCAACGAAGCCGAAGCCCGCGAGTTCACCGAAGAACGTCAAGCGCTCGACTATCAAAACAGAATCGAGCTGCCCAAAGTGGAACAACCTTCCACCCCTGCCGAGGAGCAGCAACCGGCCGCCGCTCCCAACGCCAAGCAGTTTGAACCGGAGGCCACCGAAATCACCGTGGCCGAAGACGCTTCTCCCGCCTTAGCCACTTCGCTGTGGCGTCCGAATGTGCTCCACAACTGGGAAGACTCTTTCAAGGATCCCGCCTACTACATCTATATCAACCGCAGCCACTCGCTGCTGTACAGCGACACCGATCTCTACTGCGAAGAGGACTACGACCTGGCACTGGCGGTCAGCGTAGCCGAAACCTCCGGGTTCCTTCTGTTGGTATTCCCCAACCGCGAAGCCCTCAAAATTCCCATCGCCGAAATTCTCGAAAAGCCGCAAAACCAGCTCATTGAGTTCTTCGATGCCGAACCGATCTTCGCCTCCATCATCACCGCCGACCAGGGCCTGTTGGTAATCCTCACCGATAGCCGCGAGGGCCTGTACCAACGCGCTATCCCGGCCAACCAAATTGATGCCGCACACCTCAAATCATCGCCCGAGCTGATTATCGACGTGAATGGCGCTTGCAACATCGTGGCCTGCGAAATCATTGCCGAAGAGCAACTTCCCGCCTTCGATAACTCGCTCTCCACCAAGATTTCGGCTCGCTCCATCGGTTACACCATGCGCTGCAACCTCAATTCCGACAAGGCTGACTCCGTTATCCGGCGCACTCTCAACGACTGCGCCCCGGCTAAATAATTTCACCGCCAATGCCACTTTTCTCAATCATAACTATCTGCTTCAACGCGCAGGCCACCATCTCACCGACGGTGGCCTCCGTTGCGGCGCAATCCTTCACCGACTACGAGCACCTGATTATCGACGGCGCCTCGCGCGACAACACTCTCGCCATCATCGACCAAATGCCGGCCAATCCGCGCCGCGTGGTGCATTCCGAGCGCGACCGCGGCATCTACGATGCCATGAACAAGGGCCTGAACAAGGCCACCGGTCGCTTCGTCATCTTCCTCAACGCCGGCGATAAGTTTCACGATGCCAACACGTTGCAACTCATAGCCGACGCTGCCGCCGTCAACCCCGAGGCGCAGATTCTCTACGGCCAAACGAACTTGGTCGATAGCGAGGGCCGTTACCTCTGCCCGCGCCACCTCACAGCCCCGGCCAACCTCACCTTCGGCGACTTCGCCCGCGGCATGCTGGTGTGCCACCAAGCGTTTGTGGTTGACCGCGCCATCGCCCCGCAGTACGACCTGCGCTACCGCCTCTCGGCCGACTACGAGTGGTGCATCCGATGCCTTAAAGCCTCGCGCCGCAACGTACTCATTGACCAAGTACTCATCGACTACCTCGCCGACGGCGCCACCACCGCCAACCGCCGCCGATCGCTGATGGAACGCTTCCGAATCATGGCTCACTACTACGGCTTGCTGCCCACCGTGGGCCGTCACCTCGGATTCATCGGCCGATTCTTTCGCCACCAACATCGTCTCAAACAATCTCGTAATCAATAACTTATGTTACTATACAATACCACCTTCGGCGTGGACAAAGCCGTCCAAGACAAGTTCCTGCAATGGCTTCGCATGGAGTTCATTCCGGTGAGCACCGACAGCGAATACCTCACCCAGCCGGAAATCTTCCGCGTCAACAGCAACGCCCTTGACCCTTCTATGGCCAACTTCGCCCTCCACTTCCGCGCCGAATCGCGCGAGGACATTGAAAACTGGTACCAAGACCACGGCAGCAGCCTGTTCGACCAAATTATGCAAATTTGGAACGGCCAAGTGGTGTTCTTCTCCACAACCCTCGAATCAATCTGATGCCCACCGAACCGTCAGTCCGCGACTTCGAACGCGTCATCATCGGCATCGACCCCGGCACTAACGTCATGGGCTACGGCATCCTCGGCGTCAACGGGCGCAAGCCGCAGATGGTGGCCATGGGTGTGCTTACGCTCTCCAAATTCGAGAGCCACTACCTGCGTCTGCGCCGCATCTACGAGCGCACGCTCCAGCTCTGCCGCCAATACCTCCCCGACGAAATGGCCATCGAAGCGCCGTTCTTCGGAAAGAACGTGCAGTCGATGCTCAAGTTGGGTAGGGCACAAGGGGTGGCTATGGCCGCCGCCTTGGCTCAAGACGTGCCCATCACCGAATACGAACCGCGCAAAATTAAGCAAGCCATCACCGGCAATGGAGCCGCCTCCAAAGAGCAAGTGCAACAGATGCTCCGCCACATCCTCAACATCCCGCAAGAAAGCATCCTGCCTCAACTGGATGCGACCGATGCACTGGCCGCCGCATTATGTCATTTCTACGAATCATCCAAACCTGTCACCGCCGCCAAGGCATCCTCGTGGAAAGCGTTCATCGCCCAGAACCCCGACAAAGTCCATAAGTGAAATAAATTAGCCGTTTTGCCGTTATACATTATATAATATAAGGATATATGAAGCACTTGTCGATTCTCGCTTTATGCGCCATCATATCACTGCCGGCCGCAGCAGCATCGCTGGCGGTCGACGGCTCTCCGGTAGTGGAGATTCAGCCCGAGGCCTCCACCGGGTTGAAGTCGGTCTACGTCATTGAAAATGCCGCCATGGCCACCATCACTTACACCTCCAACGGCGGCACCGTCGCTTGGCAGCGCTTCAGCAACCTCGGCGGCGGCTATGCCGAGGACGTAGCCTTCGAACAGTCGGGCAAGCAGTGCACCATCACCCCCAACCAAGGCGATATGGGCTACATCATCACCGAAGGGTCCAACCAAACTTGCTTTTGGGTGGTGGACTATGCCGCTCACACTTACCATATATCCAACGTCACCTTCGGCGAAAGCGATTGCAACCGCGCCATCCTCATCGCCGACGGCTCGGCCGAACCAATCGCCTACTACTCGGTCAACGGCCGCCGCACAATACTCTCGCGCGACATCCAAGTGGAGTATTACTCAATGACTTACAACGAGGAGATCGCCGAATTCGAGCAATCGCGCACCACAGCCTCCGTCGCTGACATCGAAGGCCAATTCTCCGTGCCCGCACCGCTGTGCGACACTCAATTCACCATCTCACCCGACCGCTTCGAGCGCGAGTGGGGCTACGGCAACACCATCACCACCGCCACCTTCCAAGCCATCGCAATCGATGTGCGCACTTCCGCCGAGCAAACCGAGCGCGAAGTCGACAACGAGAAGCCGCTCGAAGCCGAATTGGGTGGCTCAGCACCCTGCGAAATCACCTTCAAAGCGGCTGTGACCGATGCCGCCATTTTCCACCGCTGGGAAATCTCCACCGACTCGCAATTTGAAACCGTCGATCTCCAATACAACGACACCGAGTTCACCTACACCTTCACCGAAGCCGGCACCACATACGTGCGCTTGGTGGCTAACAACGCCGACGCCACCTGCGAATACATCTCCGACTCCTAAAACATCTCCGTGAACAATTCCAAGCTCGAAAGCACCAACAGAATCACTCCGAAGCCAACCCCAGGC
>CAMGBT010000055.1 GCA_946011725.1 uncultured Bacteroidales bacterium | reverse complement strand
GGGGGGGGCTGGTTGCGTCCTGCGGGGTGGGGGGGCTTTGGGTGTGGTGGCTTGCGTTTGCTGTTGTTTCGGTTGCGCGGGGGGGCGGGGAGGCGGTTGGGGAAGACGATTTCTTACGATTTTTTTACGATGCTTTCCTGTGGTTTTTTGATGCACCGGGCGGTCGGATGGCCTTCGTTTCTAAGCCGTGGGGGATTATATTTACTGACGGTGGGTTCTACCGGTGGGTTTTAAGGATTTTTTGCAGTTGGGGATGCAACATTTTTGGGGGTTGGGGTTTTTATAGGTAGAAACTCTTAAATGATTGAATGATGAATAAATTGAAATTGTGGGGGATTGCTCTCCCGATCCTTTTTCTCTCGGTCGCCGCGACTTCTTGTCTCGATGATGATGACGATGTGGTGGCAGTTCCGACAGCCTTGGTGACTGTGCGTCCGGCAGCCGAGGGTTTTACTATGCAGTTGGATGAGAACACTACTCTGGTGCCGGCCAACTTGGACAAGTCGCCTTTCGGCGACAAGGAAGTTCGTGCGATCATCACTTTCTCCGAGGTGGATGGCGGCGACAAGGGAAGTGTTCGCAGTGTGTACTTGCACTCGATCGACAGCATCCGCACCAAGATGCCGGATGCAACGCTCGGCGACCTCGACAACGAAACTTTCGGCAACGATCCGATTGAGATCGTGCGCGACTGGGTGACTGTGGCCGAAGATGGTTACCTGACCCTACGCATCCGCACTGTGTGGGGCTTTGCCAATGTCAAGCACCGCATCAGTTTGGTCACCGGCACCGACCGTGACAACCCCTACCGTCTGGTGCTGCACCACGATGCTTGCGGTGACTTAGCCGGCACGATGGGTGACGGTTTGATTGCTTTCAACCTCAAGGACCTGCCGCACGATCCCGATGAAGAGGTCACCATTACCTTGGTGTGGAATTCTTTCTCCGGCGAAAAATCCACTGACTTTAAGTTGAAATTCCACAAGTCGGCGGTGAGCGCGCCGGCGGTTGCCGCAGCGGCCCCATACACCGCCTCAATCCGTTAACCGCTTATGGCGGAAGATGCTGACTTGCAGTTAATCAGGCGAATAGCCAATGGAGAGCGAGCTGCCGAGCGCGCTCTCTATCAGCGTCATATCCGCTACCTCAGCGCAGTGGCTGCGCGTTACATTTCCAACGACGAGGACCTCCGGGATGTGCTTCAAGAAGCGCTGGTGAGGATCTTCGCCAACTTAAGCTCATTCCAATACCGCGGAGCGGGTTCGCTCCGCGCTTGGATGAGCCGAATCGTCCTCAACGATGCGCTCAAATTTTTGCGCACCAACTCGCGCCTGCAGTTTGTGGAGTTGGATGATGAAGCCGTGCACATCCCCGATCCGCCGCCCGATGCCGAGGCCGTGCCGGCAGAGGTTATCCACCGCCTCATACGCGAGCTTCCCGACGGCTACCGCACCATTTTCAATCTGTATGTGGTTGAAAATAAGAGCCATAAGGAAATAGCGCAACTGCTTGGCATCAAAGAATCTACTTCCGCATCGCAGTTTCATCGCGCCAAGGCCGCGTTAGCGGAAAAAATCACTAACTATCTCCAACACAACCGATTATGAGCGAACAATGGTTAAAAGACATAGCCGACCGAATGTCGGAATTTGAGGTGGACGAGCCGCAAGGTTTGTGGCAGGCTGTGGAGTGGCGTCGAAGCAAAGTTCGCGCGGTGATGTGGTGGCGACGGGTGGCCGTGGCTGCCGCGGTGGCCGCCGCCGTTGGTGTCGGGATCTACTTTACCGTGCGCGAGTCTGCCACTTTGCCGCAGCAGCCCTCGGTGGCGGAGGTTGCCAAGCCGCAGACAAAACCGGAGGCAGGGCCACAGGCCGAAGCGCAGGCGCAGGAGCCGGCAGTAGCGATGCCGATGCCGGTTTTGCAAGCTTCAACAGCGCCGGAAGCCGCCATTACCCAAGCCGTGTCGGACGCCATCGCCCAAGAGCAAATCGGGGAGGCTGATAGCGTTGCGCCCGAAGAGCCGGTGCGCCATACGCTTCCGCCTGTGGAGGTGGCTCAATCCTCATCGCAGACAGCACCCGCGGCCACGCCGCGGTATGACAGCGATGCGGACAGCCGTTGTCAGCTCGCGCTGTTCACCACCGGAGGCACCGGCGCTTCGCTCAGTCGCAGCATTTCCACGATGTCCGTTGCCGCGGCCGGGCCTCTCGATGGCGGTCGCTGGGACGGCGACCCATACACCGGCATCCTCGTTTACAATAACGGAACGGAAACCGTGCGCGACATCGACCACCATCTGCCCGTGCGGTTCGGTCTTGCCTTCGCCATGCCCCTTACCGAGCGGCTGAGCATCGGTAGCGGGCTCACCTATACCCACCTCACTTCCGACACGTTCGAAGGCTCGACGCATAGCTATGTCGATGGCCGGCAGACGTTGCACTACGTCGGTATGCCCGTCAATCTCAACTATAATGTGCTGACAATCGGTCGGTTAGGCGTGTACGCCTCAGGCGGCGCTATGGTTGAGAAAGCCGTCCACGGACGTATACGCCAGTCGTACATCCTCAACGGCACAGAGTACAGCACTACCACCGCCCATGCCCCGCTACCGTGGCAGTTCTCCCTCAATCTCGGTGTCGGCCTCCAGTACCGCATCTCCCCTACCCTCGGCATCTACACGGAGCCGGGGCTCAGTTACTACCTCCATGACAACTCCTCCCTGCGCACCATCTATTCCGACAAACCGCTCAACTTCTCGCTCAACCTCGGACTGCGCCTCACCCTGCAGCGCTAAGACCGCAAGGGCCGAGGGCGAGGACGCGCGAACCATACCGCACCATTTTCTGTTTTAATGCTGTGGGAATAAATTATTTTTCCTATATTTGCATTCTAAAACTGAAATTATGACTGAATCTGCTAAATATGTTATCGTTGGGGGCGTGGCCGGAGGTGCCACTGCCGCCGCTCGCATCCGTCGCTTGAGTGAAGATGCGCAAATCATTCTTTTTGAAAAAGGCGAACACATCTCTTATGCCAACTGTGGCCTTCCTTACTATATTGGGGGCGTGATTAGTGACCGCAACCGTCTGTTTGTGCAAACGCCCGCGGCGTTCGGCCGGCGGTTCAATGTGGATGTGCGCACCCGTTCCGAAGTGGTGGCAATCGACCCGGCGAAGAAGGAGGTGAGCGTGCGCACTGCCGACGGACGGCAGTACACGGAAAGCTACACCAAGTTGCTGCTGTCGCCTGGCGCGTCGCCCGTGCGCCCGCCGCTGCCCGGCATCGATAGCGAGGGTATTTTCACCTTGCGCAACGTGGCCGACACCGACCGCATCAAGGCATATATGGAGCAACACGCTGTGCGCCATGCCGTTATCGTGGGCGGCGGATTCATCGGCCTCGAAATGGCCGAGAACTTGCAGCATGCCGGCGCCAAGGTGGCTGTGGTGGAAATGGCGCCGCAGGTGATGGGGCCGATTGACTATTCCATGGCTGCCGCGGTGCATCAACACCTTCAGCAGAAGGGTGTCGGCCTATTCCTCGAACAGGCTGTGGAAAGCTTCTCTCGCCGCAATGGGCGTTTGACGGTTCACCTTAAGTCGGGTATCGAGCTGCAAGCCGATATGGTGTTGCTGTCGATTGGCGTTCGGGCGGATACCGCGCTCGCACAGCAAGCCGGTTTGCGCATCGGCGAAGCCCGTGGCATCTATGTCAATGAGTATCTTCAAACATCCAACCCCGATATCTACGCTGTGGGCGATGCCATCGAGTTCCCCCACCCGCTCACCGGTCAACCGTGGCTCAATTACCTTGCCGGCCCGGCCAACCGCCAGGCACGCATCGTGGCCGACAATATGGTAATGGACAACACCGCAGCTTACGAAGGCTCCATCGGCACGTCCATCGCCAAGGTGTTTGACCTGACCGTGGCTGCTACCGGTTTGGCTGCCAAGCGATTAAAGCAGTTAGGCATACCCTACCTCTCTGCCACAATCCACAACGGCTCGCATGCCGGTTACTACCCGGGCGCGCTCCAAATGGATATCAAAATAACTTTCTCACCCGCTGATGGCAAGCTCTTGGGTGCCCAAATCGTGGGCTTCGATGGCGTGGATAAACGCATCGACCAATATGCCATGGCCATCAAGCGAGGTGCCACGGTTTACGATCTCACCCGCTTGGAACACGCCTACGCGCCGCCGTTCTCATCGGCCAAGGATCCCGTGGCCATTTCCGGATACGTAGCTTGCAATATACTTAGCGGCAAAATGACGCCGCTGTATTGGCGCGAGGTGCGCGATGCCGACCTTGCCAAGGTGGCACTCGTCGATGTGCGCACCGCCGACGAGTACGCAGTGGGCTCCATCCCCGGCGCAGTCAACATCCCCCTCGACGACCTGCGCCAACGTCTGGCCGAACTCCCCACCGATCGCCCAATCTACTTGTTCTGCGGCGTAGGTTTACGTGGGTATCTCGCCTCCAACATCCTCAAAGACAACGGTTTTGCTGACGTGCGCAACCTTATCGGCGGCATCAAGACCTACAAAACGGCCACCGCCAAAATCCTGCCGCCCGACGACTTCAACGCCGCGTGCGCCGAGCCGTCGGCTTGCGCCGTTGCTCCCAAATCTGACCGCATGGTGCGTCTTGATGCTTGCGGATTGCAATGCCCCGGTCCGATACTCAAGCTCAAGCAGGCCATCGACACGCTCAAGCCGGGCGAGCGCCTCGAAGTTGCCGCCACCGATGCCGGGTTCGTTCGCGATAGCGAGTCGTGGTGCCGCTCCACCGGCCACCGCTTCATCTCTCACCGGGCCGAGCGCGGCGTCTACTTCGTGGTCATTGAAAAAGCCACACCTTGCGCCGCCGAGGCCGCCAAACCCGCTGCCGCCGATGGCAAAACATTCATCATGTTCAGCGATGACCTTGACAAAGCACTCGCCACATTCGTTTTGGCCAACGGCGCCGCCGCCACGGGCAAGAAGGTCACCATCTTCTTCACCTTCTGGGGCTTGAACGTCATCAAGAAAGTGCACAAGCCCAAGGTGCAGAAAGATTTCTTCGGCCGCATGTTCGGGTGGATGCTACCGTCCGACTCCCAACACCTGGCGCTGTCAAAACTCAATATGTTCGGCGCGGGGAGCCGCATGATGCGCTATTTGATGAAACAGAAAGGCGTCGACTCGCTCGAATCCCTCCGCCAACAAGCCCTCGACAACGGCGTGGAATTCATTGCCTGCCAAATGTCGATGGACGTGATGGGCGTGCAGCGCGAAGAACTACTCGACGAAGTCACCGTAGGCGGCGTGGCCACCTACATCGACCGCGCCGACCAATCAAACATCAACCTCTTCATCTGAAGCTAAATCCGGTTGGAACCAATTTGCCGACTTCGCCGCGGCAATACATGCGGGCGGCTGCGGGCGGGCGCTTCCGCGCCGCTCGGCTACCGCCTCGCCACCGAACCGCCCCGCGGCGGGGGCTGCCGCGGCATCTTTCGCAGCTAAAGCTGCGGCGCCGGAGGCGAAAAGGCGGGCGGGGGCGGGGTGGTGGATTTTTTGGTGGGGATGAACAATTTGGGGTGGGTGGTTGTTGACTTGGTATGGAGATAACACCCGGAAATGTGATGCTGGTGGCGGCGGTGCTGCTATTTTTCAGCGTATTGGTTGGTAAGGCGGGCAGCCGTTTCGGTATGCCGGCGTTGCTTGTGTTTTTAGGTATAGGAATGGCAGCCGGGGTGGATGGATTCGGCTTGCAGTTTGATAATGCCGCTGCGGCGGAGTTTATCGGGATGGTGGCGCTGTGTATCATTCTGTTTTCGGGCGGTTTGGACACGGATTTTGGGAAGATACGTCCGGTGCTTGGTCCGGGGTTGGTGTTGGCAACGTTGGGGGTGTTGCTCACCACGATTATTACGGGTGTGTTTATCCATGAGATGATGCGCTTAATGGCGTCGGAGTATGCGTTCGGGTGGGCGGAATCGTTGCTGTTGGCGGCGATAATGTCGTCGACGGATTCGGCTTCGGTGTTTTCTATTTTGAACTCGTCCGGTATAGGTCTGAAGCAAAGGTTGAAGCCAACGTTGGAGCTGGAGAGTGGGTCGAATGATCCGATGGCATATTTGTTGGTGGTGCTGCTGATTTCGGTGATTGAAGGGGGCGGAGATATCAGTGGAGGCTTGGTGCTGAGCACGTTGGGGGCGTTGGCAGTGCAGTTGGGAGTGGGCGTAGTGGCCGGCTGGGTTATTGGATTGCTGTCGGTGAAGGCTATCAATGCCATACGGAGTGATAATGATTTCATGTATCCGGTGTTGGTGGTTTCGTGTTGCTTTTTTGCGTTTACGCTCACGGATACAGTTGGTGGCAATAGTTATTTGGCTGTGTACATAGCGGGAGTGGTTGTGGGTAATAAGCGGATAGTGTATAGGCGCACGATTACCACTTTTTTCGGTGGTTTTACGTGGTTGGTTCAGATAGCTATGTTCTTGACTTTAGGGCTGTTAGTGAACCCGCACGAGCTGATTGACATAGTGTGGCCGGGGTTGTTGTTGGGTGTGTTTATGATATTGGTGGCGCGTCCGGCTGCGGTGTTGGTGAGTTTGTTGCCGTTCAAGTGCTACACCCCGCGAGCTAAGGCTTATATCTGCTGGGTGGGATTGCGCGGGGCGGTGCCTATCATTTTTGCCACTTATGCGCTGATGTCGCCGGCGGTGGAGCATGCGCGGTTTATGTTTAATTTGGTGTTCTTCATCACCATGCTGTCGCTGTTGGTGCAGGGTACCACGGTCAATTCTATGGCGCGGCGGTTGAGGCTGACTGAGCCGTTGGAGGAGCCGCATTTCAATGTTGAATTGCCTGACGAGGTGGCGTCGGACACGCGCGAGTATACCATCGAGGAGAAAGATTTGGCTAAGGGTAGTTTGCTGCGGGAGGCTACGTTGCCGCCCGACACGTTGGCGGTGTTGCTCTATCGCGATAAGCGGTATTTGGTGCCGAAGGGCGACACGGAGCTGCGGGAGGGCGATGTGTTGCTGTTGGTGGCGCGAAAGTAGTGTGAAAAGGTGGGTTGGGGTGAACTTTTTTGGGACGGGGTGTGTTTTATTGGAAACCCTAAAATGTTTGTATTATGGCTGTGAAATTTTTTAAGTGTGAACACTGCGGCAACGTGGTCATCAAGGTGGTCAACTCGGGCGTACCGGTGATGTGCTGCGGTAAGAAAATGGAAGAACTGGTGCCGAACACTGTAGAGGCTTCCGGCGAGAAGCATTTGCCGGTGGTTACACGTGTGGACGAGTGCCGAATCCACGTGCAGGTGGGCAGTGAAATCCACCCCATGCTCCCGGGTCATCACATTGCGTTCATCTATGTGGAAACGGAACACGGCGGTATGCGAATCGATCTCACTGACAAGCCGGAGGCCACGTTCTGCGTGTGTGCCGATCGTCCGGTGGCGGTGTACGAGTACTGTAACCTCCACGGTCTGTGGAAAACCACTCTTTAAATCCTCTAACTAAATGCGAAGGCTTCCGGCCATTATGGTCGGAAGCCTTCGCAATGTTATTGGGGGTTAGCCGAATTTGCTGATTTTGCGGAGTTGGGGTTCGTTGAGGATGCGGATGCGGCGGCCGTCGACCACGATGAGTTTTTCGGAGACGAATGCTGAGAGGGTTCGGATGGCGTTGGCGGTGGTCATGTTGGAGAGGTTGGCTAAATCTTCGCGTGCCATGTAGATTTTGAGTGTGGAGCCATCGTCTTCGAGGCCGTAGTTTTCGCAGAGTACGATGAGAGCTTCGGCCAGGCGTCCGCGGATGTGCTTTTGGGTAAGGTTGACGATGCGAGTGTCGGAGCCGCCGAGGTTGTGGGATAGCTCGCGGATGAAGAACCATGCCAGGTCGCGGTTGCGGTCAATCATTTCTTTCACCAATGTCAGCGGAAGGGCGCCCAGGGTAGAAGGCTCGAAAGCGGATGCCGACGACACGTAAGGCTCGTTGGCGAAATAGGCGCGGTAGCCGAAATACTGCACGGGGCGAATGAGGCGCAGAATCTGGACGCGGCCGCCCACGCCTTCTTTCGACTTTTTCACCTTGCCTTTGAGCAAGCACCAGAGATATTCCGGTTCATCGCCTTCGGCATAGATGAACTGGTTCTTCTTAAAGGTTTGGATATTAAAGTTGTCTACTATCAAGCGTTTTTCTTCGCCTGATAGTATCGACCATATATCGGCCATGTCTTCATTTATAACCTTTTCAATCGCTGACTTAATCATTTGGTACCTATTTGCAGTGAATAATTGGTAAAAGTGTTGTAAAGCAACATTTAGCAACACAAAGTTAGCGACTAAAATCCAATTAACAAAATATTTTCGCCAAAAAAATCAAATTTTTGGTGATTTATACCATTTTTATGCCCATTTCGGCAAATAATGCTTGCGCAATAAACGAAAGTTTATTACATTTGCATAAAAATACGAAAAAATGTCGAACCGCTGTTTGTATTCCGCATCGTTTGCCGCCTTCATCGCCGCCGATCCGCTGGCGGTGGCAGGCGAGATTAGTCACAACTATCACGGTAATGCGTTGACCACCACGCGAGTGGCATGGGAGGAGGAGATTGTGTTGCTGCGGCAGGTGCTGCGGCCGTGGGCCGATGAGCCGTCGCAAATTATTTTCGAGTACGACATACCGCGATTAGGCAAGCGGGTTGACGTGGTGCTGCAGTTGCGCGGGTTGCTGTTCTGCTTGGAGTTTAAAGTGGGCCAGCGGCAGGCGTTGCAGGCGGATGTGGAGCAGGTGATGGACTATGCGTTGGATTTGAAGAACTTCCACCGGTTCAGTCGGGATAGCATCATCGTGCCGGTGCTGGTGCCGACCGAACACGCTTCGGCCACCTCAGTGCTGCAGGCATCGATATACCACGACCGCATCGTCAACCCGTTGATTAGCGGGAGCGGATGTTTGCAATCGCTTATTGCACAGGCGGTTGAGCGGTACGGCTCCCCCACCCCGCAGCCGATCAATCCGCAGTGGATTATCTCGCCCTACGCGCCCACGCCCACCATTGTGGAGGCCGCGTGCGCCCTGTACTCTTCGCACTCTGTGGAGGAAATCACCCGCCACGAGGCCGACAAGGCCGCCACCGATGCCACCATCAACTTCATCCTCGAAGTGATTGACCGCACGCGCCGCAGCGGGGAGAAGAGCATCTGCTTCGTGACCGGAGTGCCGGGCGCGGGCAAAACGTTGGTGGGGCTGGACGTGGCCGTGAAGCAGAGCTACCGCAACGGAGAGCTCGACAAGGAGAACGGCGCGGTGTACCTTTCGGGCAACGGTCCGTTGGTGGCGGTGCTTACCGAAGCTCTTGCCCGCGACAATGTGCGCCGGCATCGTGCTGAGAATCAGCCCAAAAGGATGAGCGATGCGCGGCGCGAAGTGTCGCAGTTTATCCAAATCATCCACCGCTACCGCGACAATATGTTGGCCAAAATCAAGAATCCTGTGGAGAATGGGGAGGTGGAAATCGACCCGGCGAAGGCTGTGGCCATGGACACGGCGGGCTATGGCGAAGTGGAGCACGTGGCTATCTTCGACGAGGCTCAGCGAAGCTGGACGCACAAGCGTATCGCCGATTACTTGCGCCGCGGCGGCACTTACGGCAATAAGCTCAAGGTGCCCAACTTTCCGATGAGCGAGGCTGAGTTTTTGATTTGGTCGCTCGAGCAACGGCGCGATTGGGCGGTGATTGTGTGCCTGGTGGGCGGCGGCCAGGAAATCAACACCGGCGAGGCCGGCATTGCCGAGTGGATTGCGGCGCTGAACAACCGCTTCGCGCATTGGCGTGTGTACATCTCCAACCAACTCACCGCCGCGGAGTATGCCGAAGGGCGGGTGAATGAGTTGCTGGCGCGCAACGCCAACGTGAGCTACGCGCCGCAGTTGCATTTGGCCGTGAGCATGCGCTCATTCCGCGCCGAGACGCTCTCGGCATTCGTGCACTCGTTGCTGACGTTTGCGTCCGACGCGGCCGCGCTGTATGCCGACATCAGCCGAAAGCAGTACCCGGTGGTGCTCACACGCAGCATCGACAAGGCGCGGGCATGGCTGCGCGAGCAGGCACGCGGAACGCAGCGCACCGGAGTGCTGGTGAGCAAGGTGGCTGCACGCTTCAAGCCGCAGGCCATCAGCGTGTTACCTTCCGACGACGACAATGCTGTCCACTGGTTTTTGGAGGACAAAACCGATGTGCGTTCGTCCAACTATCTCGAAGAAGCCGCCACCGAAATCCAGGTGCAAGGGCTGGAGCTCGACTATGTGTGCGTGCTGTGGGATGCCGATATGCGCGTGGGCGCCAGTGGGTGGGAGTACTACAAATTCCACGGCAACACCAAGTGGATACCCGAGCGCAATCCGGAGGTGCAACGCTATATGCTCAATGCTTACCGCGTGTTGCTCACGCGCGCCCGCCAAGGCGTGGTGATATGCGTGCCGGAGGGCAATGCACGCCTCACTCCCGAAGGTTTTCCGGAGGATCCCACCCGCCTGCCGGCCTACTACGACCCGACCTACCGCTACTTTGCCTCTCTACCCTTGCGCTTGCTGTGAGCATTTCGGGGGTGTTTGGGGGGAGACGATCTCTTACGATTTTTTACGATTGGCCATGCGGTGGTGGGGTTTACGACCGAGTTTTACATTGACCATTTATAAAGCGGTGATTTTTGCGGATGATTTAGAGGCGGGATTGGTCTTGGTATGAGTAGAAGGCGCCGTCGGTGATGATGATGTGGTCGAGGAGGCGGATGTCGAGGAGCCGGGCGGCGTCGGCGATTTTGCGGGTGAGGGCGTCGTCTTGTGGAGAGGGGTTTAGGTTGCCGGAGGGGTGGTTGTGGAATACGAGCATAGATGAGGCGAGGTGGTCGATAGCGTGTTTGAGGATGAGGCGGACGTCGACGGCTGTGGCGCTGATGCCACCGCGGCCAACGTTGACGGCGGTGATTGGGCGGTTGGATTGGTTGAGCAATAGCACCCAGAATTCTTCGTGGGGGAGGTGGTGAAAATAGCGTTGCATGTATTGCACGGCTACTTTGGCGGTGGTGATGCAGGTTTTGTTGTCGGAGAGTTCATCGGCGGCAGCGCGTGTGCCTAATTCGAGGGCTGCGAGGAGTGATACGGCTTTGGCTTGGCCGATGCCTTTGAAGCGGGTGCAGAGTTGGTTGGCGCTGAGGCGAGCCAATCGGCTGATGTGGCCTTCGCTTTGGAGGAGCATTTCGTTGGCGAGTTCGAGCACGGATTTGCCGCGCATCCCGGTGCCGAAGATGATGGCCATGAGCTCGATTTCGGAGAGGGAGCGGACGCCGTATTTGATGGCTTTTTCGCGCGGCCGTTGGTCTTGGACCATGTCGCGGATGAGCATTCCGCCTTTTGTTTCGCTATATTGCTGTGCCATAGTTATTTACCGCGACGAAGTTCGATTTCTTCCTGCACGTTTCGGCCACGTCGGAGCAGGATTTTGAGTGTGAAGGCTTTGATGAATCCGAGACCGTAGCCGCCGAGCTGGATTATGGCGGCGGGCACGGCCATCAGGGCGATTTTGAGGCGGCGAGTGGCGATGAGGGCGCCGGCGAAGACGGCTACGAAGTAGAGGCCTAACAGCGCTATAAACCAAGGACTTACGATGATGCCCAAGAGGATGAGCAACAGCGAGCCGAGCACGAACACGGCGGGCAAGGTGTGCACCAATTTGAGCGAGCCGGGATAGAGGAGTTGGAGGGTGATGCGCGACATGCCGAAGACGTAGACTTGGCGGAAGAATTTGGCGAAATCGACGCGGCGCTTGTGCCATACAGGGTTCTGTATCAGGCCGATAGAAAATCCGGCTTGGCGGATGCGGGTGCTCATGTCGATGTCTTCGGAGAACATTTCGCGGAAACCGCCCACGCGGTTGTAGACTTCGCGGCTGAAGCCCATATTGAATGTGCGGGGCACGAATTTTTCCAGAGAGATTTTGCCGCCGCGGATGCCGCCGGTTGTGAGGAGTGAGGTCATGGAGTAGTTGATGGCCTTCTGTGTGTCGGAGAATGATTCGTGGGCGGCATCGGGTCCGCCGAAGCAGTCTAACGGCTTGTCGGTGAGCGCTTTGTGCAGGTTGGCGAAGTACTCGGCGGGGATTACGCAGTCGGAGTCGAAGAACACGAAGTAGTCGCCGGTGGCGCGTTCCATACCGTAGTTTCGGGCGATGGAGCGGCCTTCGTTGTCCTTGAAAAAGTACTTGACATCGAGGTCGGAAGCGGCTTCGACGACTTGGCGGCAGGGTTGTGTGGAGCCATCTTCGACGATGATGACTTCGAAGTTGCGCATGGTTTGATGGCGAAGGCTTTCGAGGAGTTCGGCCACTTCGTCGATGCGGTTGTAAACCGGAACAATGATTGAGAATTTCATACTCACGACATTCGGGATTTGTAATCTTCGTAGGTAAATTCGCGCAGCAGATGTGCTTGGCCATCGAGGTCAACGAGCCAAATTGCGGGGTGGTTGATACCGTTGAACATGGTGGTTTTGACAGTGGTATAGTGATTCATGTCTTCGAGGGTGAGACGTTGACCGGGCTGTAGGGGTTGGTCGAAGCTCCAGTCGCCCATAAAGTCGCCGCTGAGGCAAGAGTTTCCGCCGAGGCGGTAGGTGGGCTTGCCATCCACGGCTTCCTGGCCGAGGCTTTCGGAGATGATGGGTTTGTAGGGCATCTCGAGGGTGTCTGGCATGTGGCAGGCGAATGAAGCATCGATGATGGCGGTGGTGATGCCGGAGTTTTGAACTATATCTACAACTGATGTAAGTAAATCGCCTGTGCGCCAAGTAAATGCGCTTCCCGGTTCAAGTATTACTTCGAGGTTAGGGTGGCGCCGGCGGAAGTCGGATAGCAGGCGGATGAGGTGGTCCACATCGTAGCCTTGGCGGGTCATGAGGTGGCCGCCGCCCATGTTGACCCACTTGAGTTGCGGCAGGAATCGGCCGAAGTGTTGTTCGAAGGCAAGGAGCACCTTTTCGAGGTCGTAACTGGTTGATTCACAGAGCGCATGGAAGTGGAATCCTTCGATGCCGGCGGGAAGGCCGTTGCTGAGGGCGTCGGCTTCTTCGCCGAAACGCGAGCCGGGCAAGGCGGGGTTGTAGAGGTCGGTTTCGATGACAGAGCAGCGCGGGTTGACGCGGAGGCCTGGCGATACGTGGCGGCCGGAGGTGCGGTTGTATTCCTCAACTAAGTGTGCGAACTGTTTCCACTGGCCTAACGAGTTGAAAGTGAGGTGGCTGCTTCCGGCCAAGAACTCGCCGATGGTGGCCGGGGTGTAGGCCGGGCAGTAGGAATGGACGTCGCCGCCGAGGAATTCGCGGCCTAAGCGCAATTCGTTGAGCGACGATGCGGTGGAATCGGTGCAGTACTCGCGGATGATTGGGAACGATCGCCAGAGGGCATTGGCTTTGAATGCCATGATGATGTTGACGCCGGCGCGGCGTTTGACCTCGCTGATGAGGGCGAGGTTGCGGCGTAGACGGTCTTCGTAGACCACGTAGGCGGGAGTTGGTATTTCGTTGGCTGTCATTCGTTTATGATTCTGATATTGGCGTATTGGAGCAGGAGTTTGCGCGGGTCGGACTCGTTGTCGAAGAGCACGATTATGCCATCGCCAAGGTTGGTATGGAGGAAGTTGATGATTTCGCCGCGGCCGAATTTGGGGTGCGCGATGCGCATTTTGAGTTCCAACTCGTCCTTGGAGTACTTGCGGAATGAGCTGTCGGATGCCGGCTTTCGGGAGGCTGAGGTGAATTGGCTCGGGGTGTGTCGCGGTGCCGCAGCCTCCGGTTCGAACGCCGGCCGAGCTGGCTTGCGCTTGGCTACGTCGCCGGTAAGGTATTCAGTGTCAATGTCTTGCAGGAAGCGCGAGCAACGGGAGAAGATAGTTTGACCGTTGAGGAAGCGCTGCTGCGCGTAGGATAGCATGCAGAAATTTTTGGCACGGGTGATGGCCACGTAGAACAGGCGGCGCTCTTCTTCCACACCGGCGGCGGAGTCGCTGCTCATGCGCGATGGGATGAGTTCGTCTTCCACTCCGACTACGAATATATTGTTGAATTCCAAGCCTTTAGCAGCGTGGATGGTCATGAGCGTAACGCTGTTGGTGTTTTCCTCGTTGTCCTTGTCTTGGTCGGTGGCGAGGGCCACGTTGGTGAGGAAGTCGCCCATGGAACATTCTTCGCCTTCGCCGGCTTCGAGGCGGTCCTGCATGTAGGTGTGGGCGCCGGCAATCAGCTCCATGAGGTTCTCATATTTGGAGATGTTTTCCGGTGTGCGGTCCGACATGTACATAGCGGCCAAACCGGTGGCGGTGATGATGTGTTTTGCGAGGGCTTCCACATCATTTTCCCGGTTGATTTTGGAGGTGAAGCTGTCGATTAGTTGGCGGAATTTCAGCAACTTAGCCTTTGTGCCGGAGTTTAGGTCGACGTTGAAGCGGTCGGGGTCGCAGAGCACTTGCCAGAGACTGGATTCGGCTTCGATGGCGGCGTGGTTGAGCTTTTCGATTGTGACTTTGCCGATGCCGCGGGCGGGGGTGTTGATTATGCGGCGCACGCATTCGTCGTCGTTGGGGTTGATGCCGAGGTGGAAGTAAGCCAGGGCGTCTTTGACCTCTTTGCGCTGGTAGAATGCGAGGCCGCCGTAGATGCGGTAAGGGATGTTGCGGCGGCGGAGGGCTTCTTCGAGCACGCGCGACTGGGCGTTTGTACGGTAGAGGATGGCGAAGTCGCTGAAAGCATCGCCGGTGACGGCGCGGCGGCTGACTATGCGCGCGGCTACCACGCCGGCTTCGTCGTAGTCGCTGTAGGCTTGCGACACTTCGATTTTGTCGCCCACGCCGTTTTCGGAGAACACGTTTTTGCGGATTTGGTCGCGGTTGTGGGCGATGAGGCTGTTGGCGGCGTTGACAATGTTCTGCGTGGAGCGGTAGTTCTGCTCCAGCTTGAATGTCTCCAAGGTGGGAAATGCTCGCTGGAGGTCGAGGATGTTGCGGATGTTGGCGCCGCGGAAGGAGTAGATGCTTTGTGCATCGTCGCCCACCACGCAGATGTTGCCGATGCCGCGGCATAGCTGCATCACAATCATGTTTTGGGCGAAGTTAGTGTCCTGATAATCAACCACTAAGATATATCGAAAGAACTCGCAGAAATGCGAGAGGACGTCGGGGTGGTCGCGGAAGAGGACGGCGGTGTAATAAAGCAGGTCGTCGAAGTCCATGGCGTTTGCCACGCGGCAGCGGTTCATGTAGATGCGGTAGATTTCGGCGGTTTGCGGGCGGTTTGCGCGGCGGTCGGCCTGTTGGATGTCGCGGTCGAGGGCGTAGTCTTGCGGCGAGAGAAGGTAGTTTTTGGCGCGCGAGATGTCATCCTGCACGGTGGCCGGCTTGTACACTTTTTCGTCCAATTCGAGGTCGCGGATTATCATTTTGACGGCATTGCGAGCGTCGGTTTGGTCGTAGATGGTGTAGTTGGCATTGTATCCGATGAGCTCGGCATTTCGGCGGAGGATGCGGGAGAAGATGCTGTGGAAAGTGCCCATCCACAGGCGGCGAGCGGTGGTGGAGCCGGTGAGGACTTCAACGCGCTCGCGCATCTCTTTGGCGGCTTTGTTGGTGAAGGTGAGCGCCATGATGCGGCCCGGTTCGAAGTGTTGGGCCAGCAGGTGCACTATTTTGTATGTGAGCACGCGGGTTTTGCCGGATCCGGCGCCGGCAATCACCAGCTCCGGGCCGGAGATGTACTCCACGGCGGCGCGTTGCTGCACGTTGAGGTCGTTGAGATACTCGGCGCAACTCATGCAAAACGGTTTTGGGCGGGTAGATACTCAAATCCGGCGGCGGCCAACTTGTCGCAAAGCGCCTGACGATCAACATTTAAGTCCTCGCAAAGGGCATCAAGCGAGGAGTATTCATCGCGCAGCTTCATATTCACCACGCTCAGCAGCATATATGGGTCTTGGGGTAAATTTTCCATATCAAACGAATTACCTTACAAAGTTACAAATTTTCCGCGAGATTGGCAACCGGAAAGCGCAAATTTTTTGGGAATTTTTAGGGGAGGATGCGGCTCTTTCATTTAAGGTGCAGTCGTGGGGTTAAACGAAGAAACGAAGTACGAAATAA
>CAMGBT010000054.1 GCA_946011725.1 uncultured Bacteroidales bacterium | reverse complement strand
CTTAACCTCGGTGACTATCCCCAACTCCGTAACTTCGATTGGCAGCGGAGCCTTCAACGGCTGCAGCGGATTAGTAAAGTCGGCATACCCGAAGCGTTTTAGTAATCCTTTCAGTGATGGTGTAGCTGTCTCTTATCCTTCAGATGGTGTGATACAAGAAGATGGCACAATATATAATGCCGACAAAACCGCCCTATATTATGTGCCACTTGAAGTTACTGATTTTTCAATTCCCAACACCGTAACTTCGATTGGCAGCTACGCGGTCTACGGCTGCAGCGGCTTAACCTCAGTGACTATCCCCAACTCCGTGACTGCGATTGGCAACTATGCCTTCGAAGACTGTAGCGGCTTGGTAAAGTCTGCATACCCGAATCATTTGAGAAATCCTTTTAAAAAAGGTGAAGCGATTGCTTATCCTTATGATGGTATTATTGAAGCAGATGGGGCTATCTATAACGCGGACAAAACCAAGCTATATTTTGTTCCATTAACGGTTACTGATTTTTCATTTCCCAACACCGTAACTTCGATTGGCAACTACGCCTTCTACGGCTGCAGCGGATTAACCTCAGTGTCTATCCCCAACTTCATAACTGAGATTGGTTGGCACGCCTTCGCCGGATGCAGCGGCTTGAAGAAAGCTGCTTATCCGGATCACTTGAGTAATCCATTTGAGAGCAATGTAGCAGCGATTGCATATCCTTCCGATGGTGTGATTCAAGATGATGGAACAATTTTTAGTTCTGATTTAACAAAGCTATATTATGTCCCAAATAATCTGCTTTCAATACGTATTCCTAAATCCGTCACTTCGATTGGCGCTAATGCCTTTGCCTACTGCAAAGGATTAAAATCTGTTGTGTTTGGTGCCGGGTTAACAAGTATTGATAGCGGTGCTTTTTCCGATTGTAGTATTCAAAAGGCTTTTTGGTTACCGAACACTCCGCCGAGTGGTAGCAGTGATGTTTCAGCTACCGTGCATTATGTGGCCAATGACCAATACTCGTTCCGTAATCAAACTAAGTATCAATTCCTTAGTTCGATGTTTACTGTTGATGGCACTGTTTATGTGCCCGTTAGTCCCTCCGAACGCACTTGCGATGTTGTCGACTGCACTTATTCGCCGGATGATAAAGACATTACTATAGCTGAGACAGTTACCAATAAAGGCGTTTCTATGACTGTAGTTACAGTAAAGCCATACTCGCATATTGGTAACCCATATATAGAAAGTGCATCAATATCGCATAATGGTTCAATCGGTAATTCTGCATTCCAAGACTGTACAGCTTTGCAATCGGCCGCAGTCAGCAATGTCGGCTCGGTCGGTGAGTATGCTTTCTATGGCTGCACCAACTTGCAAGAGCTTACCCTTACGAATGAAGGTAATGTGCTTAAGTATGCATTCCAAAACACCGGTAGCATAGCGAACCTCACAATCGCCAACAAGGGCAACCTTTGGCCGTATGCTTTCAAAGGCAGCAAACTTCAAAATGTAACAGTTGCTAATAAAGGTTTTGTTGGAGAGTGCGCTTTCAGCGGCTGCACTGCTCTGCAGACGGCTACCATATCAAATCAAGGCCATATCGATTATAATGCATTCCAAAACTGTACAGCTTTGCAATCGGCCACCATCTCTAACCAAGGTATTATTGGCAACAGCGCTTTCAGCGGCTGTACCGCTTTGCAAACTGCTTCAATTTCCAACAATGGCGCAGTTGGTGCTTCGGCCTTTAGCGGTTGTTCTTCGTTGGCTACTGCCACTTTGGGCGAGGAAGTTACCGGTATCGGTGAGAATGCTTTCAATAATTGCTCGGCTTTGGGCGAGGTTGTGATTCCGGACGCGGTAACATCTATCGGTGCTTCCGCTTTTGAGGGTTGCGTTGCGCTTGAGAATGTCAGCATCGGTAAGGGCGTGACTTACCTGCCGCAACGCGTGTTCTATGGTTGCTCATCGATGCCATCGCTCACAATTCCGAACAATGTGGTTTGGGTCGCTGACTATGCCTTTAGCGGCTGCACTGCGTTGAGCGACCTCACCATCGAAGATGCGGAAGAAACTGAAACTTCGGAAGACGAGCCGCAAGAATTATCCTTCGATGACTGGACCTCAACCAATCACGATAATTATTCAACTTCTTATCAAGAATACTCATTCACAGCTGCAGTTGGCGATGTGCTCACTTTCAACTACTCGGTAAGCAGCGCCAACTACGACTTCTTGACGATTAAATTGAATGGTACTATAATTGTGGAAGAGAGCGGCACCAACTCCGGCTCTTATCGCAAAGAGTTTACCGAAGCCGGCTCTGTTACGCTCTACCTTTTATACAGGAAATATTCTGCAGTTAGTTCCGGCACTGACCAAGCCACCGTTACTGATATTCGGGTAAATAGACGTGCTGGTGCCTTTCTTCTTGGTGCGAATGGATCGTCGCCGCTGTTTGCGGATTGTCCGTTGGATGAAGTGTATATTGGGCGCAAGCTGAGATATTATACTGCCTCCGATGCCGGTTATTCGCCGTTCTATCGCAATACTTCTCTGCGCGCTGTTGAGATTACTGATGCAGAGACGCAGATTTATGATAACGAGTTCTATGGCTGCACAAACTTGCAGACTTTGAAGATTGGCAATGGTGTGAAGACCATTGGCAAGTGGGCGTTCTCGGGTTGCTCGTCGATGGAGTACTTCTCCGCCGGCTACGAGGTTGAGAGCATCGGTCAGGAGGCGTTCTCCGACTGCACCGGTCTGACCAGCTACTACTCCTACTCAATGGTTCCGCCCACCTGTGGCGACCAAGCCCTTGACGACATCAACAAGTGGGAGTGCACGCTCTACATCCCCGCCACCAGTACCGACGAATACATGGCCGCCGACCAATGGAAAGAGTTCTTCTACATGAGCGAAATGGACGCGGTGTTGGTAGCTGAGATTCTGCTCAACTGCAATGAGTTTGTGCTCGCTGTCGGCGACACCTTCCAACTCACCGCCGAAATTCTCCCGGCCAACGTCACAGATCCCACCATCGTTTGGTCATCATCTGATGAAACAGTGGCCACCGTCGACGAGAACGGTTTAGTGACCGGTGTGGCTGAAGGCTTTGCCACCATCACCGTCATCAGCGCCGATGGCAATGCCATGGCCACCGCCGATGTAGAGGTGAAAATGAACACCGGCATCGAAGACGTGACCGTTGACGGCACTGCCGACATCGAGGTCTACAACGCCGCCGGCGTGAAGATTGACACCAGCCTGCACAACCTCGTGCCGGGCGTCTACTTCGTGCGCCAAGGCACCAAAGTCACCAAAGTAGTGGTGAAGTAACACACGTTCTCCCTTGATATAAGCGGGCGCGGCCTCCGGGTCGCGCCCGCTGTGTTATCTCACGCAGATTTTGCAGATTTATTCGGAGAGGTCAAGAAAACGAACACGAATCCCCCGAATCTCCACGAATCATCAAAAAAATCGTAAGTGCTTGGCAGTTACGAAATATAAACGTAAAAACGTAGACGTAAAACGTGAAATTTTCTATTATCACACTCGAAAAAAAGATACGTTTTTACGTTTACGTTCTACGTTAGGCGCATAGCTGAGCAGGTACAAAAAAGATTCGTATGGATTCGTGTGATTCGTGTTCGTTTCCCCTTTTCCGGATGGCCATCGTAAAAGAATCGTTTGGAATCGTCTAAAGAGCTTTGGGGCGAGGGGTGGCGGTTTTGTTGGAGGTTTTGGGAAATTTGGGGCGAGGGCGGGGATTTATTTTGGTATGTGGGATTTTTTTGCTAACTTTGCACAAATTTTGTTGGATTGTGCACTTGCCGACTCTGTCGGAGGTGTTTTATTGTGAAATTAACCAAAACGAAACTATATACCAATGTACATAAACGCTACGGGGTTTTACATCCCTTCTTTGCGCATTGATAATGCTCACTTTTTGCCTTTGAATGGGCTCACGGATGAATGGATTGTGCGTCGCACGGGTATTCGCACTCGCTCGCATGTGGCTGAGGGTGAGGGCCATAACAGCATGGGTCTCGACGCCATCCGCAATGCTCTGCCTTCGCTGCCCTACGACGTGAAAGACGTGGACCTGATAGTGTCGGCCGCCTATTCGGCTTGCGACACCGTGGCCACTCTGGCCCACATAGCCCAGCGCGAGTTCGGCATCGACGGCGCCAAGGCGGTGTACCTGTCATCGGCCTGCTCGTCGTTTGTCAACGGTTTGGAGCTGGTTGAAGCCTACTTCGCTCTGGGCAAGGCATCCAAGGCGCTGCTCATCTGTTCGGAGTGCAATTCTTACTATGCCAACGAAACCGATAAGGTGTGCGGCCACCTTTGGGGCGATGCCGCCGTGGCATACTTCCTGTCGAAAGACCCCTGCGGCGACCACGAGCCGCAGATCACTTCGATCTACACCTGCGGTTTGGGCAATGTGTCGAAAGGTCCCGAAGGCGTGCAGCTCCGTCCCAAAGATGGCGGCATCACCATGCCATTCGGCAAGGACGTGTTCCTTAACGCTTGCAACTACATGATCAGCGCCCTCGACAAAGCCGGCGAGGCCATCGGCGGAGTGAAACCGGCCGAACTTGACCACCTCATCTGCCACCAAGCCAACCTCCGCATCGTGGCCAACGTGGCCCACCAACTCGAGTTGCCTCTGGACCGCTTCGAGAACAACATCGAAGAGCTCGGCAACACCGGCAGCGCCGGCGTGGCATTAGTGTTCGCGCAACGCCGCGACACGTTCGCCGCCGGCGAGCGCATCGGCATGACCGTGTTCGGCGGCGGCTACAGCTGCGGCGCGGCCATCATTGAGATGCGATAGCGCCACAGCCTCGTGCGGGGCTTAACGAATAAACGAAGGAACGAAATAACGAATTCTATGGTTGAGAAATTCGTAAATTCGTTCCTTCGCTTGTTCGTTTGAGCCCACCTGCCACGATTTTCGGGCAAAAAGTTGGGGGAGTGGAAAATATTGCTTACCTTTGTGACTGATACCTAACGTATAATACAAATGAAACAACTAACTATCCTTTTGTCTGTAATCTTGGCAAGCTTTGCGGCCCAGGCGCGTGTGGCGGTTCAGTGGGAAACGCTTGGCAACACCGTCGACGAGCAAGGCCGGCCCACCTACACCGAGCGCCTCACCATCGACGCCGACCACGGCTTTAAATACTTGGGATTCAACACTTTCCATCGCAAACGCGCTGCGGTCAACGCCCCCGATTCGCTCTTTGAGGTCATCCCCGGGTATTATCTGCTCACTTCGCCGGAATTTGCCCGCGGCGGCCGCGTGGTGGTGGACATTCGCACATCCGGATACCTGCGCAACGCGGCTTACGTGCCCGACGGCTTCCACGTGGTCAACAGCGACGGCACCACCGAGGAGGTGGATTTCACCGCCCGCTCCATCATCGAGCGACCGGAGCAGTGGCAGTTGGCCGACGGCACCGATTTGATGCCATACGGCGATGCGGTATTCGCTCGCAATGCCGAGTTGCAAGGCGGAAAGTGCGAGTTTTACTCAGTGATACCGTCGTACAAGAGCGTGACGCTCACCGGTGCTACTTCCCAGAAAATCAGCACGATAGAATTTCGCGCGGTGGAATCGCCGCGGGCGCAATGGTGGCGCGCCACTGTGCGCAATGGCAAAGTGACCGTGGAAGCGGCTGCGGCGGATTCGGCCGCGGTGATGCGGCGGTTGGAGCCGCTCAACTTGTTCACGGCCACCAACGTGCCGGAGGCCGTCATAGAGGATTACCCCGATTTCGGTTACCGCGCCGTGATGATAGATATTGCACGTAACTTCCAGCCAATCGGCGAGATGCAACGCATTCTGCAGCTGATGGCGCGGTATGGGTTCAACGTGTTGCACTTCCACTTTGCCGACGATGAAGCGTGGCGGTTGGAGATTCCCGACTTCCCGGAGCTGACCGAGGTGGCCGGTCGCCGCGGATACACCCTCGATGAAAGCGACCACTTGGCGCAACTATTCACCGGCACGGGCGATGTGAACGCGGTGAACTCGTCGAACGGCTTCTACACGCGCAGCGAGTTCATCGGTCTATTGAAGTATGCTAACTCGTTGGGCATCAGCGTGCTACCGGAGATTGAATCACCCGGCCACGCTCGTGCGGCCATCGTGGCGATGGAGCATCGCTTCCGCCTTACCGGCAATGATTACTACCGCCTGATCGACCCGCAGGACACCTCGCGCTATGTGTCGGCGCAGTGGTTTGGCGACAACGTGATGAACCCGGCCCTGCCCGGGCCCTTGCGCTTCATGACCGACGTAACTGCCCGAATCAAAGCCATGTACGACGAGGCCGGCGTACCCATGCCGGCAATGCACATCGGCGGCGATGAAGTGGCCATGGGCGCGTGGACCGGTTCGCCCGCCGCCAACGCATACATGGCCCAACGCGGCATCACCAACTACCGCGACTTGCATTACATCTTCGTCAAAGAGCTGACCGCCAACTTTGCCGCCATGGGCGTGAAAGTGAGCGGCTGGCAGGAAATCTCGATGCGCAATGAGGCGGATTTCAACGAGCTTGTAAGGCCTAACACGTTCAGTATCAACTGCTGGCGCAATCCCGACAACAACTCCGCCATCATAGCGCAGACCGCTCTGGCCGACTACCCCACGGTGCTGAGCATCGTCAACCACTTCTACTTGGACATGTGCTACAGCTCGCACCCGTGCGAACGCGGCCTGACCTGGGGCGGCACCGTGGACGAGTTCGACGCGCTGCACGGCTACCCCTACGAACTGTGCCCGGTGGACAGCGCCCACTTCGCTAACGTGCTGGGAATCAGCGGCCACCTGTTTGCCGAAACAGTGCGCTCGGGTCGCATGATTGAAGCCTACCTGCTGCCGAAAATGCTCGGCATGGCCGAGCGGGCGTGGAACGCGCAACCCACCTACAGCGACGCCGACTTCAACGCCGTGATAAGCCAACGCGAGATGCCCCGGTGGCTCGCCTTTGGCAGCTACATCCACCTGCGCCAACCGGGCATCAAGCTCAGCGCCGACGGGCGTGTGGAAATGAACACCCCCTACCCTGACGAAGCCGGCGTCCAAGTGCGCTACACCCTCGACGGCAGCGAGCCCACCATGGACTCCCCCCTGTACAGCGAACCGATCACCCCCGCCGACGCCACCCAAATCCGCGCCGCCATCTACTGGCACAGCCGCCGCTCCGTCACCAGCATCCTTAATCTGTAATAACCACACGCTCTACTGACAAAAAGTGTGTCTGTGCACACTTTTTGTCAGTAGAGCAGTAAATTTAGCCAATTTATTAGAATTTTTCGCAAAAATTTGGTGGTTTAAATTTAAATTTATACCTTTGCGCTGACAGAAAGTGTGCTCAGACACACTTTTTGTCAATAGCATGATAATAAATAGACCAAAATACCTAAATCGGCTTATCTCGCTGCGCCATAACGGCTTGATAAAGATTGTCACCGGCATTCGTCGGTGCGGGAAGTCATACCTACTATCCGTATTATTCGCAAACTGGCTAAAAGAGCACGGAGTTGATGACAATCACATCATAAAAATCAACCTTGAGGATCGCCGAAATATGGCCCTACGCGATCCGGATGCCCTGTTGGCTTTCATCGACTCAAAGCTAACCGACGAGAAAATGCACTACATCATGATTGACGAAGTGCAGTTAGTGCCGGAGTTTGAAGACGTGCTGAACAGCTATCTGAACATGAAAAATGCAGATGTTTACGTCACCGGTAGCAATGCCCGATTCCTCTCCAAACAAGTACGGACCGAGTTTGCCGGCCGTGGCGAGGAAGTAAGATTACATCCACTTTCATTCAGCGAATACTATAGCATTTCAACTCGCGATAAGACTGAGGCTCTACGCGATTACATGATATATGGTGGTCTGCCACAAGTTGTGCTTAAAAGCTCTCATGATGAGAAGATTGAGTTACTGGAAGCCCTTTTTGCCAACACTTATATCAGCGATATAGTGGTAAGGAACAATATCCGCAACAAGGAAGTCTTAGACGAACTTCTAAACATTTTGGCATCGTCGATCGGTGGGCTGACCAATGCCACAAAATTAGCCAACACCTTTGAATCTGTCAAGCACGAGAAGGTTAGCCGCGCCACCATCGCTAACTATATCGAATACATCTGCGATTCGTTCTTGATGGAGAAAGCTACCCGCTACGATATCAAGGGCAAACGCTATATCGACAGCCCGTACAAATACTACTTCAGCGACTGCGGACTTAGAAACTGTCGCCTGAACTTTCGTCAAGTAGAATACACCCATCTCTTGGAAAACGTAATATATAACGAGCTGACTGCAAGAGGTTTTAGCGTGGATGTTGGAGTGGTGCAGAAGTACTCAAAGGATAGCGACGGCTCGCGTAGTCGTCAGTATCTTGAAGTGGATTTTGTATGCAACCAAGGCAGCAAAAGATATTACATTCAATCGGCATATCGAATACCTGACGAAGAAAAACTTCAGCAGGAAGAAGCCTCATTGCTTAACATCACTGACTCCTTCAAAAAAATTATCATCGTAGGAGAATACACTCCCATCCTCCACAACGAATCAGGCATTACGATAATGAGCATCTACGACTTTTTGCTCAAAGAAAATTCCTTGGAATTATAAATTCTACTGACAAAAAGTGTGTCTATGCACACTTTTTGTCAGTAGAGCTGCTATTTTCTCGCAGTTTTTGGTTATTATCAGAAGGTTTTCGCTCGGCACAAGGTTACTGCGGGCCGAGGGTGAGGCGGCTCAGGGGCAAGAGGGTGGCGGCGAGGCGGGAGATGTCGGCGGCGGTGATGGCTTGGATGCGGTCGAGAGCTTGGCGGGTGGTGCGCACATGGCCTAACAGCAACTGGCCGCGGGCGTTGGTGAGAACGCGGCTTTCGAGGTTCTCGTTGGCCACCACGATTTGGCCAAGGTACTGTTTTTTAGCCATTTCGAGGCGGCGCGGGGAGATGAGGCCGTTGGCCACGTCTTCGATGGTGCGGCGCACCAAATCGGCGCAGCGGAGGTTGTCGTCGGGGTCGCAGCCATAGTAGATGGCCAGGGCGCCGCAGTCGGAGAAGATGCCGGTGGAGGCCTCCACGTTGTAGACCAATCCGCGGTGTTCGCGCAGCGACACGTTAAGCAACGAGTTCATGCCCGGGCCGCCTAAGATATTGGTTAACAGAGCGGTAGCGTCGCCATCGGGGTTGCCGATAGCGCCCACGCGAGCGCCCATGATGGTGTGCGCTTGGTGGCTGTCGATCGGTTTGTGCACCTCGAATGGGCGATAGTCCGGCACGGACTGCGCGGGGCGCTGCGGCGCGGCGCCGTCCACCTGAGCGAATGCCTGCTCGAGGATGGCGAAGACGCGCTCGGCGCTCATGCTGCCGGCATAAAACACCACCATATTCCGCGGCACATACCAGCGGTGCAGGTAGCGGCGGCAGTGGTCAGAGTCAAACCCCTCGAGGGCTTGGCGCGTGCCTAATATGTTGTGACCCAACGAACTACCGGCGAACATTAGGTCTTCGAAGTCGTCGTAGACGGCCTCGGAGGGCGTGTCAAGGTAGGAATCGATTTCGTCAGCCACCACCTCGCGCTCCTTATCCAATTCAGCCGCGGGGAACTGCGAATTGGCCACGAGGTCGGCGATGAGTTCGGCGGCGCGACGCGGATTGTTGCCGGGGAACGCGCTGTAAATCACGGTCTCCTCCTTGGTGGTGTAGGCGTTGAGCTCGCCGCCCACGGCCTCCATGCGGTTGATGATGTGCCAGGCGCGACGGCGGAGCGTGCCCTTGAAGATAGTGTGCTCCACGAAGTGGGCGAGGCCGAAGTCGTCGGGAGCCTCGTCGCGAGCGCCCACGCGCACGGCCACACCCACGTAGCCCACGGCCGAACGCGGCGCGGGCGTGTGCAGCAGCGTGAGCCTGGCAGCGGTCACGCGCGTGGTAACTCCCTGATTACTAAGCCTCATCGCACCAGCGGCCATCAGCCTTAATCAGTTCAATCATACGCGGCAACGCCTCGTCGGCGGGGATGTTTTTGATGACGCACTCCTTGCCGCGGTAGATGCTCACGCGGCCCGGACCGGCGCCCACGTAGCCATAGTCTGCGTCGGCCATTTCGCCGGGACCGTTGACAATGCAGCCCATCACGCCGATTTTGAGCGAGGGCTGCGAGGCAGTGGCCGCTTTGACTTGCGCCAGCGTTTTTTGCAGGTCGAACAGGGTGCGACCGCAACTGGGGCAGGCGATGTATTCCGTCTTCGACATGCGGCGGCGCGTGGCTTGCAAAATGCTGAGCGCCAACGAGTTGCGACGTTCAAGCGACAGCTGCGGAGCGTCAATTTCGACGGCCTTGATATCGGCACGTTCCAACAGCAATGCCCCGAGGTCGACCGAAGCGGCGATGGTGACTTGGTCGTCGGTCATATCCGACGGATATAACACACTCACTGCCAACGGTTTGCCCTTCGATGCTTGGGCGATGGCGGCACGAGCTCGCCCGATAGCGTTGGGATGCCCGACGGCGATGTGCACGCAGTCGGCGGGCGCTTCGTTGCAATCGAGGCCGATGACTTGCGGCACACCGCACGAGGCGGCTACCACCTCCGCTTCGGCATCGCTGCCGATAGGATTTTGGGCGCGGGTGGCGATGTGGGCAAGCAGTTGCTGCGCCACAGGTATCTCATTTTCAGGGACTTCGCTGAGCGAAACACGGATGGTGTCGCCGATGCCGTCGGCCAACAGCGAGCCGATACCCACAGCTGACTTCACGCGTGCATCCTCGCCGTCGCCGGCCTCGGTGACACCCAAGTGGAGAGGGAACGCCATGTTTTCTTTGGCCATGGCCTCGACCAACAGGCGCACGGTGGTGGTCATCACCACCACATTCGAGGCTTTTATGCTGATTACCACGTCGTTAAAGCGCTCTGCCACGCAGATGCGCAGGAACTCCATAGCGCTCTCCACCATGCCGGCGGGGGTATCGCCATAGCGGCTCATGATGCGGTCGGAGAGCGAGCCGTGGTTCACGCCAATGCGCAGCGCGGTGTGATGCTCGCGGCAGATAAGTAGCAGTGGCACAAGCTTTTGGCGGATGCGTTCGATTTCGGCGGCATATTCTTCGTCGGTAAATTCGAGCTTCTTGAAAGTGCGACCGGGGTCGACGAAATTGCCCGGATTGATGCGCACTTTCTCCACGATTTCGGCGGCGGTGAAGGCGGCATCGGGGTTGAAATGGATGTCGGCCACGAGCGGGATGTCGCAACCGGCTTGGCGCACGGCCCGGCGGATGGGGGCCAAGTTGGCGGCGTGCTTGGAGGTTTGCGCGGTGAGGCGCACGATGTCGGCGCCGGCGCGCGCTATGCTAAGACACTGAGCGGCAGAGGCTTCGGTGTCGAGCGTGGGGGTGTTGGTCATCGACTGCACGGCAATGGGATTGTCGCCGCCGATGGCAATATGGCCAATCCTCACGATGGAAGTGAGGCGCCGTTGATAGTCGATAGCGCGCATAATCAATTGGTTTTGAACTTGTAATCGGAGATTTGTGCCAAGTCGGCGTTGGCCTTGAGAATCTTTTGGTTAAGGCCTTCGGTCCAGGCTTTGTAGCGGGCGGCAAGGTCTGCGTCTGTGAGCGAGAGGATGCGCACGGCCAACACGGCGGCGTTCATGCCGGCATTGATGCCGACGGTGGCCACGGGGATGCCCGGCGGCATCATCACGATAGACAGCAACGCGTCCTGGCCTTGCAGAGTAGAGTCGATGGGCAAGCCGATTACGGGCAGCGGAGTGAGGGCGGCAATCACACCGGGAAGGGCGGCAGCCATGCCGGCGGCGGCGATAATCACCTTAATACCACGGTCTTGCGCCTCGGTGGCGAACTTTTCCACGGCGGCGGGAGTGCGGTGGGCGCTGAGGGCCAACAGTTCGAACGGCACCTGCATTTGCTCGAGGAAATCGGCGGCTTTGCGGAGAATGGGCAGGTCGGAAGTTGAGCCCATTATAATTGATACTTGCGGAGTCATATTGTATTGATTATTAAGCGAATAAAGTTACGGTTAAGAAGCATACGGCGAAACCGAGCAGCAGTCCGGCCATTACCTGGCCGAAGGTGTGGCGCTCGAGGCGCTGACGGGCGGTGGCCACTAATCCGCTCAGGAGAATGACCACGGAAAGGAGCACCATTCCGGTGAAGTGTTCAGTGCCGTTAAGGGTGGTCCACAGCTCCAATGCCAGCAGGCCGCCCATGCCGGTGGTGTGGGCGCTGATTTTCCAGAAAATGGTGATAATCAGGGCAATAGCGGTGGCGACACCGGCGCCGACCATGAACAGGCGGAGCCACTGCGGGCAGCCGAACACGCCCAAGATGAAGGAGGTGCCCACGTAGCATATCGACGCCACCCACATGGGGGTGATGCGCTCGCTGCGCTTGGTGATGGGCATGTCGGAAACGCGGCCGCGGCGCAGCAACACCAACACGGTGGCCAGCGGGATGCCGGCGGTGATGAAAGCCACTATTGCGGTGACTATCAGGCGATAAACCTCCGGCACGGCACGCAAGTCGGTGAACCACATGGCCAATGCGGTGCCGTAAGTGGGCACCAACAGCGGCGAGCAGATGTCGCTGACAATCTGCGCCCAGTGGCGGCGCGAGTAGGTGGTGGCGGAGGATTCTGTTTGTTCCATTTTTATAGATATAATTAACGGATAATCAGTTAGTTGCGTCGCAAACGGGCTATCGGGAAGCCTAACCGCTCGCGGTATTTGGCCACAGTGCGACGTGCCACGTCCATTCCCTTGTCTTTCAGCTGTTTACAGATGTCGGCATCCGACAGCGGGTTGGCAGAATCTTCGGCAGCGATAATGGCGCGGATGGCTTGTTCGATGGCGTGAGAGGAGGTGGCGCCATCGTCGCCCACGCCCTCGCTGAAGAGCGATTTAAGGGCGAACATGCCCTGCGGCGTCATCATATATTTCGAGGCGGTGGCGCGCGATATCACGCTGAGATCCAGGCCGGTAAGCTCTTGGATGTTGCGCAACACCATCGGGCGGAGATCGGCGCGGTCGAAGCTGCGGAAGAACTCCGGCTGAAGGCGGATAATCGCCTCAATCACAGCCATTAAGGTGTTGGAACGGCGGTGCGCCATGTCGATAAACTCGGCCGCTTCGTCGCGGCGCGCCCGGATGAAAGCGGCGGCTTCGCGCTCGCGCCGCGAGGTGGCGGCGGAGGGGTCGTCGGAGATGTTAAACGACTGTTCGATAGCGAGTTCGGGCACGCGGCCGGCCAATTGCACGATGACTTGGCCGTCGTCGGTGACGTCGACATTGTAGTCGGGCACGATATGTCGCAGGCGGTCGTCGCTGTCAACGGTCTCAAGCGAGGAAGCCGGTTTGGGGTTGAGCGAAGTAATAACTCGCAGAGAATCAGCGAATTGCTCATCGGAAAGCTGCATCACTTCCTTGATTTTGTCGAACCGCTTGCGCGAGAACAGGTCAAAGCGGTCGCGCACTATCTCGGTAGCGCGGCTAATCGCCTCATTTACAGGCTCTAATCGTTGAAGTTGGAGCAGCAAACAGTCGCGCAGGTCGCGTGCGCCGATTCCGGCGGGGTCGAGCGAGCGCACCAGGTCGATGGCGCGGTTGACTTGCGCCACGTCCACGTACATTCCGGCACCCATGGCTATGTCGTCGGCGATTTCCTCGGCCGAGCGGGTCAGGTAGCCGTTGCTGTCGAGGTTGCCAATTACGTAGCGAGTGATTTCGCGCTGATTATCAGACAGTTCGAAGTCAGTGAGCTGTGCCATCAGCAACTCGTCGGCGCTGACGTTTTCGTCCACGGCCGTGGGCTCGCGGTACTCGTAATTGGGGTCGGACGGGGTGTTGAGCCGGTACGACGGTATCTCGTCATCGTTGGCGAAATCAGCCCGTTGGAGGTCTTCGGCCGACTCATTAAACTCCTGCCCGGCCTCATCGGTTTGCAGCTCAGCTTCAGGGGGTTGCACCTCTTCCAATGCCGGATTCTCGTCGATGGCGCGGCGCACCTCGTCCTCAAATTCCGGTGCGGACATTTCGAGCACTCGCCCAAAGCGCACTTGCTTGGGGTTGAGACGCAAACGCATCTGCTGCTGCTGCGAAAGGCCGATTTCCTGCATATCAAAGCGAGTTGAAGAGTCACGGGCTAATCCCGTGACTCATAGTTAATTACACATTAAAGCGGAAGTGCATGATGTCGCCATCTTGCACCACATATTCCTTGCCTTCGACCGCGAGTTTGCCGGCATCGCGCACGGCAGCTTCACCGCCGAGGGTCACGTAGTCGTCGTACTTGATGACTTCGGCGCGGATGAAGCCCTTCTCGAAGTCGGTGTGGATGATGCCGGCACATTTGGGCGCTTTGGAGCCGCGGCGGAAGGTCCATGCACGCACTTCGTCCTCGCCGGCGGTGAAGAATGTTTGCAAGTCGAGCAGGGCGTAAGCAGCTCTAATCAAACGAGATACACCCGATTCTTCCAAGCCGATTTCGGCCAGGAACTCTTGGCGCTCTTCCCAAGTGTCGAGTTCGGCAATTTCGCTCTCGGTTTGAGCGGCCACCACCATCAGGCCCGAATCGGTGCCCTCGATGCTGCGGCGCACGGCCTCCACGTAGGCATTGCCAGAGGCGGCGGAAGCGTCGTCGACGTTGCACACGTACAGCACCGGCTTGGAGGTCAGCAAGAACAGCTCGCGAGCAAATTTTTGCTCGTCGGGGGTGTCAATCACCACCGAGCGAGCCGGTTTGCCTTGGTCGAGAGCGTCCTTGATGCGACACAACACATCGTACTGCATCTTGGCCACCTTGTCGCCGCCGGTTTGCGCCTGCTTCTGTGTTTTGGCTATGCGCGATTCCACGGTTTCCAAGTCCTTGAGCGTCAGCTCGTACTCGATGATTTCCTTGTCGCGGACGGGGTCTACCGAGCCGTCCACATGGGTGATATTATCGTCGTCGAAACAGCGCAATACGTGCAAAATTGCGTCCGTTTCGCGAATGTTTGCCAAGAATTTATTGCCCAAGCCTTCGCCCTTGGAAGCGCCTTTCACCAAACCGGCGATGTCAACTATTTCCACGGTGGCGGGCACAATCGAGCGGGGGTTGCACATCTCCACCAACTTGGTGAGGCGGTCATCGGGCACGGTAATCACGCCCACATTCGGCTCGATGGTGCAGAAGGGGAAGTTGGCCGACTGCGCCTTAGCGTTGCTTAAGCAGTTGAACAAAGTGGACTTGCCCACATTCGGCAGCCCTACGATGCCACATTGTAATGCCATATCTAAATAATATTTATGTATATACTAAAAAAGCACTGCAAAGTTAGCAATTTTCGCTCACATAACCAACACTCCGCCCAAATCAATTGTTCACCCACCGCAGATTTTCCACCCTTCCTACCCCAAAAGCACATACCTCAAGCCCTTCTCCGCCCCCTCCCATCAACGTATCAATGTAAATAATCGTAGGGAATCGTCTTTACCAACCGCTCGCAAAATTTCTGCGTGAAAGACAAATTTACGTTGAAAAATTTCGTTATTTCGACATTCGTTTGTTTGTTAAAACTGCACAACGGGTGGAATTTTTTGCGGAAAAAACTTGTTTTGAAAAGAAAAATAGTGTAAATTTGCAACGGCTTGGTGCAGTGTGCTGCCCGAAGTGTTGGGCGGCGCACCTTACCGGCTTTAACCAGATTAAACGAACTCGACAAATGAAACATCCACCCATCCTGCGCCTGCTCATCGCCGTGCTGATGGCACTCACGGCCACTGCGGCCACCGCCTACGACTTCGAGGTCAACGGCATTTACTACGTTAAAAGCTCCGATGGCACCTCCGTCAGCGTAACCTCCGGAAGCAATTCATACACCGGCTTCGTATCCATCCCCTCGCAAATCACCTACAGCGGCACTACCTACTCTGTAACTTCGATTGGTGACTCCGCCTTCGAATACTGCCGCGGCTTAACCTCGGTAACTATCCCCAACTCCGTGACTGAGATTGGCGAAGGAGCCTTCCGCTACTGCAGCGGTTTAACCTCGGTGACTATCCCCAACTCCGTGACTGAGATTGGCGACTACGCCTTCGCCACCTGCAGCGGCTTAACCTCGGTGACTATCCCCAACTCAGTAACTGAGATTGGCGACTATGCCTTCTACTACTGCGACGGCTTAACCTCTGTGACTATCCCCAACTCCGTAACTAAGATTGGCGAAGAAGCCTTCTCCGGCTGCA
>CAMGBT010000053.1 GCA_946011725.1 uncultured Bacteroidales bacterium | reverse complement strand
CCGGCCCCGGACCCGCGGGCAAAGCGGTGCCGGCGGAGCGCGACATCGCCCTCAACGCCGTAGTGTTCACCGCCGCCAAAGCAGAATCGTTCACCGGGGTGAAAATCAGCTACTTACCCTTCCGCATCGACCACAGTAAGGTGCTTTCCACCATTGACTTTGCCGCCACCGAAGGCACGGCCAACAGCATCAACATCCACAGCACCTTCGCCAACTCCGGTCAGAGCACCGTCGAGCGCTTCATCATCCGCGCCAACGGCGTGCAAATCGCTGAAACACAGGCTAATGACGTCGAGGCCTCGTTCACCGGGCTTCCGTACCTCACCGACGGCCGCCTCACCATTTCGCCCGTAATCAACGGCACCGAGCGCCAACCCGAACTCCTCGAAGGCACCACCCTGCCCAACCTCGGTGCCAACGACTACTCCATCTCGGCCAACATGTTGCTCTGCACCCCGCGCCAAGACGACGCCACGCGCTGCGACATCGGCGCCGTCCTCCGTTTGGCCGTGCCCGAAGACATCCCCGCCGCGCTCTACAGCAACTTCCAAGTCACCGTCAACAACCACCCCGAAGCCATCATCCAACCCGCCGACGGCTTCATCGACATCTACATCCCCACCTACATCGAGAACCTGCCCTACGTGGATGGCCTTCCCGTGCTCACCTCCGTGGAGTTCGAAACCTTCACCATCACCATCACCCCCACCTACCAATTCTACGTGGCCGAAGACTTCCGCAGCCTGCTCGCCGCGCCCGCCACTAACCGCCTGAAAGTCAGCGCCCTCGACAGCGACGGCATCCAAACCGTGACCTACGATGCCCAACAACTGCAAGCCACCTTCAACACCGACAGCTCCGTGAGCCACGTCCCCGGCCTCCCCGCCGAAACGACCACCACCACCCGGTACTACACCCTCCAAGGCATCGAAATCCGCCCCGACCAACTCACCCCCGGCCTGTACATCGAACGCCGCGGCACCCGCACCGCCCTGCGCCTCCACCGCTAACCGGCGGGCGGCCCGAGCAAGAGCTCGGAGCAGGTGCAAAAAGGCTCCGCGCCGGCGGCGCATTGTGGGGTCTTTCTTGGTTTTTTTGCGGATTTTTTGTAACTTTGCGGTGATTATGCGCAAAGTTGCTTTTTTTATAATGTGTGTGGCTGTGGCGACGGCTTTTGCGGCCGGGTTGAGCCATGATTTCGGTGTGATTTCGGCCGATGGCGGGAGTGTGCGCCATCGGTTTTGGGTGCGCAATGCATCTGACTCGGCCTTGGCTATTACCAATGTGCGCAGTTCGTGCGGGTGCACTGCTGCCGACTACGACCGTCGCAGCATTTTGCCGGGGGATTCAGCCTATGTGGAGGTGAGTTTCAACCCTGCGGGGCGGTATGGAAGGCAGTCGAAAACGGTGCACGTGTCCAGCACAGCCGGGCGGTCCACCATCACAATCGAGGCCACGGTGAAGGCCTCCGACACCACCATCCAATCAGCGTTCCCCTACTCCTTCGGAGCGCTCCACCTCAGCGCCGACTCACTGATATTCAGCGATTTACGCCGCGGCGACGCGCCGGCAAAAGTGGTGCATATCTACAACGATTCGCCCGACAGCATCGCGCTCAGAGCCGACGCGCCGGAGTGGGTGCGCGTGGTGAGCGAGCGCCCCACCCTGCCACCCTACGAGGAAGAGCCGGTGGTGGTGCAAGTGCTCACCGCTCGCTGCCCGAGCGACACTGTGTCCACCGTGAGCGTGGCCGGGGCCGATCTGCACCTGGCCGTGAGCTACCGCCGGTAGATTCGCTATTTGGTCGACATTTAGACTAAATAGCGAATCGGCGTGATTGGGGGGTGAATTGGGCTAATTAGCCATGGTCGCTTTTATGTTTTTAAACATAGTAGGCGATTTTTCGCGGCAAAAATGCGGTGGGAATTTGAAAAAAGTGTAACTTTGCAGTTTGGTAGGGATTCCCTGCTGCAAACCGAAAAAACTTACACTAACACTACAAAACTGATATTCCCATGGAAAAACGATTGATTGAATGTGTGCCTAACTTCAGCGAAGGCCGCAACCGCGAAGTAATCGACTCTATCACCAATGCCATCACCGCCGTGGAAGGCGTGCGCCTGCTCGACGTGGATCCGGGCGAAGCGACCAACCGCACTGTGGTAACCTTTGTGGGCGAGCCGGAGGCAGTGGTGGAAGCTGCATTCCGTGGGATAGCCCGCGCCGCCGAACTTATCGACATGCGCCAGCACCACGGCGCCCACCCGCGAATGGGAGCCACCGACGTGTGCCCGCTCATCCCCATCAGCGGCATCACTCTGGAAGAATGCGCCGAGTTGGCTCGCGCCTTAGCCAAGCGCGTGGCCCCCGAGCTCAACATCCCCACTTACGGCTACGAAGCCGCCGCCTTCCCCCCGGAGCGCCGCAACTTGGCCGTGTGCCGCGCCGGAGAATACGAAGCGCTGCCGGAGAAGATGAACGTGCCCGGTAAGGGCCCCGATTTCGGCGACCGTCCCTACGACGAAGCCGCCGCCCGCTCCGGCGCCACCACCATCGGCGCCCGCGACTTCTTAGTGGCCGTGAACTTCAACCTCAACACCACCTCCACCCGCCGCGCCAACGCCATCGCTTTCGACGTGCGCGAAAAAGGACGCCCCATGCGCGAAGGTGGCAAAGTCACCGGCAAGCCCCTCAAAGATGAAAACGGCAAACCGCTGATGCAGCCCGGCACGCTCAAAGCCACCAAGGCAATCGGCTGGTTTATCGACGAATACGGCATCGCACAGGTGTCGATGAACATCACCAACATCGGCGTGACCCCGCTGCACGTGGCCTTCGATGAAGTGACCCGAGCAGCCGCCGCCCGCGGCATCCGCGTCACCGGCACCGAGATTGTGGGCCTCGTGCCGAAGCGCACCCTTATCGACGCCGGTCGCTACTTCCTGCACAAACAGCAGCGCTCCACCGGTCTGCCCGAGAGCGAAATCATCCGCATCGCCATCAAGTCGATGGGCTTGGACGAACTCCGCCCGTTCAAGCCTGAAGAGAAGGTGATCGAGTACCTGCTCGAAGCCGACGACAGCTCCCGCAAGCTGGTGGACCTCACCTGCCGCGCTTTCGCCGACGAAACCGCCTCCGAATCGCCCGCTCCCGGCGGCGGCTCCATCTCCGCCTACATGGGCGCGCTGGCCGCAGCCTTAGGCACCATGGTGGCCAACCTGTCGTCGCACAAAGCCGGCTGGGACGACCGCTGGGAAGAGTTCTCCGACAAGGCCGACGAAGGCCGTCGCCTGCAAGACGCCCTCATCCACCTGGTAGATGAAGACACCGAAGCCTTCAACGGCATCATGGCCGCCATCCAAATGCCCAAGAAGACCGAGGCCGAGCAAGCTGCCCGCAAAGCCGCGCTGGAAGCTGCCACCGTGCACGCCATCGATGTGCCCTTCGCCACCATGCAACGCGCCTACGACTGCTTCGACCTGCTGCAGTACGTGGCCGAGCAAGGCAACCCCAACTCCGTGAGCGATGCCGGCGTGGGCGCCCTCGCCGCCGAAGCCGCCGTGGTGGGTGCCGGATTGAACGTGCGCATCAACGCCGCCGACGTGCGCCATCGTCCCGAGGTGCATCAGATGCTCGCCGACGCCGCCGCGCTGGTGGCCAAAGCCGCTGAACGCCGTGCCCAAATCCTCGAAATCGTCAATAACATCATCGACAAATAATCATAACCATGACCCTCGAAGAATTCCAAAACGACCTGCGCGGCGGCATCCCCGCCGTGCTGCCAGAACCACAGCCATACGATCCCGCGGTGAATCATGCGCCGCGTCGCAAAGATATCCTCACCAAGGAGCAAAAGCAATTAGCCCTGCGCAATGCCCTGCGCTACTTCCCTGCCGAGCAGCACGCGCTGCTTGCGCCGGAATTCGCCGACGAGCTGCATCGCTACGGACGTATATATATGTATCGTCTGCGCCCCACCTACCCCATGTATGCTCGCCCCATCGAGCAGTACCCCGCCCGCTCGCGCCAAGCAGCCGCCATCATGATGATGATTCAGAACAACCTCGACCCGGCGGTGGCTCAGCACCCCCACGAGCTGATCACCTATGGCGGCAACGGCGCCGTGTTCCAGAACTGGGCCCAATACCGCTTGGCGATGAAGTACCTCAGCGAGATGACCGACGAGCAGACCTTGGTAATGTACTCCGGTCACCCGCTCGGCCTGTTCCCCTCGCACCCCGACGCACCCCGCGTGGTGGTGACCAACGGCATGGTCATTCCTAACTACTCCAAGCCCGACGACTGGGAACGCTTCAACGCCTTGGGCGTGTCGCAATACGGCCAAATGACCGCCGGCTCGTACATGTACATCGGCCCGCAAGGCATCGTGCACGGCACCACCATCACCGTGCTCAACGCTGCCCGCGCCATCCGCCCCGATGGCGACGTCAGCGGCCTGCTCTTCGTGTCGGCCGGCCTCGGCGGCATGTCGGGCGCTCAACCCAAAGCCGCCAAAATCTCCGGCGTGGTGAGCATCGTGGCTGAAATCAACCCCGCCGCCGTAGAGAAGCGCCACGCGCAAGGTTGGGTGGACGAAGTGCACACCGATGTGGACGAAGTTATCGACCGCGCCATCGCCGCGCAGCAAGCCCGCGAAGCCGTGTCGCTCGCTTTCCAAGGCAACATCGTGGACCTGTGGGAACGCCTCGCCGCCCGCGGCGTGCACGTGGACCTCGGCTCCGACCAAACCTCGCTCCACAACCCCTGGGCCGGCGGCTACTATCCCGTAGGGTACTCTTACCAAGAGTCACTCAAGATGATGGCCGACCAACCCGAAGCATTCCGCGCCGCCGTGCAGGAATCGCTCCGCCGCCAAGTGGCCGCCATCAACACCTTGGCCGCCGACGGCATGGTGTTCTTCGACTACGGCAACGCATTCCTGTTGGAATCCTCACGCGCCGGTGCCGACATCCTCGCGGCCGACGGCTCGTTCCGCTATCCCTCTTACGTGCAGTCGATTATGGGCCCGAAATTCTTCGACTACGGCTTCGGCCCCTTCCGCTGGGTGTGCACCTCGGGCAAACCCGAAGACCTCGCCCTCACCGACCAACTCGCCGCCGAAGTGCTCGAGCAAATGCTGGCCGAAGCGCCCGACGACATCAAAGGCCAACTCGCCGACAATCTCCACTGGATCCGCCAAGCCGGACCTAACCACTTAGTGGTAGGCTCGCAAGCGCGTATTCTCTACGCCGATAGCGAAGGTCGCACACGCATCGCCCTGGCATTTAACCAAGCCATTCGCGACGGCCGCCTCTCCGCGCCCGTGGTACTCGGCCGCGACCACCACGACGTCTCCGGCACCGATTCGCCCTATCGCGAGACATCCAACATCACCGACGGCTCGCAATTCTGCGCCGACATGGCCGTGCACAATGTCATCGGCGACTCCTTCCGCGGCGCCACCTGGGTGTCAATCCACAACGGCGGCGGCGTAGGCTGGGGCGAAGTGATCAACGGCGGCTTCGGCATGGTAATCGACGGCTCCGCCGACTGCGACCGCCGCATCAGCCAAATGCTGCTGTGGGACGTCAACAACGGCATCGCACGCCGCTCGTGGGCCCGCAACCGCGGCGCCATCGACGCCATCACCCGCCAAATGCAGCGCACACCCGGTTTGGTGGTGACTTTGCCCAACTTTGCCGACGACGACCTCATCGCCTCAACCATAAATAACGTATTCTAAATCAGCACCATATAATGACACATCATATTTCCTCGCAGTGGCTCACCATCGACCGTGTGAACCAAATCCTCACCGAACATATCAAGCTCGACCTCAGCGATGATGCCGTCGAACGCATCACCCGTTGCCGTCAATACCTCGACCAAAAGATGGAAACCGCCACCGAGCCCATCTACGGCATCACCACCGGCTTCGGCTCGTTGTGCAACATCTCCATCGACCGCGACCAGCTCGCCACGCTCCAGCGCAACCTCGTCATGTCGCACGCTTGCAGCATCGGCGAACGCGTGCCCGCCGACATCGTCCGCCTGATGTTGCTGCTCAAGATTCAGTCGCTCAGCTACGGCAATTCCGGCGTGCAACTCGTTACCGTTCAACGCCTTATCGACTTCTTCAATAACGACATCCTGCCCAAAGTGTGCCAGCAAGGCTCCTTGGGCGCTTCCGGCGACCTCGCACCCTTGGCCAACCTCTCGTTGCCGCTGCTCGGCTTGGGCGAAGTGGAATACAAAGGCCAACTCCGCCCCTCGGCCGAAGTCCTCGCCGAAATGGGTTGGGAGCCCATCTCGCTCCAATCCAAAGAAGGCCTCGCCCTGCTCAACGGCACCCAATTCATGAGCGCCTACGGCGTGTGGAGCATCATCAAAGCACGCCGCCTGAGCCGCTTGGCCGACCTCATCGGCGCTGTGTCGCTCGATGCCTTCGACGGACGTATCGAACCATTCTGCGACCCCGTCAACGTAGTGCGCAACCACACCGGACAAGTCGACACCGCGCGCACCGTCCGCGGCTATCTCACAGGCAGTCAGATCGTTGCACAACCCAAGCAACACGTCCAAGACCCCTACTCCTTCCGCTGCATGCCGCAAGTGCACGGCGCCGCCAAAGACACCCTCGCTTACGTCACCCGCATCCTCGAAGAAGAAATCAACGCCCCCACCGACAACCCCACCGTGTTCCCCGACCTCGACATGGTAGTGTCCGCCGGCAACTTCCACGGCGAACCCATCGCCCTGCCCATGGACTTCCTCGCCGTAGCTTTGGCCGAACTCGGCAACATCTCCGAGCGCCGCGTTTACTGCCTCATCAGCGGTAAACGCAACCTGCCGTCGTTCCTTGTGGCCAAGCCCGGTCTCAACAGCGGCTTCATGATTCCGCAGTACGCCGCCGCATCAATCGTCAGCCAGTCGAAAGGCCTCTGCTGGCCCGCCAGCTGCGATTCCATCCCCTCGTCGCAAGGCCAGGAAGACCACGTGTCGATGGGCTCAAACGCCGCCACCAAGCTCTACCGCGTGGCATTGAACACCGAGCGCGTACTCGCCATCGAGCTGTTCAACGCCGCCCAAGCGCTCGAATTCCGCCGCCCGCTGCGCTCCTCCGAACAAATCGAAGATCTGGTGGGTCGCTACCGTCGCGTCGTCCCCTTTATCGACAACGACACAGTGATGTATCCCCTCATCGAAAAATCCATCGAATTCATCCGCAATGAAAAAATTGCTGATTAAAAACATCGGCCTGCTCCAAGGTTGCTCCGCACACGGCGACAAACCGTTGCGCGGAGCCGCTTTGGCCACCGTGGAATCCATCACCAACGCCTACCTCGCCACCGACGGCGAGCGCATCGCCTCCTTCGGCGAAATGGCCGCCTGCCCGGCCGAGTGCGACTTCCACCAAGTGATTGACGCTCAGGGCGGTATCGTCCATCCCGCGTTCTGCGACTCCCACACCCACATCGTCTACGCCGGTTCGCGCGAAGGCGAGTTCCTCGACAAAATCAACGGTCTCTCCTACGAAGAAATCGCCCGTCGCGGCGGCGGTATCCTCAACTCCGCCGACCGCCTCCACGACACCTCCGAGGACGACCTCACCGCTGCGGCCCTGCGCCGCCTGCAAATCGCCGCCGCCCTCGGCACCGGTGCCATCGAAATCAAGTCGGGCTACGGCCTCACCCTCGACGACGAACTCAAAATGCTCCGCGTCATCGCCCGCCTGCGCCATGCCATGCCACAGATGGAAATCCGCGCCACATTCCTCGGCGCACACGCCGTGGGCCGCGCATTCACCGGCCGCCAAAGCCAATACGTTGACCACATCATCGCCGACATGCTCCCCGCCGTCGCCGCCCAAGGCATCGCACAATTCGTCGACGTATTCTGCGACAAAGGCTTCTTCACCGTCGACGAAACCGACCGCATCCTCCGCGCCGCCGCACCCCTGGGCCTGCTCCCCAAAATCCACGCCAACGAGCTCGACTGCTCCGGCGGCGTACAAATCGGCATCGCCCACGGCGCACTCTCCGTCGACCACCTCGAACGCATCGGCCAAGCCGAAATCGACGCCCTCGCCGCATCCGACACCGTGGCCACCATGCTCCCCGGCGCATCCTTCTTCCTCGGCATGCCCTACGGACCCGCCCGCGCCGCCGCAGCCGGCGGGTGCATCGTTGCCCTCGCCTCCGACTGGAACCCCGGCTCATCGCCCTCCGGCTCCATGCCGATGGTACGCGCACTCGGCTCAATCAAGATGAAGCTCACCCCCGACCAAACCCTCAACGCCACCACCATCAACGGAGCCGCCGCCATGGGCCTCACCTCCACCATGGGCACCATCACCCCAGGCAAATACGCCTCCATAGTAATCTACCGCCCCGAAATCACCAACCCCGCCTACATCCCCTACGCCTACACCGAGCCCCTAATCAGCCAAGTCCTCCTAAAATCCCAACCCCAGCTCTAACCCCCACCCCCATACCCCCCAACAAAAGCAGGCCCCGCCTGCTTTTTTTATTCACCCAGCCCACCCTCATTCACAAATCTACACCTCGTTAATATTTATTAACTTACAAGTGCAGGATTTTTACCCATCACGTAGCTACCTTTGCAAAAAAATCGCAAAAATGGATCAAATTCTTGCCCACATATCACAAAATGCCGCCGGCGATTGGCGCATCCAATCGCTCGATGACCACGCCAACGGCGTGGCCGACCTTGCCGCCAAATTCGCTGCCCAATTCGGTATGAGCGCATGGGGTAGTGAGCTCGGCCTGCTACACGACCAAGGCAAACGGCGCTCAAATTTCCAAAGTTACCTCAAACGCGCCAGCGGATTCGACACCTCCACACCGCCCGGCGGCGAACACACCCATGCAGCCATCGGCGCCATATCAGCAAGCCAAATCTACGCGCCGTTCGAGCCGCTGGTCTCCGCCCCGATCGCCGGGCATCATGCCGGGTTATACGACTATTGCGAGCAAAAGAAGCTCCTCCAACAGCCATTACCACCCGACTACACTCCGATGCAATACTCCGCCCGTAGCAGCGAACTCGCCGCCGAAATCAAGCGGCTTCCGGGACTTCGTCCGGAGCACTTCCACCACCTAACACGCATGCTATTCTCCTGCTTGGTCGATGCCGACTTCCTTGACACCGAGCGAGCAATGAACCCTGCGGAATACGCTCTCCGCGGCCACCACGCCTCGATGCAGCAATTGCAGCAACTATTGCACGACCACCTCGACCACCTTACCGCCCACGCAACGCGCTCAGCAGTCACCGCTATCCGCGCCAAAGTGCAGCAGCAATGCATCGCCACTGCCGGCGCCGAGCCCGGCTTCTTCAGTCTCACCGTACCAACCGGCGGCGGGAAGACTCTCGCATCAGTACTATGGGCCATCGACCACGCCGCGGCCAACAACCTCCGCCGCATAATCATCGCCATACCCTACACATCTATTATTATACAAACGGCCGCCGTGCTCAAGCGCATCTTCGGCGAAGAAAACGTGCTCGAACACCACAGCAACTTCGACCCGCTCGACGACCACAAAGCCAAACTCGCCACCGAGAATTGGGACTACCCCATCGTGGTCACCACCAACGTCCAACTCTTCGAATCAATGATGAGCAACCGCCCCGCCGCCTGCCGCAAGCTCCACAACATAGCCCGCAGCGTACTCATCCTCGACGAAGTGCAAACCCTCCCCACCACACACCTAAAGCCTATCGTCCAATGCCTCAAAGCCTACCAATCTATGTTCGGCACGAGCGTGCTCTTCACTACCGCAAGCCAACCCGTGCTCTCCGGAACAATCTCTTGCGGCGACCGTCGATCTGAATTCTCAGCTATCGACCACATCACCGAAATCATTCCGGCGCAGTGGAATTTGCACCACCGGCTCCGCCGCGTGGCCATCGAGCACATTGCCGCCCCACTCTCCTACGACGACATTGCCAACCGACTGTTGCAACATCCGCGCGTGCTCTGCATCGTCAACACTCGCCGCGATGCCAAAGCCATCTTCGACCGCCTCAGCCAATCGCCCGATGCCATCACCCTGCATCTCTCGCGCATGATGTGCCCGCGACATCTCGAAACCACCATCGCTGACATGAAGCATGCACTCGCCGACCCCAACCAACCCATTCGAGTGGTGTCAACCCAACTCATCGAAGCCGGCGTTGACATCGACTTTCCCGTGGTCTACCGCCAAGAAGCCGGGCTCGACTCCGTGCTCCAATCCGCCGGCCGTTGCAACCGCGAAGGACGACTCGCCCAAGGCATCGCTTATGTATTCTCACTATCAGATGCTATCCTTCCCAAAGGTCAAATCTCGCGTGCAAACGATGCACGCCTCAGCCTCTCGGCCGATGCCGACTACTTCTCACCTCAAGTCATCAGCGAATACTTCCGACAACTCTACGCACGCTGCAACAACTTCGACTGCAAAAACATCGCCAAATACCTCAACAATCCGACCGACATTTACTACAAAACCGCCGCCAAAGAGTTTCAACTCATCGATGACAACTCCGTCGACGTTATCGTAAACTTCGACAACAGTCCCGACCTCGTTGACCAACTCCGCCGATTCGGCATTTCATACTCTTTGATGAAAAAGCTCGCCCGGCTGAGCGTGAACGTCAGCCGTTTCAACCTCGATCAGCTACTCAACGAGCGCATCGTAGCCGAAATCCTCCCCGGCATATACTATGCCGAAAACCCCGCGCAATATGACCCGAAATGCGGCCTATTGCCCGACAACCAACATCTCAACGATATCCTCATCTGCTAACAATTAATCAACTATATATCAATGGAATACACCGACAAAGAATACTGCTTGGAAGTGTGGGGCGACTTCGCCTGCTTCACCCGGCCGGAGTTCAAGGTCGAGCGCGTCAGCTACGACGTAATCACCCCCTCGGCCGCGCGTGCCATCTTCGAAGCCATCCTCTTCAAAAAGTACGCTATGCGATGGCAAATCACCCGCATCGAAGTGCTCAACCCTATCCAATGGTTCTCAATCAAGCGCAACGAGGTGGGCGCCGTCGCTTCGAAAAAACTTGACCCAATCTACATCGAAGACAAGCGACAGCAACGCAACTCTGTGGTACTTCGCGATGTCCGCTACCGCATTTGGGCCAAACTCGTGTTCATCCCCGTGGCAAAACGACCCCAAGAAGCATTCGCCAAACACGATCCCACCGCCGACGAAAACCCTATGAAGTACTACCAAATGTTCGAGCGCCGCGCCAAAGCCGGCCAGTGCTTCACTCAACCCTACTTCGGCACACGCGAATTCTCCGCCTCCTTCCGTTTGGTCGACACCGACCAACCCCTCTCCCCACCAATCCCCGAAGATCGCGACTTCAACTACATGCTCTTCGATATGGATTTCTCCAACCCCAAAGATATTCGGCCAATGTTTTACCACTCGGTGATGCACCAAGGCGTAATCAACGTTCCCGCTCCCGATTCTAACGACATTCTGCAATGATACTCCGCGCTTTATACGACTACTACCAACGCTGCGACAATCTTCCACGCCTTGGTATGGAATACAAGCAAATCGGCTTTGTATTGGTAATTGACACCAACGGCAAATTCCTCCGAATCGAAGATAATCGAATTGACAAAGATCGTGCCAAAGAATTCCTTGTGCACAAACATGTCAACCGTTCAAGCAACACCGCCGCCAACCACCTCTACGATTCCGCCGACTACGTAATCGGCTTCTCGCTCAAAGCCACAGACCGCATTCAAGAGCATTTCGACGCTTTCAAACAGAAAACCCTCGACATCGCTACTCGCCATCCCGAATCATCCCAAATGAAAGCATTGGCCGCGTTCTACTCCCAATCTTCCGACCAAATCATTGAGCAAGTCTCTGCCGACCCACTCTGGCTCGACATCACCAAGAGCCTATCAAAAAAGTATGCCGTTTTCTCTTTCAGAATTCACGGCGAGCTTCAAATCGTGGCTGAAATCACCGACTTGCTCGAGCTAAACCAAGATGAACAAACGCAAGATAGCACATTCTGCCTTATCTCCGGACAACACGGCCAACCGGTGGAAATAACCACCGCCACAATGATTCCCGGCAGCCAAGCCACTGCCAAGTTGGTTTCTTTCCAAGAAAATTCCGGCTACGATTCTTACGGCAAATCAAAGTGCTTCAACGCGCCCATCTCGCTCCAAGCAGAGTTCGCCTACTCCACTGCACTTAACACCATGCTCGGCAAGGATTCCCACAATAAGTTTCTCATCGGGAATCGCACATTCCTCTTCTGGGCTTCTTCCAAATCTGAATCAGCTATTGAAGCCGAAAACAGCCTTTTCAACTTCTTAGGATTCGTAGATCGCTCAGCCGATGACCCTAACGCCAGAATTGAGCAAGTACGAAAAGTCTTCAAAGCAATCTTCTCCGGCAATTTAACCACTGCACTCGACGACCGATTCTTCATCCTCGGCCTCGCGCCTAACAGCGCTCGCATTGCCGTAGTATACTGGGCCGAACTACCCCTCAAAGAATTTGCCGCCCGAATCCTCAAACACTTCGACGATATGGAAGTAGTCGACACGCGAAAGGATAAGAAACCCTACTTTGGCCTTCAAACCATGATTGCCAACGTCACTCGCGGCGGCAAAACCTCCGACGCCTCACCAAACTTGCCCGAAGCCGTAGCCAAAAGCATTTTCTCCGGCTCGCAGTACCCAATCCAGCTCCTTTCGGCTTGCATCAACCGCATTCACGCCGAGCAAAACGTCTCAATCGGTCGCGCCGCCATCATCAAAGCATACCTCAATCGATTAAACAATAACTCTCAAAAAATAACTCCAATGTTAGACACCTCAAACACCAACCAAGGCTACCTCTGCGGACGCCTGTTCGCCGTCTTGGTCAAAATCCAAAAAGATGCCAACAACATCGAATCCATCGCCGAGCGCTATCAAAGCGCCGCATCAGCCACTCCTGCTGCCGTGTTCCCCACACTGCTCAACCTCTCAACCCACCACCGCGAAAAACTCTCCGACGGGGCACGAATCTACTACGAAAAACTAATCCAAGAAATCCTCGACAAAATCTCCGCCGACGGATTCCCCGCCCACCTCGACCTCCAAGACCAAGGCCGGTTCTTCATCGGCTACTACCACCAACGCCAAGACCTCTTCACCTCCAAATCCGATAACACCAACCCCGATAACAACAATCAAATCAATCAATAAACTATGGAACTCAACAATCGTATAGACTTCGTCTACATCTTCGACATCCAAGACGGCAACCCCAACGGCGACCCCGACGCCGGCAACCTCCCCCGCGTTGACCCCGAAACAGGCCTCGGCCTCATTACCGACGTCTGCCTTAAACGCAAAGTCCGCAACTACGTCCAAGTAGCCAAACAAGGCCAAGACGGCTTCGACATCTTCATCCGCGAAGGCGCTATCCTCAACAACGCCATCGACCAATCCTACGAAGCCCCCAAAGTCAAAGAAGCAAAAACTCAAGACAAATCTTTGGCTGCCCGCCAAGTAATGTGCCAACGCTACTTCGACGTGCGCACTTTCGGCGCAGTTATGTCCACCGGCAAAAACGCCGGCCAAGTACGCGGTCCAATCCAACTCACCTTCGCCCGCTCAGTATCCCCCATCAACGCCATGGAACACTCAATCACACGCATGGCCGTCACCACCGAAAAAGAAGCACAAAAGCAAGAAGGCGGCAACCGCACCATGGGCCGAAAATCCACCGTCCCCTACGGCCTCTACATCTGCCACGGATTCATCTCCGCTAACCTCGCCAAACAAACCGGATTCTCCACCGACGACCTCCAACTCTTCTTCGACGCACTCCGCAACATGTTCGACCTCGACCGCTCCGCCGCCCGCGGCCTCATGAGCGCCCGTCGCCTAATCGTGTTCGAACACTCCTCCGAACTCGGCAACGCCCCCGCCAACCTCCTCTTCGACCGCGTCACCGTCACACCAAATACCGACGTTCCACGCGCATTCGCCGACTACTCCATCAACGTCAACGCCGACAACCTCCCCGCCGGCATCACAATCCAAGAACTAATCTAACAATGTTCTCCCAAGATCATATGCTCCAATTGTCGGGGATACAGCACTTCCGCTTCTGTCCCCGACAATGGGCATTGATTCACATCGAACAACAGTGGAACGAAAACCAACTCACCATCCAAGGCCAATTCCTCCACCGACACGCCGACGACTCCTCCTACCGTCAAAAGCAAGGAGAAATAGTCACCCTCCGCTCCGTACCTCTCGCATCATCCTCACTCGGCCTCAACGGAATTGCCGACATAATCGAACTCCACCCCGCCCCTTCTGCCCACAACGCAATCACCCATCCCAACTACCCCGGCTTCTGGTTCCCCGTGCCCATTGAATACAAACACGGACGACCAAAACACGACTACATCGACGAAGTACAGCTCGCCGCTCAAGCCATCTGCCTCGAAGAACAATACCAAATCGCCATCCCACGCGGATTCATCTACTACGGCACCACACACCACCGACTCACCGTCGACTTCACCCCAGACCTCCGACAAGCCGTGGCCGAAACCGCACATCAAATGCACCAAGCATTCAACCAAGGCTCAACACCACCTCCTTCTCCTGGCCCTCACTGCCGCAAATGCTCCATCGCCGACATTTGCGTCCCTTACATATTTAACTGTCCTCGCCCATCATATTACCTCGCCAAAAACCTACTCCAATGAGAAAACTCCTCAACACCCTCTTCGTAACCACACCCGAAGCATACATCTCCAAAGACGGTCAAAACGTGGTAATATCTCTCAACCAACGCGAAATATTCCGCATCCCAGCCATTAACCTCGAAGCAATCGTAACATTCGGATACATGGGCGCAAGCCCCGGACTGATGAAACTCTGCTGCGACAACGGCATTGCCCTCTCATTCCTCTCTCCATCCGGCCAATTCATCGGGCGCCTCCAAGGCCCCATAAAAGGAAACGTGCTCCTCCGCACTCGACAATACCAAATCGCCAACACACCCGACCAAGCACTTCCAATCGCCCAAATCTGCATCGCCGCCAAAATCCAAAACTATCGCAACATCCTCCGACGATTCATCCGCGACTACGGCCAAAACAACCACGTTATGGCCGCAGCCGATGCACTCGACAACTTCAAACGCCAAGCACTCCACACCTCCGACACACAATCACTCATCGGAATCGAAGGAATTGCATCAAACACCTACTTCGCCGTACTTCCACACCTCATCATTCAGCAAAAAGCCGAATTCCCATTCAACGGACGCAACCGCCGACCTCCCAAAGATGCCGTCAACGCACTCCTATCATTCGCATACACACTCATCACCCACGACATGACCGCCGCACTCGAATCCGTTGGCCTCGACCCCTACGTCGGATTCCTCCACACCCTCCGCCCCGGCCGCACATCCCTCGCACTCGACCTCATCGAAGAACTACGCGCCTACCTCGGCGACCGATTCATCCTCTCCCTGATCAACAAACGACAAATCACACCCGCACACTTCATCCAACAAGCACAAACAATCACACTCACCGACGATGGCCGAAAAACAATCATCACCGCCTGGCAACAACGCAAACGCGAATCAATCACACATCCATTCCTCAACCAAACAATCGAAATCGGCCTCCTCCCATACGTCCAAGCAATGCTCCTCGCCAGATTCATCCGCAACGACATCGACGCATACCCACCTTTCCTAATCAAATAAACAATAAAACAATGTATATCCTCGTTACTTACGATGTAGACACCATCGACCCCGCCGGTCGAAAACGCCTCCGACACGTGGCCAAAGCTTGCCTCGACTTCGGCAAACGAGTACAAAACTCCGTATTCGAATGCCAAATCTCCGATGCCCAACTCGCCACACTCAAAATCCGCCTACAAGAAATTATTAACCAAACCACCGACTCCATCCGCATATACTTCCTCAACAAAAATTTCCCCAAAACAATCACCCTCGGCATCAAGCCCCAATTCGAATTCTCCGACCCCCTAATAATATAAGCCCCATGCCCCACCAAGCCCAACACCCGACAACCCACCTCTCACTCACACCACCCACAAACATCGCTAAGGCTTGCTGCGGCATCTCAGGCTGCCGCGAAACGCCCGCCGCGAAACGATAGCGATACATAAATTCCGCAACATTCGCACCACCTTATTACCAGCCACTTATAAAATAATTCTCAAAAAAAACAGCCCTCCCAAAACAAGAAAAAGCCACACTCGCAAAAAACGCCACCTAACCTCCTCACCCACACCCCTCTCCTCCCCCAACTGTCGCGCCCCACGCGGGCGCGTGGATTGAAAC
>CAMGBT010000052.1 GCA_946011725.1 uncultured Bacteroidales bacterium | reverse complement strand
CGGCTTCCGCCTCGCCACCGAACCGCCCCGCGGCGGGCGCTTCGCTGCGCCGAGCCATGCAGGCGGGCGGGGCTTTTATAGCGCAGCCGCCGCGGCGCCTTTTGGCGCGCGGCGGCGGTGTGGTGCGGGCGGAGCCTTTTTGCACTCGCTTCGAGCTCTTGCTCGACCGGGCGGTTAGCGGGCGGAGAGGGCGATGGCGTTGGCCATGCGGACGGCTTTGGTGATGTGGTCGCAGATGTGGTCTTCGCCGATGAGGTTGTGGATGCCGGCGTGTTCGAGGGATTGGCGCACGTTGTCGCGCACACCGGAGAGCACCACGTGGATGCCTTCTTGCTGTGAGGAGGTGATCAGCAGTTCGAGGTTGTGGATGGCGGTGGCGTCGACGAATGCCACTTTACGCATGCGGATGATTCGCACCACGGGTTTGGTGTGTTGGGTGGAGCGCATCATTTCGTCGAATTTGGTGGCGATGCCGAAGAAGAACGGGCCGTCGATTTCGTAGATGCTCACGCCTTTGGCCACGTCGAGCACCTCTTGTGAGGGCAGGTCGGTGCCTTCGTGCACGTCCAATTGGCCGGAGTATGCCCTGATTTCGGAGTTCTCCATGACGCGGCGGAGGAAGAGCACGATGGCCAGAAGCAGGCCGATTTCGATGGCGATGGTGAGGTCGAAGATTACGGTGAGCAGGAATGTGGTGAGGAGCACCCAGATGTCGCTCTTGGGAGCGTGGAAGATGCCCACGACGGTGCGCCAGCCGCTCATGTTGTAGGCTACGACCATGAGGACGGCGGCCAGGGTGGCCATGGGCACGTAGTTGATCAGCGGCATCATGAACAGGAAGATGAGCAGCAGCACCAGGGCGTGAACCACGCCGGCCACGGGTGTGCGGCCGCCGTTGGTGATGTTGGTCATGGTGCGGGCGATGGCGCCGGTGACGGGAATGCCGCCGAACAGGGGCACGATCAAGTTGGCCAGGCCTTGGCCGATGAGTTCGGTGTTGGAGTTGGTGTGGGAGCCGGTGATACCGTCGGCTACGGTGGCGGAGAGGAGTGATTCGATGGCACCTAACACGGCGATGGTGAATGCGGCGGGCAGGAGCATGTTGATGGTGGACATGTTGAGGTCGAATCCGTGGGGCATGGGGATGTCGGTGGGCATATCGCCGAAGCGTTTGCCGATGGTTTCGACTTCAAAGCCCATGGTGAGGTTGAGTAGGTATGTGGCGGCGGTGACGATGATGATGGCGATGAGTGCGCCGGGCAGCTTCTTGGAGATTTTGGGGGTGATGATGATGATGGCGAGCGACACTGCGGCTACGGCCACGGTGCGGAGGTCCACTTGGGCTAAGTTGCTGAGGATCATGCCCCATTTGGGGATGAACTCGCCGGGAATGTTTTTGAGGCCGAGGCCGAGGAAGTCGTTGACTTGGGTAGAGAAGATGGTGAGGGCGATACCGGCGGTGAAGCCTACCACCACGGGGTAGGGGATGAACTTGATTACCGTGCCTAATCGGAAGAAGCCCATCAGCAGCAGGATTACGCCGGCCATGGCGGTGGCCAAGGCCAAGCCTTCGAGGCCGTATTGGGCTATGATGTTATACACGATGACGATGAAAGCGCCGGTGGGGCCGCCGATTTGCACCGAGCAACCGCCCATCATCGACACGATGAAGCCGCCGATGATGGCGGTGATAAGGCCGATTGTGGGGCTGACGCCGGAGGCGATACCGAAAGCGATGGCCAACGGCAGCGCTACAATGCCAACTACTATGCCGGCGACGATGTCCTCGCGGAAGCGCTCGGCAGAATAATGTTTCAGCGAACTCCAAAGTTTGGGTTGCAGATTGAGGGCTCCTGAAATGCTCATAGTGATTTGATTTACCTTTTTTTGATGAAAAAGTACCTATTATTAATAATGTATTTCTCTGTTTTGAAGAAATTTTTTGCAAAGTTACGCCTTTTTTTTCAATTATGGAAAAAATTCCTTAACTTTGCGCCATAATACCTAACTATTCTTTTACTATGCGTAAAATTTTAATCTCCCTATTCGCTATATTAGCAATTATGGCAAAAGCACAGAACCCCTTCTACAGCGAGTTCACCGGTCCGCACTCCACGCCGCTGTTCTCGCAAATCACCAACCAAAATATGGCTGAGGCTATCGACCACGGCATTGAGCAAGCGCGCGCCGAGGTGGACGCCATCGCCAACAATCCGGAGGAGGCCACCTTCGACAACACTGTGGTGGCGCTCGACCGTTGCGGCCAAGACCTCAACCGTGTGCTCGGCATCTTCTTCAACCTGCTGAGCGCCAATGCCGACGACGAAATGATGGAAATCTCCATCACCGCTTCGGCCAAACTCAGCGATTACTCCACCTCTATCATCCTGAACGAGGCGCTGTGGCAACGTGTGAAGCACGTGTACCAAACCGTGGACCGCGCCACCCTCACCCCCGAGCAGCAGTCGTTGCTCCAGCTCTGCTACGAGCAGTTTGCCGACAACGGTGCTACCCTCGAAGGCGCCGACCGTGAAACATATCGCCAACTCAACGCCGAGCTGTCGGAGCTGACCACCCGTTTCGGCCAGAACGTGCTCAAAGAGCTTAGCACCTACCAAATTTGGCTGACCGCCGACGACCTCGAAGGCCTGCCCGAAAGCTCCATCAATGCCGCTGCCGAAGGCGCTGCTGCCGCCGGCCGTGCCGGTGAGTATCTGTTCACGTTGGACCAACCCGTCTACTCCGCTTTCCTCAAATACTCCTCCCGCCGCGACCTGCGCGAACGCTTCTACCGCCTCTACTGCGGCCGCAATACCGCCGGCGAGTATAACAACGTGGAAATCATGGCCCGCATAGCCGAAGTGCGCCGCCAAATCGCCAACCTGCTGGGCTACGACACTTACGCCGCCAGCTCGCTGCGCCACACCATGGCCGGCAGCGTGGACAATGTGTACAACCTGCTCAACCAGCTTGCCGCCGCTTACCGCGAGCCGCTCAACGCCGAGCTGGCCGAGCTTACTCAGTTCGCCACTGAATACGAAGGCCACCCCGTGGACATCCAGCCGTGGGACTACTCCTACTACGCCAACAAGCTCAAAGCGGCCAAATACTCCTTCGACGAAGAAGCCCTCCGCCCCTATTTCGAGCTGAGCAACGTGGTTAAGGGCGTGTTTGGCCTGGCCACCCACCTCTACGGCCTGCAATTTGTGCCCAACGACAACATTGAAGTGTACCACCCCGATGTGAAGGCTTACGACGTGTTGGATGCCGACGGCTCGTTCGTGGGCGTGCTCTACACCGACTTCTTCCCCCGCGCCTCGAAGCGCCCCGGTGCGTGGATGACCAACTTTGCTGAGCAAACCGTTGATGCACAGGGTGTTGACCACCGTCCGCTGGTGTCGATCGTGATGAACTTCACCAAACCCACCGCCGACACTCCCTCGCTGCTCACCCCTTACGAAGTTGAGACCTTCCTCCACGAGTTCGGCCACGCCCTCCACGGCCTGCTCTCGCGTTGTACCTACTCCTACACCTCCGGCACCAATGTACGCCGCGACTTCGTGGAACTCCCCTCGCAGTTCAACGAGAACTACCTCACCGAGCGCGAGTACCTCGACGGCTTCGCTCGCCACTACATCACCGGCGAAGCCATCCCGCAGGAGCTCGTTGACCGCCTGATTGCCTCGCAACGCTACGGCGCCGCCTACGCTTGCATGCGCCAGCTCAACTTCGGCTTCCTCGACATGGCTTGGCACACCATCACCGCCCCCGTGGCTGATGCCGCCGCCTTCGAGGTGCAAGCCATCAAACCCGTGGAAATCTTCCCCGCCGTGGAAGGCACCATGATTTCGCCCGCATTCAGCCACATCTTCTCGGGCGGCTACGCTGCCGGCTATTACAGCTACAAGTGGGCTGAAGTGCTCGATGCCGACGCCTTCGCACTGTTCAAACAAAACGGTATCTTCGATGCGGCCACCGCAGCCTCCTTCCGCCACAACGTGCTCGAACGCGGCGGCAGCGAAGATCCCGCCGTGCTTTATCGTCGCTTCCGCGGCCAAGACCCAACCATCGACGCTCTGCTGGAGCGCGACGGCGTTAAGAAATAATGGCTGAGCGCAAACCATACATCGCCACCGACACCACGGAGCCAAGCGGCTCCGTTGGTGTCGGTGATGCTTTGTCGCCGGAGGAATCGGGCGGCGCGGCTTTGTCGCAAGAGGCTTTGGGTGAGGAGGAAGAGCCCGTTGTGCCGGCGCACGGCGCGGCCGGAGTGGCCGTGGGCGCTTACGTCGGCGCCATCGCCCGGCGCGTGTTGTGGCGCTACGCGTGGTGGCTCGTCGTGCCGATGGCCGTGGCCTGCTTCGGCCTGTACGACTGGCGCTACGCCGTCATCGCCCTGATGCTCCTGCTGTTAGTCTTCCCGATGGTGGTGACCATCGCCGTGTTCAACCACGGCATGCACCCCGCCGTGGTGCGCCGCACCCGTGCCGAAACCGTAGAACTGACCGCCGCAGGGGATGGGGTCTCCTCCCCCTCCGCGACCGATGCCCCCGCCCCCGCCGTGCTGACCGTGCGCGATGCCGACGGCGCCATCATCCTCGCCATCCGCCGCGACCAAATCCGCAGCGTGCACACCGACCGCGGCCGCACCACCATCGCCTTCGGCCCCAACCCCGCCGACATCATCATCCTCCAATCCACCGCCCTCCCCACCGATTTTTCTCCACCACCTCTTGCATAAATTCCTGAAATTTTGGATTGATGTAAAAAAGTGGCGTATTTAAAAAATTTGAGGCTGAGAAGCCACAAAATTCAAAAAATTTTGGTAATCTTGTGAAAAATTCGTAACTTTGCGGCTGAGCCCCGCGATGCGTGGTGCCTCTGAGGAGGATTACACCGGGTATTGGGCGGTTCGTTTACATACGGAAAGGCGTTTACTTACGCTTTATTTCTTGGCTATTCGAAACCTGAGAAATTTTGAATTTGCAACCAAGGATGAAGCAATAGTGGATGCCCCATGGGTACGTTTATGTGCTTCCTGTTTCAGCATTATTGTCGTTGTACAGGAAGATTTCGCATATTCATACTACGCGGGGTGATTCTACCATTGCTCGTTCGGTTGCAATGGCAGTCTCAGGGCCTCGAATAGCGGAATGAGCATGGTGTGGCTCCCGCTTTTCTTTTATCAACAATTGACATTGCCATTATGGAGTCAGATGGCTGCGATAGCGATGGCTCCATGATAACCAAGTATCATGCCAAATATTACGCGAATTTGCTGACGCAAAAAGCAGTTGGCGGAGAGCTTGCAACGATTTCTCAATCGCTGCTCAGCGCCTGTGTCGACATCAATCCTCACCAGATTGATGCTGCTCTTTTTGCTTTCAAATCGCCATTATCAAAGGGTGTGGTACTTGCCGATGAAGTGGGCCTCGGCAAAACTATTGAAGCCGGTTTGGTAATTTGCCAATATTGGGCCTTAGGAAAACGTAAGATTCTGATAGTTTGTCCGGCATCGCTTCGCAAGCAATGGAGTGCCGAACTTACTGATAAATTCGGTATTGACAATTTTATTCTCGATACCAAGAATTACAACGAAGCGATAAGAAATCATCGCAGCCCATTCCTCGGCAGAAAGGCTGTGATATGCTCGTATAATTTTGTGGCACGACATAAGGCTGAGATATTGCTTAACGCTTTCGATTTGGCTGTGGTTGATGAAGCGCACAAACTGCGCAACGTATATCGCAAGTCGAGTAAAACCGCGCAAGCGGTGCGAGATGCACTCGTTTCGACCAAAAAACTATTGTTAACGGCCACGCCATTTCAAAACTCCTTGCTCGAGCTTTACGGACTGACAAGCGTAATCGACGAAAATATCTTCGGCAGTGAGAAGTCATTCAAAGCCGAATATGGCGATGGCGGCAGCAATGCTGACCTGCGCTTCCGCTTGCGCTCGCTCTACAAACGCACACTTCGCCGCGACGTAAAGGAATATATCAATTACACAAACCGCTTGCCGCTTACACAGAAGTTTGACTCTACCGACGAGGAATTCGAGCTTTACAAAGCAATCTCCGACTTTCTCCGACGCAATGATATTTATGCCGTGCCGCAACAGCAGAAGAAGCTCACCACGATGATTATTCGTAAAATCCTCGCTTCGTCTACTTTTGCGCTCATCGCCACCCTTACAAACATTAAGTCTCGCCTTGAGGCAATGTTCGAATCCGAAAGCAATATTGCCTTTTCTACCGAAGCCTTAATCGACGATTCCGATGAGATGGAGCTATATGCAGCCGAAGATGATGGCGATTATGTCGGTGAAGACGAGGATGTTATAGACTTGGAAAAATTAAAAGCGGAGATACTTCTGATTCAGTCATTTATAGACAAGGCCAAAAATATTCGCTTTGACTCCAAATCGGCAGCCCTTCTAAAAGCCCTCGAAAAGTCATTTGAAATGCAGGTCGTGACGGGCGGTAAGCACAAAGCACTTATCTTCACTGAATCGACTAAAACGCAGGAGTATCTAAAGTCATTTCTCGAAGGAAATGGCTACGCCGGCAAAATCGTTATATTTAATGGTCGTGGCTCCGATGCCGAAACAGCGGAAATTTATCGCAACTGGTGCGAACTCAACCCCTCGAAAGTGAGTGGTATTCGTGCTGCCGACCGCCGTATGGCTGTCGTGGAATATTTCCGCGATAAGGCCGACATTATGATTGCCACAGAGGCGGCAGCCGAAGGCCTAAACCTTCAATTTTGTTCGCTTGTTGTAAATTATGATTTACCCTGGAACCCGCAACGCATTGAGCAGCGCATAGGTCGTTGCCACCGTTACGGACAGAAGCACGATGTGGTAGTCGTAAACTTTGTGAATGTGCGAAATTACGCCGATGTGCGGGTGTTCGACATCCTTACCGAGAAGTTTAATCTTTTCAACGACATCTTCGGCACTTCGGATGAAGTGCTCGGCAAGGCCGATGCCATTGATTTTGAAACGCGCATCTGGGAAATATATCAGCAGTGTCGCACCGAAGAAGAAATCAACGCTGCATTTGACCTCCTGCAAACGGATATGCAAGTGGAAATCAACGAGCGTATGATCGACACTCGTCGGCAAGTGCTCGAAAATTTCGACATTGATGTTCAAGAACATCTTCGAGTGGCTAAAGACGAAGCCGGAGCTTTCCTTAATCGCTATGAGCATATCTTTTGGGAATTGACAAAATATATTCTCAAAGGGAAAGCCGATTTCGACGATATGCACCACTCTTTTATGCTCAAAGAACCCATAGCCGGCTGCGCTCTCGGCAAATATGATTTGCTCTCGCAGATTGCCGACGGTGCTCCATACCGCTTGTCGCACCCCTTGGCCCAGTATGTGATTCGCCAAGCGTTGGCACTCGACACTTCGAGCCGTGACGCCGAAATCCACTTTGACGCAAAAGCCTCAGATGTGAACGTCCTGCTTCCGGATAATCTACAATGTCAAACCGGCTATCTTGTTCTCTCAAAGTTGCAGATTGATTCATTTGAAGAAGAGCAATATTGCTTGTTTTCCGCTTTCACATCCGATGGACACTTCCTTTCGCAAGAAGAAAGTGAGAAACTATTCCTGTGCGGAGGTACTGAAACAACCGTCGGTTCAATTCCCGAATCAGTGATAGAGCGGCTGTCGGCAAATTCTGACCAACACTCACGGTCAACTATTGGATGTGTGGAAAGCCGCAACTTGGAATTCTACAAAGAGGAAGAAAACCGCATTTACCGGTGGGAACGTGATGTTATCGACGGCATCGAGCAAGAGCTTGATGTGGTGAAACGCAATATCAGAGAAGCCGAACGCCTCGCTCGGCAAGCTGAAACCATTGATGAACGTCTGCAATTAGAACAAAAAGCCGAAGAACTTCGCCGACAAAAACGCCGCAAGCGAAATGAACTTGAAGACCGTGAGGATGAAGTATCCGCACGGCGTAAGTCGTTGCTTGCCGAATTGGAAAAACGTATGATACAAACTACTTCAATCGATGATATTTTCTTCATCGCCTGGAACACTTTATAAATTCTCGACCATGAACGAATATCAAAAAAGATTTATCACCCTGCTAAAAACCATCTTCGAGCTTGACAAGAGCGACCTCGATTTTGGCATTTATCGCATTATCAATATCCGACAACGTGAAATAACCGATTACTTCGAAAATCGGTTGCCTAAGAAAATCACCGAAATCCTTGAGCCTTTTGCGTTGGCCGGTAAAGATAGTATCAGGCAAAAACTGACGGCGATAGAGAATGAACTCGTGCAACTCGGAATGGATATCAATGCACTGCCCGACAACGCTCCCAAGAAGCAGGAGTACATCTCGCTGAAAAAGCAATTCGCTCAGGGTGCCGACATCTCGGCGCTTGAAAGCGACGTGTATTCGGCGCTGTTCTCTTTCTTCAACCGCTACTACGATGAAGGCGACTTTATCTCGAAGCGTCGTTACAAGGAGGGCGTTTACGCCATTCCTTACGAGGGTGAGGAAGTAAAACTTTATTGGGCTAACCAAGACCAATATTACATCAAGACTTCGGAAAACTTCAAGGACTACACTTTCGTAACCGAGGAGGGTATAAATGTGCATTTCCGCCTTGTTGATGCCACCACCGAGCAAAACAACAATAAGGAGACCGATGATGCCAAGCGTGCTTTCATGCTCTATACCGAGAGCGAGGAGCGCCCGGAACTGAAAACCTTTGAGTGGAACGAAGCCGACCGCGAACTCTTCATTCGTTTTATCTACGACGTGCCGGCCGACAAGAAAAAGAAATGGGATGAGGCTAACTTCAAGGCTATCAAACAATGGCTCTCCGACCACACTTCGCTGATGATGGCATTGCTCCGCAACTCCGTAGCAGGTGACCCGAAATCGCCGTCGGTGATTGAAAAGCACCTGAAAGCCTACGTTGCTAAAAACACCTTTGACTATTTTATACACAAAGACTTGGGCGGCTTCCTCAATCGCGAGCTCGATTTCTTTATTAAGAACGAAATTATGCACCTCGACGACCTCGACACCGACGACGAGCGCCGTGCAGAGACTTATCTCGCCAAAGTGCGTGCCGTGAAACGCATCGGCAAAGAGATTATCGCTTTCCTCGCCCAGATAGAAAACTTCCAGCGCAAACTGTGGCTGAAGAAAAAGTTTGTGGTGGAAACAAACTGGTGTATCACACTCGACCGCATCGACGAGCGATTCTATCCCGAAATCATAGCCTGTGAAGCACAAGTACAAGAGTGGATAGATATGTACCGCATTGATGAAATCAAAGGCGACCTCACCACTATCGCCTTCACCAATCCTCCCACAATAGAGTTTTTGCGTGAAAACCAAAACCTTATTGTAGATACCGCCAACTTCCCGACCACATTCCGCGACCGCCTTATTGCCTCAATAGACAATCTCGACGAAAACACCGGTGGACTAATGATTAACGGTGATAACTTCCACGCATTAAACCTTCTAAATAATAGGTATAACGGTCGAATCAATTATGTTTATATAGACCCTCCATATAATGCAAAATCATCAACAATTCTTTACAAAAATACTTTTAAACATTCTTCGTGGCTTAGCCTGATTCAGAATAGAATTATATGCTCATTTCCTTTGCTTTCTGAATATGCAGTTTATACTATTGCTATTGATGAAGTAGAGAACGGTAGGCTTATATGTCTAAACGATTTATTGTTTTCAAATTTTACTGGGAATACAGAAGTTTCTGTGATAATCAATCCTTCAGGTCAACAAGGAAAGAACTTCTCTAATACGAATGAATTTCTTCATTTCTATTATACTGACGAAAAAAATGCACTTGCTAAAGAAATTAGAGATGAAGATAGTGCAGATGTGAGAGGATTTATGAATGGAGCTAAGGGTGAAGGAGGTAACTATTTAAGAGAATCTGGTAAAACATGCTTTTATCCGATAATGGTAAAAGATGGTCTTGTAGTTGGTTTTGGAGATGTTTGTGATGATGCATTTCACCCATCATCTGCAAATGTGGATAAAGGTGACTATATTGAAATATACCCAATAGATGCAGACGGAGTCGAAAGAAAGTGGCTATTTGGGCGTGATACCGTCGAATCAATTATAGAAGAACTTTCTGTCAAAATTAATAGAAACACTTCGCTTTACGAAATAATCAGAACAAAATCTGAAATTAATTATAAAACGGTCTGGACAGATTCCAAATATAGTGCAAAGGAACATGGAACAAATCTATTAACTAAAATGTTTGGCAGACCTGTTTTTTCATTCGCAAAATCTATACATGCCGTAAAAGAATGTGTTGATATCGCATGCCGTAATAAAAAGCATTCCATTATTCTTGATTACTTTGCCGGATCTGGTACTACTGGACATGCTGTAATCGAAGAAAACAGACAAGATAACGGCAATCGAAAATACATTCTTGTTGAGATGGGCGAATATTTCAGCACCGCCACTCACCCTCGCGTAAAGAAAGCAGTATATTCCCCCGAATGGAAGAACGGCATTCCGCAGCGTCGTGATGCAGGTGTGTCGCATATTATGAAATATATGCGATTGGAAAGCTACGAAGATGCTCTTTCGAATATCTCGCTTGAGAAAAAAGATGGTTTCTCGGCTCTGTTTGGCGACCAATATATCATCAATTATATGCTCGACATTGAGGCTAAGGGTAGCCTTCTCAATCTCGAAGCGTTCAACTCGCCTTTCGATTACGAGATGAAAATCACCGAAAAGAATGAGTGCCGCCTGCGCAAGGTTGATGTGGTGGAAACTTTTAACTACCTTATCGGGCTTACGGTAAGTAGCCAATCGGCTATCGCTTATTTCAAGACTTGCGCCGCCGCTTCGCCGGCATACGAGGGCGCAGTTGATTTGGTAAAAGATTACAGCGGTGATTATGCTTTCCGCCAAATTGAAGGCACGCTGCCCGACGGACGACGAGCACTGGTGATTTGGCGCAACATCAAAGCTGACAACCTTGCCGCAAGCAATGCCGCTCTCGATGCTTACTTCTCTCGCTACCGCATCAATCCGCAAGACCGCGAGTTTGACGTGATTTTCGTCAACGGTGATAGTAACGTGGAGAACTTGCGCCTCGACAGCGAGAGCTGGAAGGTGGTGCGCACCGAAGTAGAGTTTAACCGACTGATGTGGACTGAATAATGTTATAGCGACTATGGCTAAGAAGAAATCATCGCCTCAATTCGGTTTTGAGAGCCACTTGGTGCTGTTCCGCTATTTCCTTGGCGAGATAGGTGTAACGGAGCTGCAAACGCTTGGTGCAAGGCTTAATAATGTCGAATCAGAAGGCGTTGATGAGAGTGGCAACACCTATTTCTTCCGCCATATAGCTCATATAGCCAAAATAAAAGGTTGCGCAATCTCGCAGGACCTACTGCGCGAGTACGACGAGCGCATCTGCCGCTATGTAAGGCAGATAGGCGCACACCGTGGAGGCTTATACTTGAAGTATTTCCAATATGTAGCGTTGCTTTTCACCGAAATGTATCTCGATAGATACTTCGGCGATCGCGAGGCTTTTTGCAACTCGCTCAATGACTTTATTGTGAGTGAAAACCAACGCATGCTCTACGCATTGAACATCGAACCCTACACGGAAAAGATGATGAACAAGCTTGCATATATGTGCGCTACCGGTAGCGGCAAAACACTTATCATGCACATTAATATATTGCAGTACTTGTTCTATATGAACCGAGCCAAGCGACTCAACAGTAATATAGGCATCAACAAGATTATTTTGCTTGCCCCAAATGATGGCATGAGCCGCCAACATCTCGAAGAACTGACTCTGTCGGACATCAACGCCAATATATTCAACAAAAGCGATGGTGGCGTTGCTACACAAAATAGCGATGTGATGATTATCGACATGAATAAGCTAAAAGAGGAAGGCAAGGTGAAGACTGTGAGCGTTGACAGCTTCGAACGCAACAATCTTGTGCTCGTGGATGAAGCCCACCGCGGCATGTCGAGCAGCGATGGGGTGTGGTACGACTACCGCACTCGCCTCAGCGAAGAAGGTTTCGCCTTTGAATATTCCGCCACATTCAAGCAGGCGCTCAATGCCAATTCTACCAAGGCGGCCGACCGCAGGATGTGGGGCGAATATGGCAAGTCAATTATCATTGACTATTCTTATAAATACTTCTATGGTGACGGCTATGGAAAAGACTATCGCATCTACAATCTTAAAGCGGGTGTAGATGTAATGCACCGCCACCTGTATCTTGTGGGTTGCTTGATGTCGTTCTTCCAACAAGTGATATTTGCTAAAAAGAGAAAGGCTGAAATCGCGCCATTCAATATAGAAAATCCGTTGTTGATTTTCGTGGGAAACAGAGTAACGGCAACAACATCCGATGCCGAGCTGAGCGATGTGCAGGAAGTGCTGGCGTTTCTCGACCGCTTTGTGCGCAACAAGCCAGAGTCAGTGAAGTGCATCAATCAAGTGCTTCGCGAAGACTCCGGGCTTATAGATAAGTATGGGCGCGATTTATTCACTCACGACTTTCTGACACTCTTCGAGTTATATGGAAATGACATAAATGCCGCTGAAATCTTCGATGCTATTATGCACGAAGTGTTTAATAGCGACAGCAATAGTGATGAGCCTCGACTCCACATCGAAGCTATCAAGCAAGTACAAGGCGAGATAGCAATGAAAATCGGCGAATATGGCGATTATTTCGGGGTTATCAACATAGGCGACACAGCGAAATTGGTTAAAGCTTGCAGTGAAATGGGCATCGTGGCAAAATCCGATGAGTTTATCTCCACTTCGCTGTTCCGCTCGATTAACGATGCCGACTCCAAAGTGAGAATCCTTATAGGCTCTCGCAAATTCACTGAAGGTTGGAACTCGTGGCGTGTTTCCACTATGGGCTTGATTAACTTCGCTAAGGGCGAAGGCTCGCAAGCCATTCAGCTTTTCGGACGCGGCGTCCGCCTCAAAGGTTATGGTAAACGGCTTAAACGCTCCACCCGCCTCGACGACGGCAGCATAAATTCGCCGCGTGGAATGCAATGCGTGGAAACTCTAACCATATTTGGCGTGAAAGCCCAATATATGGAAGATTTCAATGTCTTTCTCGAACAGGAGGGCGCACCCACCAATGATGACATTATCGAAGTAAGGCTGCCGGTAGTGAGTCGCTTTGGGGAAGTTAAAGGCCGGAAACTTCACGTTATAAAGGTTAAAGACGGAGCCAACTTCAAGAGGCAGGCGCGCAGGCTTTTGCTTGATGTGCCGCAAGATGACTTCTTGCGATACCTCGTAAGAAGTAAATCGGTGATTGACTGCCGTAGCAAAATCCAAGCGATAGAATCGACGGGCTCGCTGAAAATGAATATCCAAGCGGTGGAAACTCGCTTTCCTCTGCCAAATGAAGCTCTTGATGTTATAGATTATTATCGCATATTCGACGAACTCGAGCAATACAAGAACGAAAAAGCATACTACAACATCAGCATCGACCGCAACAAGTTGAAGCCGATTCTGCGTGTTGAAGGTTGGTATGAGCTAATCATTCCAAAGGAGCAACTTCGCATTGACTCGATGCTACGATTGGAGTATGCCACCGACTATGCGATAATGGCATTGAAGTCATATCTCGACAAATTCTACAAATTTGAGCGTGAACGTTGGGAAGCTCCGCTATTGGAATATAAGGAACTAACCGCTAATGATAGCAATTTTGTCGATGAATACACGTTTACCGTCAGCCCACAAAACATTTCTGACCGAACCGGCGAAGAGCTTGAAAGTTTTATCGGCGACATCAGAGCAATTCTCAACGAACACAGTGGACTCGACGAGTATCAAAAGCAATTCAATTATAATAAAGGTCTTTGCCTTTTTGATTTCCGCTCGCATCTCTATGCTCCGTTGGTAAGTCTAAGCAAAGGTGTAACAAACATTCAAATTTCACCTGTCAGCCTTAACGACGATGAAAAATTGTTTGTCGACCGATTGAAAGATTATACCGAGCAAAACTCAGCTTTGTTTAGCGATAAATCGCTTTACTTGCTTCGCAACAAGAGCAAAGTGGGTATGGGATTCTTTGTGGCCGGGAATTTTTATCCGGACTATATCTTGTGGATTGATACAGCTGAAAAGCAATATATTACTTTCATTGACCCCAAAGGGCTACTCCGCATCATGCCGAATGACCCCAAGATTGAGTTCTACAAGACTATTAAGGGCTTACAGCGGCAATTGGAGGCAACGAACACTTCGACGAAAGAGATTGTTCTGAACTCTTTCATTATGTCAGCAACAAAAGCTGCTGAATTGTATCAGTGGTGGCATTGGGAAAAGCCCACCCGAGAAGAGCACAATGTTTATACTCTCGACGATTTGTTGTGCGTTGAATCAATGATTAGTAAGATATTGAGCGAGTAAACAATTGTGCTTAAATTTGAAACCTTATCTATCGGCTTGCGTCTGATTATCGCACAATAAACTCGCGCAGCGCAGTCGAATTTGCTGAATTATTCGGAAAATTTGGTCGGTTGGACGAAAATTGCTATTTTTGCAAAAAAAATAGTATATATGGATATTTTGAAAGCTATTGCGATGACTGCAATTTGTGGTTCGGCGGCCGTTGGCGCCGAAGCTCAGTTGGTGTATCCGGCTGCTCCGGCCGATGGCACCTCTTACCAAGTGAATGGCGTGACTGTGAATGACCCCTATCGGCCGTTGGAGAACGACACCGCGGCTGCCACCTTGCAATGGGTGGAGCAGGAGAACGCACTCACCCGCGGCTATCTCGACCAAGTGCCTTTCCGTGAGGCAATTCGCTCGCGTTTGACCGCGTTGAACAACTATCGCAAGTGTTCGATGCCCTACCGCGACAACGATGGCCGCTACTACTTCTACGACAACGACGGCTTGCGCAATCAGTCCGTGCTCTTCTGCATGGATTCCATCGGCGCCGAGCCGCAGGTGTTCCTCGACCCCAACACGCTGAGCGACGACGGCACAGTGGCGCTCACCGGGGTGTTCCTCTCGGGCGATGGCCGCTACACGGCCTACACCGTGTCGCGCAGCGGTAGCGACTGGTGCGAAATCTATGTGATGGAAACCGCCACCGGCCGCCTGCTTGACGACCACATCGAATGGGCCAAGTTCACCGGCGCCGCCTGGGCCGGCGACGGCTTCTACTACAGCGCCTACGACCGCCCCGAGCCCGGCAAGGAGTTCTCCATGGCCAACGAGTACCACCGCGTGTACTTCCACCGCTTGGGCACCTCGCAGGCCGACGACGTGGTGGTGTTTGAGGACCGCAACCAGCCGCTGCACTTCCACTCCGCCGCCACCTCCGACGACGAATCCACCCTCTTCATCTTTGGCGCCGGCGAAGGCCACGGCAATTCGATTTGGGTGCGCGATTTGCGCCGCCCCGACAGCGAATACGTGTTGGTGGAAGCCTCGCAAGACTATGATATTCAGCCGATTGATGTGGTGGATGGTTACATCTACTTCTACACCTCGGTCGATGCCAAACGTTACCGTGTGGTGAAAGCTCCGGTGGATGCACCGCAACGTGCCAACTGGGTGGAAGTGGTGCCCGAACAAGCCGGCGTGTTGGCCAGCGCTCAGTTCGCCGGCGACAAGCTCATCTTGGTCTACGCCCAAGATGCCGCCCACCATGCTTACATCTACACCACCAACGGCCAACAGGTGCGCGAAATCCGCTTCCCCACCTACGGCAGCACCGGCTTCTCCTGCTCGCGCAAGCAACCCGAAGTGTTCTACGCCTTCACCTCATTCACCTATCCCACCTCGATCTACCGCTACGACATGGCCTCCGGCGAAAGCACCCTCTACCGCCAAACCGCCATCGACGGCTTCAACCCCGAGGACTATGTGACTGAACAAGTGTTCTTTACCTCCTACGACGGCACCCGCGTGCCCATGTTCGTAGTGCGCCGCGCCGACCTCAAGCCCGACGGCTCCAACCCCACCTACATGTACGGTTACGGCGGCTTCAACGTGCCCCTCTATCCCAACTTCAGCGCCAACCGCCTCTACTGGCTCGAACAAGGCGGCATATTCGTCTACACCAACCTCCGCGGCGGCGCCGAATATGGCGACGACTGGCACGAAGCCGGCACTAAGATGCACAAACTCAACGTGTTCAACGACTTCATCTGCGCCGCAGAGTACATGATTGCCCAAGGCTGGACCACCAAAGACCTCACCGTGTGCGAAGGCGGTTCGAACGGCGGCCTGTTGGTGGGCGCCGTAGTGAATATGCGCCCCGACCTCTACCGCGTGGCCATTCCCCGCGTGGGCGTGATGGACATGATGCGCTACCACCTGTTCACCATCGGCTGGAACTGGGC
>CAMGBT010000051.1 GCA_946011725.1 uncultured Bacteroidales bacterium | reverse complement strand
CTTGACGTGAGTCGCGCCCCACGCGGGCGCGTGGATTGAAACCGCAAGGCGTTTGCAGACCCAGCCAAGGCCGACCGTCGCGCCCCACGCAGGCGCGTGGATTGAAACCATATGTCGCGTTCCCCCTATGTCTAAAGACATAGTCGCGCCCCACGCGGGCGCGTGGATTGAAACCCGACATATCCGACATAACAGATAAAAAACAGCCTCGTCGCGCCCCACGCGGGCGCGTGGATTGAAACGGTAGTTTGTCAGACCGAACAAAAATGATTAACTGTCGCGCCCCACGCGGGCGCGTGGATTGAAACTCCTCACGAGCTACGTGGTGCGCCCGCTCGATGACGTCGCGCCCCACGCGGGCGCGTGGATTGAAACTGTGCAGCTGCATCCACGGCGGGGCGGCTCTCTTGTCGCGCCCCACGCGGGCGCGTGGATTGAAACTTTATGGCAAACACAGCCTTTTCCCCGCGGGTCGGTGTCGCGCCCCACGCGGGCGCGTGGATTGAAACTTCGGCTCGCGTGGCGGCGGGTCGTCCGTCCACAAGTCGCGCCCCACGCGGGCGCGTGGATTGAAACATCCAATGCAACATGCTACAAGCAATTGACATCTGTCGCGCCCCACGCGGGCGCGTGGATTGAAACGAGGTGTTGGCGCGGCTCAACAGCAACAGGTGGGAGGTCGCGCCCCACGCGGGCGCGTGGATTGAAACTACTACAAGTGCGAGGAGGATGCGGACGGCGCTAGTCGCGCCCCACGCGGGCGCGTGGATTGAAACTACATTGTTGGCCACGGGGTCGAGGTCGAGGCGGTGTCGCGCCCCACGCGGGCGCGTGGATTGAAACAGGCCTCAGAGTTAACAGCCGTTATGTTATCTACTGTCGCGCCCCACGCGGGCGCGTGGATTGAAACGTCCGTGAGCACGTGTTGTTCAGCGAGAGCAAGCTCAGTCGCGCCCCACGCGGGCGCGTGGATTGAAACGATGCGCTCGGTCATATCTCCTGCTCTCATAGCTGTCGCGCCCCACGCGGGCGCGTGGATTGAAACGAGCAGACAAACTTTTGGCCGTGGATGACAAAGATGTCGCGCCCCACGCGGGCGCGTGGATTGAAACCTCGCTGAGGACTGGCAATAATCACCACCGACCAAATGTCGCGCCCCACGCGGGCGCGTGGATTGAAACTTTGGAACGATTAAGAGGATTGAATGTGAAGTTTGTCGCGCCCCACGCGGGCGCGTGGATTGAAACTACGGATGCAGTGGTCTAACCACCATAGACCTCAGCGTCGCGCCCCACGCGGGCGCGTGGATTGAAACGCCCAACTCACTGCGGAGGAGGTCAACGACTACATTGTCGCGCCCCACGCGGGCGCGTGGATTGAAACATGTCCTCTTTGACCATGGCCGAGAACTGCTTGACGTCGCGCCCCACGCGGGCGCGTGGATTGAAACCAGCGAATACCGCCTTCATAGGATGAATTGGTGATGTCGCGCCCCACGCGGGCGCGTGGATTGAAACGTAGCTGATTGTGCCGCAGCGCCAGCCGCCGGTGGTCGCGCCCCACGCGGGCGCGTGGATTGAAACAATACTTCGAGCGTGACGAATATGAATAGTATGTTGTCGCGCCCCACGCGGGCGCGTGGATTGAAACGTCGAGGTCGAGCTTGGCGCAGAGGTCTGCAAATGGTCGCGCCCCACGCGGGCGCGTGGATTGAAACGTCACGCTCGAGGTGTCAAAACCGCTGAGGTCAAGTCGCGCCCCACGCGGGCGCGTGGATTGAAACACTACAACCGAAGACCTCGAATAATCTAACCAAGGTCGCGCCCCACGCGGGCGCGTGGATTGAAACAAGCAGATAGTCAATCATTTCCTCCTTCGACTTTGTCGCGCCCCACGCGGGCGCGTGGATTGAAACCAATTACTGAGGTCAAGGCTCGCAAGCGATGAGCGTCGCGCCCCACGCGGGCGCGTGGATTGAAACTCGGTGAGCAGGCCGGAGCGGTATTGGTCGAGGCGTCGCGCCCCACGCGGGCGCGTGGATTGAAACAAAACTCTGCAAGACTTTGACAACGCGCTCGCGGTCGCGCCCCACGCGGGCGCGTGGATTGAAACAATACTGGTAATGCCACTCATTTCGATTTTATGTGTCGCGCCCCACGCGGGCGCGTGGATTGAAACGCCCATCCCATATCTTGCCGTCAAGGTCGAGCGGTCGCGCCCCACGCGGGCGCGTGGATTGAAACCACGAGCTCAAGTCAAGTGTTGTGAGGGACGAGCAGCCGTCGCGCCCCACGCGGGCGCGTGGATTGAAACCTTTTCTACATCTGTAAGACCTCTTACACACACTTGTCGCGCCCCACGCGGGCGCGTGGATTGAAACAGAAAGACTGGAAACTTAATAATCTTAAATCAACGTCGCGCCCCACGCGGGCGCGTGGATTGAAACTCCCACTTTTCCGCGTCGTGCAGCTCAATCTCCAGTCGCGCCCCACGCGGGCGCGTGGATTGAAACTTTCTGCGCGAGGCCGAAATAAATTCCGAAAAATGTCGCGCCCCACGCGGGCGCGTGGATTGAAACTCGGCAGCAGTGTGTGCAGCTGGTGCAGGGGCGGGTCGCGCCCCACGCGGGCGCGTGGATTGAAACTTTGGCTGCTGCTGTGATGGCGGCGCGCTGCGCGTGTCGCGCCCCACGCGGGCGCGTGGATTGAAACGAAAGTCGGAAATACAAAATTAAAATTTTACACGTCGCGCCCCACGCGGGCGCGTGGATTGAAACCACCACATTGACCGGGTCGGCAGGGTCGACGGAGGTCGCGCCCCACGCGGGCGCGTGGATTGAAACTCCATATTTTTTTGTTATTTGTTATCAATTTTAAGTCGCGCCCCACGCGGGCGCGTGGATTGAAACATGAGCGCGAGGTTGGGATAGCCGGTGTGGTCGCGTCGCGCCCCACGCGGGCGCGTGGATTGAAACCGTACTGATTACAAGGATTTTGTTCTACAACGTGTCGCGCCCCACGCGGGCGCGTGGATTGAAACCGTACTGATTACAAGGATTTTGTTCTACAACGTGTCGCGCCCCACGCGGGCGCGTGGATTGAAACATCATTACTCAGAGAGGGTTTGGCTGGCGGCACCTGGTCGCGCCCCACGCGGGCGCGTGGATTGAAACTCATTTACAATCGGTGACAAGGTCTACGAGGTGCCCGTCGCGCCCCACGCGGGCGCGTGGATTGAAACGCGGGCGGTTTGGTCGTCCTCGATGAGTTTGGAGTCGCGACCCACGCGGGCGCGTGGATTGAAACTTTATAGACCCTCCCCCGGGGCAAAACCAAATCCAGTCGCGCCCCACGCGGGCGCGTGGATTGAAACTCGGGGATGTCAGAGTTAGCGAGGTAGACGCGCTGTCGCGCCGCACGCGGAACACGCTGAAAAGGTCGGCAATCGGCATTTACCGGCTCGAGAATCTGTATGAAAAGCTAATACAATTGTATATAAGTAGGGCCGCGTCCTACCGAAAGCGCTCAAAATCAAGACCCGTCAATCCTAAAAAGGTTATAATCAATCGATTAACTGTAGTACCGCGGCTTGCTGCAGCAACATCCGGATGGCACAACTGCCGGAGAGATCCCCTCCGGGGAACGTTAGCGGGGGGCATAGTTGCCGCCTCCTACCGCAGGAACGCGCTCCGCGCGTACTGCCATACCGCTCCGCGGCATGGATGCCAAATTATCGCCGGGCGGTGGCTCACCCGGCCCGCAGGCATACATTCTGTGTCAACAGGTCAAAATCAGTAGTGACGCGGCAGGCCGCACCTAACAGCCTGAATATCTGCACGTTGACGCGGACGTGGCAGGCCGCATCCCTACTAATATACCTGTTGCATTAGCTTTTGATACAGTTTCTAACGCCCGTAAATGCCGATTGTCGACTTTTTCAGTGCGTTCGGCTGGCCGCGTCGCTACTGATATACATTTTGTATTGGCTTTTGATACTGTTTCGGCACGGAAGCGCGGAAGCGCGGCGGGGGCTATCTTTCTATGATGGTGGGGAAGAGTTTCCAGTTGGGGTCGGCGGCAAAGGAGGCTTTGCTGCCGGAGGGGACTACCAGGACGATCGGTTTTTTGTATACGCCTTCGCGCAGGCACCAGAAGGCTTCTTTATGGATTGAGATGGGTTGGTGGAAGTTGACTATTACCGTGTCTAATCCTCTACATTCTGCAAATGCGGATTCTCCAATCCATTGCAGGCCGGCCGGGAGCTCGATGGTTCTGAGGTGATTGCATTCATAGAAGGCATACCTATATATTTTCTGCAAGCTGTCGGGGAATTCGATTTTGGAGATTGTGCTACGGAAGAATGAATAGGGTCCGATGATTCTCGCTCCGGGGATTAGGCACTCGTCCAAGTAGAAGCAACGGTAGAAGCAGGAGGAAGGTATCTCGGTTACGGTAGGGGGAATGGATGCATACTTGATGTTATTATCGTTTTCGAACGAGCCGGGCATAAGTTTGGCAACGATGTAGGGTTTGTTGTCGATTGTCAGGATTGCCGGAATAATTATGCTGTCCAATTTGCTGTAATCGCCTTTGGCTTGGAGGGAATCTTTGCCAATGGGGTAGTATAGAACGCCGCGGTAGGTAACTCTGCCGTATCGTTCTATTTGATTGTAATAGCCGCGTCGGTCTCTTAAGCGGCTTCTTACTTGGGCGAATGTGGTGAATGCGGGGAGTATGCCCATTATGATCACCAGCAGGTAAATTAGTTTTTTCATGGGCCGGGGTTGTTTGTGTTCGGGCTGGTTTTGGGGAAGAGGTTAGAGTTTGATTTGGTCGATGGTTACCAGCTTGTTGACCACGGCGAAGACGGCCATGGCGGCGGTGGAGTGGATGTTGAGCTTGGCGGCGATGTTGCGGCGGTGGGTGGTGATTGTGTGCACCGACAGGCACATTCGGTCGGCTATCTCCTTGTTGCTGAGGCCGCAAGCCACCATGGTCACCACCTCGCGTTCGCGTGCCGAGAGCATTTCCAACCGCTGGGCGGCGAGGCGGTCGGCATCGTCGGCCGCTGCATTTGTGGGGCGATACTTGCCGCCGGCCACCAGGCGCTCCAGCCGGGCCACCACGGGCACGAACAGGCGGTCCTCCAGGTGGCAGTGCATCTGCAGGTCGGATTCGCAGTTGATGATATCGAAGAGGGTGGAATTGAGCATATCGCCGTTGGCATTGGGCACAAAGCGTATGATAATATCCTTTAAATCAGTGAGTTTGGAGGAGATAGAGTCGTGGTGACGGGCGAAGCGGTCGATGTTGTAGTCGTCGGGCAATTGGCCGGCCAAGAGGGTGTCGACGTAGCGGAACACTTGGCGGTCTTCGTAGTCCATGTGAGCGCGCACTTGAGCCACATAGTCGTCGAAGAATTTCATCACCACAAGGCCCACGCTGTCGGCGGCGGCATAGTCCACCACGGAGATAAGCTTTTGGCGAATCTGCGGGATGCAGAAGTTGAGGAAGTAGACGTGGGCACCGCGCAGGTAGTCCATCAGCGCGCGGATGTCCACATCGCCCATGGCCACGGGGCGTGCGCTGGTGAAGTTGCACACGGCCAAGAACGTGCCGGTGTGCACCTTGCCGGCCCGGCACACCTCATCGACCGTGGCATTACCGAAGCCTAACGACAATCCGAATCGGCTCAGGGTCATCAATATCGACGAGTTGGCGTCAATCAAGTCGCGCAAGCGGCTCTCAGCCTTAAACGAAAGCATATCTTGTGTCATAGGTCTATCAAAAAACAAGAATCTACATAATTTATGTGCAAATTTACTACATTTTTTTGCAATTACAAAAATTGCAGCGCCATTTTTGCTATTCTGACACATATCCAAGCGCCGCTAACCGCCGCGTAGCACCGCGCAACAACACAAAGCGCCAAGGAGTATTGCCCCTTGGCGCTTTGACTTATTAGGTTATCGAATGTGTGATTTCGAGAGTTATTGCACGGCGGTGCCGTTCACTACGATGTTGTAGCCGGGGGCAGTGGCGAGCTTGTCGTATTTGAGCTTAGGCGAAACGTTGGTGGTGAAGGTGCAGGCTGCATCGTAGTTGAGGGTTACACCTTTGTCAGTGCCTATGTTAGCGCAGGCGGAGATTGCCGGGAAGTAGTTGGCGCTCTCGTTCAAGCAAGCGAGGTCGCAGTCAATGAGGTTGACTACAGTGGGGTATTGGTAAGCGGAGGGAGCCTTGTTACCGATGGTCATAGCGGCCACAGGTATTTCATTGCCGGAGCCCCAGTTTTGGGAATCAAACTTGGTGCTGCGTGCGGCTTTATCATCGGGATCAGTGTACTCCAGATTGAAGTCGCAACGAGTGAAGGTGGCGTTACCGCCGCGAACCAATGCTGCTTGCCAGCGACCATTGAAGGTGCAGTCAGTTGCAGTAACAGTGCCGGGGACATTAATAAAGAACGGAGTCTCCGAGGTGAATGTGCAATTCTCAAGATCGATGGTAATGCTTTGGTCGCCCATGCTCGAGGAGGCATTGGTTGCGAAGGTGTAGTAGAGAGCATTGATTATGGTGTTCTTACAAATAAGAGATGCTTGGTGGGCCACCATGATTGGAGAGTTTTGCGGCGCATCAATTGTCACATTCTCTAAAATCAGTGTACCGGTGTTTTGAGCAATCAAGGTTGAAGAGGCAGGTGCTGTAGAAGCGGATTTGATGGTACCGTTTGATATGGTGAGCACACCACCTAATACGCCGATTTTGCCTTGACCGACAGTTGCGGTCTCATTGAGGGTAAGGGTGTTGCCGTTGAGGTCGATTTCAAGATCTTTGTTAGCTGTAACCGACAGATAGGAACTGAGCTCGGTCAAGTCTACATCCTGAGTCAGGACGGCTTTACCGCCTGTGGTAGTAGCTAATGACTTGAGTTCTTGAGCAGTAGACACTTCCACTTGCACATTGTTGGCGGGTTCGTTGAATTCGGGAATGATTTGCACGGTGAAGTTAGCGGCTTCGGTGAGGATGTTGCCGTAGATGTTGGTGCGATAGTTGCGGCGCACGGGCACGTTGGCATAGTTACGGGTAATTACCTCAGTGCCGGCATGTGCTTTGAATTCCACGTTGGTGAGGGCTTGGTCGGCACCGGTAAGCACATACACCATCGATTGGTATTCGGCATCAACGCCCGACACGGGGAAAGCGCCGTCAGTAGCTTTATCGGGCTTGGCGGCAAGGGTGTAAGTGTAACCGCCGGCCACGCGGTTGCTCACCGTAGCGTCGAACACATTGAGGGTGGAGTAAACGTCGTCCACATGCACGGAGGTCTTCTCGGTTACCCAACCGGCGGCCTTAGCGGCAGCGTAGTCGGTGGCGCCGATGTTGATTTGGGCGAAGGGACGACGCAGTTCTACAGTGCGGTTGATCGAGCCACTTACAGCCACGTCTTCACATTTGAAGAAAGCATCGTAGATGTCGCTGTTAGCGGTAACATTAGTGTAGGTCACATCAACCTTGTGGTTGGTGGTGTCGAAGTTGTAAGGAGCGCCGGCTTTTTGTACCCAGAACACAACCTTGTAGCTGCGTGAATTAGCCAAGCGCAGGGTAACTGCCTTTGTAAGCTCGGTACCGGCAAACGTAAGATCTTGACGGAGACCGGTCAACTAGGCTCCGGAAGCGTCATACACTGCCACGGTGAGATTGCGGGCGGTAGTACCGTCGCTATATGCACGCGACTGAATCTCTGCGGGGAGCTGCACATTGAAGCTCACCAACGCTTCTTGCTCACCGGCGGGAACTATGTCCTCGGAGGCGCAAGCAGTTGTGAGCAACATAGCTGCCGCACAACCGGTGTAAAGAAACTTCTTAATCATGACGTAGAAAAATTAATTAATTACTTGAATATCAGTGATATTAGTTTGCTGGTGTAAAAAGCTCCAACAAAACAATGCGCAAATTTACACACATTTTTTTTTGCACTTGCAAGAGAAAAATCTCCGCCCGGCCCGCAAATATTGCCAACACGCTGATAGTCAATAGCTTAAGTAGTGTTAAACTTTGTTAATACACGCAGCGGCAGCCGTTTAGCCTGTGACCGGCAAGAGAGTCAGCGCCAAAAGGCCACATCCCTACTGCTTTTGACACAGCTTCATGGCCATGCGGGTGTTGCCGCAGCAAGCCGCGGCACTACCGGCGGGCGAGCGGGCGCGCCGCAGCTCGGCTTCCGCCTCGCCACGACTCTTTCATTTAAGGCGCAGTGGTGGGGTTAAACGAAGAAACGAATTAACGAAATAACGAATTTTTATTTTTTTTCGTTAATTCGTTGATTCGTTTTATTCGTTTAGCCGCTAATTGCGATTTCCGAAGCTTAAATGAAAGAGACGTGTGGTGCTTTTGATCAAATTTGGCTGTTTGGGATTTTTTTGCTAACTTTGCGGCGGTTTTCGGGCTTCGGCTCGATGCCATGAGTTCATTTATACATATTAATAGGGGTGCGCCGCGTAAATCACTGCCGCGGAGCTGAGATTATACCCTTTGAACCTGAACAGGTTAGAACCTGCGTAGTGAAATTTTTGTCAAAATGAAGCACCAACTTCGCTTTGGCGCAGCCGCTATTGTGGCGGCTTTGCCTGTGTGTGGCTTCGCCGCTGATAATTCAGCGCAAGCCGACTCTGTAATCAACCTTGAAGAGGTGGTGGCTGTGGCCAACCGTGCCAGCGCCACAACCCCCGTGGCCTTCACCAACTTCTCTTTCCAAGAGATTCAACAACAGAACGATGGCCGCGACATTCCGTTCCTCATCGGCCAAATGCCCTCAATCGTGACCACCGGCGATGCCGGCGGCGGCATCGGCTACAGCGGCATCCGCGTGCGCGGCACCGACGCTTCGCGCATCAACATCACCGCCAACGGTGTGCCCATCAACGATTCTGAAAGCCACAATGTGTACTGGGTGAACATGCCCGACTTGGCTTCGTCGTTGCGCGACATCCAAGTGCAACGCGGTGCCGGCACTTCGACCAACGGCGCCGGCGCTTTCGGCGCGAGCATCAACATGCTCACCGACGCTCCCTCCTACGACCGCGGCGCTATGGTGAGCGCTTCCTACGGTTCTTACAACACTAACCGCCAAACCGTGAAAGTGGCTTCCGGCTTGTTCAACGACCACTGGAGCGTTGACGCCCGCTTCAGCCACATCGGTTCCGACGGCTACATCGACCGTGCCTTCTCCGAACTTTGGAGCTACATGGGCCAACTCGCTTACACCTCGGCCAACACCCAAGTGCGCCTGCTCGCTTTCGGCGGCAAAGAGCGCACTTACATGGCTTGGGACTACGCTTCCTTGGACGACATGGCTGAATTCGGCCGCACTTACAACCCCTGCGGCGAATACACTGCCGCCGACGGCTCCACCGCCTACTACGATGACCAGTGCGACAACTTCGTGCAGCACCACCTCCAACTGCTTGCCGCTCAGAGCCTCGGCCGCGGCTGGCGTTTGAACCTCGCCCTCCACTACACCAAAGGCGACGGCTACTACGAGCAGTACAAAACCGGTCGTTCCTTAGTGGAATACGGTCTGCAACCTTTCTTCGATGCCAACGGCAACGAGGTGGATGAATCCGACCTCGTACGCCTGAAATTCAACGACAACGACTTCGGCGGCGGTATCTTCAACTTCAACTACGACAGTTCCAACCTCCGCGCCGTAATCGGCGGCGGCCTCAACTGGCACCGCGGCAACCACTTCGGCGAAATCCAATGGGTGCGCAACTACGTAGGCAACCTCGACCCGCACCAACGTTACTACGACAACGTTGGCCGCAAGTTCGACTCCAACCTCTTTGCCCGTGCCGACTACTCCTTCGGCTCCGGCTTCACCGCCTACGCCGACATGCAAGTGCGCCACATCGACTACTCCATCCGCGGCATCAGCGATAACTACGACTACAACATCGAAGGGCCGGCCCAACTCGACGTTGACGAACAATACACTTTCTTCAACCCCAAAGCCGGTTTGACCTGGATGCAGGGCGGCCACCGCGCTTACGCTTCGTTCAGCGTGGCCCACAAAGAACCCGTGCGCGATAACTTCACCGATGGCGACCCCGACAAATACCCCACCGCCGAACGTCTCTTTGACTACGAACTCGGTTACTCCTACACCACCGGCCTCTTCACCGTGGGTGCAGGCCTCTACTTCATGGACTACAAAGACCAACTGGTAGTAACCGGCCAACTCTCCGACACCGGCAACCCCTTGAGCGTCAACGTGCCCGACAGCTACCGTGCCGGTATCGAACTCCAAGCCCAAGTGCGCCCCGTAACTTGGTTCGACTGGACCTTCAACGCCACTTTCTCGCGCAACCGCATCAAAGACTTCGTGGAATACATCTATGAAAATGAATGGGCCAACCCCATCACCTTCGACCGCGGCGACACCCCCATCGCTTTCTCCCCCGACGTGATCCTCAACACCGCCTTCAACTTCCACGCAGCCGACTTCGACGCTTCCCTCTCCGGCCAATTCGTGTCAGAACAATACATGAACAACGCCAAGAGCGAAGAAGCCAAACTCGACGCCTACTTCGTAAGCAACCTCCGCTTGGGCTACACCTTCCGCCAAATTCCTTCGGTTAAAGCCCTCCGCCTCGGCGTGACCATCTACAACCTCTTCAACGAGAAGTACTTCAACAACGGCTATGCCGGTGCAGGCTACTACGTAGACAACGGCGAAAAGATCATATACCGCTACGCCGGTTACGCCGCACAAGCTCCCACCAACGTATTGGCTACCGTAACCCTCACATTCTAAGCCCCTTATGCTCGAGTACATCACCACCCACCTCGACACCATCCTCGAAGTCATCGGCTTCGTCACCGGCCTGTGCTACCTGTGGTACGAGTACCACGCCAGCGCTCGCCTGTGGATCTTCTCCATCATCATGCCCCTGATCGGCATGGTGCTGTACTACAACAAAGGCATCTACGCCGACTTCGCCATCAACATCTACTACTTCCTCATCGCCATCTACGGCTACGTGGCTTGGACCTTCAACTTCGCCAAGAACCGGAAAGAGGAGCGACCCATAGCGCGAGTGCAACCGCTCGCAGCAGTGGTGTGCACGGCAGCGGCGGCTGTCCTGTGGATCGTAATCAGCTATGTACTACGCACTTACACCGACAGCACCGTGCCTTACATCGATGCCTTCACCACCTCGTTGTCGATTGTGGCCATGTGGATGCTCGCCCGCAAATACGTGGAGCAATGGTTAGTGTGGATTGTGGTCGACGCCGTCAGCGCCGGGTTATACTTCTACAAAGGTATACCCTTCTACGGCGTGCTCTACGCCATCTACACCGCCGTGGCCTACTTCGGCTACCGCCGCTGGCTCCGCCAAATGTAACCGCTCCATAATGCACCTCATCATCGGAGGCCCATCACCGGGCCTCCGATTTCTTTTTTGCGCCACCAGCCTCCACGCAGACAAATTATGGATCAATGTAAAAAATAGGCCTATTGTTACATGTTTTTTTGTCATTTTTTTGCTCAATTCATTAATAATCACTAACTTTGCCGCAAAATAAAAGAACTTCCTTACTCAACATCGTAAACAAAACCTTTAAAAAATGTGCAATAAACTACGATTTATATTAAAACCACAGACATGGTTGTTTGCCTTGCTGCTTATCGTGTCGGCATTGCCTGCCCAAGCGCAATATGAGCCGTATGAGTTCGTACTAACCGAAGACGAAAGCGGTTACATAATGCGCCCTCGCTATGATCTGAATTACGACCAAGGCGTGCTTTTCGTGCCGGCAGTTCGCGAAAGTGATGGTCTTCCTATTGTAGGCGTGGATGGCTTTTCTTACCAAAAGTGGATCCTGGGTATTATTTTCGAAGGAAGCCAAGTGAAATATATCGGTTCATTTCAAGGGTGTACAGGAATCGAATTCATTGATAACATTCCGGCAAGTGTCGAAACCATCGGCGATTATGCATTCCAAGGCTGTACTATGCTCAGCCGAGTGACCCTGAACAGTGGCCTGAAATATCTTGGCATCTCCTGCTTTGAAGGTTGCGAATCGCTTCAATCGATTACGTTGCCAAAAAGTTTGAAAGTAATCCGTGAGAATGCATTCAGAGTGTGCACCGCTCTCCATACCGTTGTGTTTGAGGACGAAGTGAACTTCTACAATGGCTATTCTTATGGCTTTTACAATAATGTTTTCGATGGTTGCGAAAAACTCAGTTCGGTAACACTGCCTAAGAATTCGCCCGATAATTTTACTATCCCAATGGGCACTTTCGCATGGTGCTCAAGCCTCAAGTCGATTGAGTTCCCTGCCAATACTACCCGAATCGACCAGTCGGCATTCTATCGTTCCGGCCTTGAAAGCCTTGACTTCACCACAATTACATCCGATAAGGTCTATATCGAAGGCTATTACACATTTGCCGCCTGCGAAAACCTCCAAAGCGTTAAAGCCAAAGGTAATTTGCAATTTGGAAGTACGAGCCTCTATACCTTCCAAGACTGCAAGGCATTGGAAACCTTTACTATCGGCGGCTCCGGCGACGACTTCATTACAATTACTCCCGATGCTTTCAGATATTGCGAAAACTTGCATACTTTCGAGGTTTATCGCCTCAAAGGCTCCGGCGAGATAAATGAAATGGACAGTGTCTTCGTCGGTTGTAAAAGGCTCAAAGAGTTTGCTCCCACTCATTGCGAGCTCAACAAAATCGGTTACTCCTGCTTTTCCGGTTGCGAAAGTCTTGAAAACGTAAATATCATACAAGAAAAACCACTTAGAATCAACGATGAGGCGTTCAAAGGGTGTACCGCCTTGCAGAACTTGGTTTTCAGCGACCTTACAGCAATTGATTCGCCAGCAATTGGCTCGAAGGCGTTCACCGGATGTAGCTCATTGGCATCAATCACCTTCACCAGCGAAACGCCTCCGACTGTGAGCAACGATTCTTTCGAAGAGACGCATTATAGTAACACCGTAATAGCTGTGCCCGACGAAAGATACAGCGTTTATGCCGCCGACGCATTCTGGAGTCAGTTCCAAAGGCTTAAACACCCGTCCTTGTTCGCCTACAGCGAAGTGCCCGGCGGCTACTCTGTCACCAAGAGCCAATATGCGCTCGATGCTGACTTCAACGATATGCTCGTCATTCCCGCGGAATACAACTCCGGCGCGGTAGTGGCTATCGCTGAAGGCGCATTCCAAAACTTCACCGCACTCACCGGCGTCACCCTGCCCGAAGGACTGACTTCGATTGGCGATAACGCATTTGCCGGCTGCACAAATATCAAAACCGTAATCAACAAGCGCCCCGAGCCCCTCTCCGCTGACGCTTGCCCCGAGTCGGCCTTTGCCGCCGAGAAGACTTATTCAACCGGCACACTCACAGTGCCCTTCGGCAGCGGCGATGCCTATAGCCAAACTGCGCCGTGGTCAAATTTCGCCGATAGAATTACGGAAGGCCTCGGCAACCGCACTCTCACTAAGCCGACGGCTTCTCCCGAATCGAGCGATTTCAACTTCTCCTTAGAGTTGACACTCACCAACCCCAACGAAACGGGTACTATTTATTACTACATTGTGTCCGAAGGCGACAATCTCGCTAATGTGCACACCGTCTACACCTACACCGAGCCCCTCCAAATCCAGGCTACCGGCACAGTGGTGGCTTACGTCAGCAATGGCACCGACTGCAGCGAGCCGGTTTCGTTTAAATACACCCACATCCCCTGCAAAATCGACGAGACTATTACTGTTACGGAAGGTACATCAAATGATGACTTCACCACCGTCAGCTCGGAATCTTTGGAAAATGTGGTTATCGACAACGTCTACTATAGCATCACCGACGACAACAGCGGATGCAGCGCCACTGACGGCTTGGTGCTCAATGCCACTTCGTCGATTGACGACGTGTACGAATTCAACAGCGCTGTAGAGAGCGAAGTCGACCCCACATGCGATTTCAATGGTATTGCGCTCAAAGTGCAAGGCGTCGGCAGCATTACATTCACCGGTGCCGCCAATAATGGCAACGCTCGCCTTACGCTGGTGCTCGGCAACGGCCCGGCCGTATATGTCGATGAACTTGTCGACGGCAAATATGAGTTCTCCCTCCCTGCGGCAAAATACCTCTACATCTTCGCTACGCAAACCGCACCCCTGACTGCACCTCAGTTCAAAGCCCCGGCGCTTGGCGAAAATGGCGTAGCCCTCAAGAGCATGTCAATCGACATTACCGACTTATACATCAACACCGTGACCGGCCTCGACAAGGTATTGAGCGCTAACGTCAACGATTCCTACCGAATCAACACACCGCTCTATGGCCATTATTTCGACGGCACATATCTCTATGCCTCGACCATGAACAACAACGGCTCGTCGAAAAACACCTTCAACGCGGATAAGAAAGACGAACCCGGCAGCGATAGCGAAAGCGCCTTCAAACAAGAAGACTGGGTGGCTATCTCCGGTTTGACCGCCGACTACGAAGGAAAGGTAATCGAAAGCGGCAAAGTGGCCACCGTACTTGGCAACGGCGATTACCCCGTTATCACCTTCGCTGAGACCGTCACACCCGCCGATGGTAGCAGCATCGATATCAACTCGTTCCGCGTGGAAAACTTCAACATTCATGCTGAAAGCGCGGCCGTGAGCAACATCTGGCTTGCCGCTCCGCAACCCGCCGAATATTGCACCTTGCTCGGATTCGTCAGAACGGAGAATATCCACGCCTCAGAAGGCTATATAGTATTGTTGTCGGAAGAATACACCAAAATCGCAGAAGACGGCAGTCCAATCGAGCCGCTCACCATGAATGTGCATTATTCCGACCCAACGATAGCAACCGCAGTGGGCACCATGGCATGGTATGAGTTCACCGGCATCGTCTACAAAGATGGCGACACCCTGACATTCAAAGCATTGAAAGCCGCATACAAGCTGCCTTCAGCCATTGAGAGTGTCAATGCCGCCGGAAGTGCACAATTATTCACCTCCGCCGGCCAAATCCACGTGGCTTGTGAGGCTCCGACCGCAATCAGCGTATACTCGGTAACCGGCCAACTCGTAGCCGCCGTAGAAGCCTCCGATGCCACCATCGCCGTATCCCCGGGCCTCTACATCGTCAAAGTCGGCAACCAAGCCACCAAACTATCAGTTAAATAGGTCGTAGATAACCCATTGACCGAATAACCGCATAGCGAGCTAACGATTCTTTCGTTAGCTCGCTATCATTTCGTTCGGGCCTTTTGATACAGCCGGCGTTTTCTGCGCACCTGCGACCGACGATTAGCCGTGCTTATCCACGTTTTTTGTCAAAATTTATAAAAAACTCGCGGCAATTTTGGTGCTGTGGGCAAAATTCTGTAACTTTGTACTTTGAAATCAATTCTACCGCACGACAATGAACAAATTCTGCAAAATATTGGTGGCCGCTCTGGCCGTTTCCGCCCTCTCTCCGCTGTCGGCATCCGCTGTCATCGATAACCCCATCACCTTGGCCGTGATTCAAACTTACGACCGCCAACTGCAAGCCAACCCGCAGGACTACCTCACCTACTTCCGCCGCGGCAACGAGTATTATCGCCACGACGAATACATGCGCGCCCTCGAGGACATGAACCAAGCCCTGCGCTACGCTCCCACCTCCGACACCGACCTGCGCTTCCAAGCCTACATGATCCGTGCCGGCATCTATAACCAAACCGGCCGCGCGCAAATGGCATTGGCCGACCTCAACTCAGCCATCGGGCTCAACGCCGAATCATTTGCCGCCTACAACCAACGCGCCAACACCAATTTCACCCTCGACAACATCGCCGACGCCAAAGCCGACTACCAGCGCTTGCTCCGCATGCGTTCCAATTGCGTTGAAGGGTTGTTGGGCATGGCCCGTTGCGCCGTCAAGGAGAACAACATCGGCATCGCCAACGACTACCTCGAACGCGCCGTGCAAACTGACCCCAACAACCCCGAGGTGTACATCCGCCGCGCCGCCGTTCGCAAGATGATGGCCAACCACAACGGTGCCGTCGAAGACCTCTTGCTCGCCATCTCTCTCAACCCCAACGACTCCAAAGCCGTGGCCGCGCTGGTGGAATACGGCAACACTAACTACGCCGTGACCATGGCCGGCCTCTCCAACGCCGTGAGCCTCGCGCCCCAGAACGGCCTCTACCGCTACCTGCGCGCCACCATTGCCCAAGCCCACTTCAACTACCTCTCGGCCATTGACGACTTCGAAGCCATCATCGACCAACGCCTCTACGACTACCACGGCATCTACGCCTCCACCGGTTGGTGTCTGCTCGGCCTCAGCCGCTACGACGAAGCCCTCGACCGCGTGGACCAAGCCCTCAGCATGACCACCAACGTGGCCGACTACTACGTGCTCCGCTCCAAAATCCTCCGCGCTCTCAACCGCAACGACGAAGCCATCGCCGCCGCCGCGCAAGCCGTAGCCGTCAACCGCGAATACGTGCCCGGCTTGGTGGAAATGGCGCTCAACTACATCGACAAGCAGGACTACGACCAAGCCAACTCGCTCCTGGGCGAAGCCATCATGATTGAATCCTCCAACCCCGAGCTCTACATGCTCCGCGCTTGGTTGCTCGAAACTTACATGAACAAGCCCACCGCCGCCGCTCAGTTCTACGAACAAGTACTTGAACTTGAAGGCTACCTCGACGACGACATCCGTTCGCTCCGCGGCTTCGCCCTACTCCGCCTCGACCGCACCTCCGAAGCCGACACCTGGATCAACCGCGTGCTCGCCACCGCCGTTGACAACGACGGCTTGGTCAACTACTACGCCGCCTGCTTCTACGCCCTGCGCGACGACAGCGACAAAGCCATCGCCTGCGTGGAACGCTCCCTCCAAGCCGGCTACAGCGACAACCACAACTGGATGAACAACACCGACGGCTTCATCAACGCCGGCGTGCTGCGCGACGACCTCCGCTTCCTCCGCCTGATGCAAAAATACAACGCCATCTTCGGCCGCTAACCGCCCGCGCTGTGCCCGAGCAGGAGCTCGGAGCAATTGCAAAAAGGCTCCGCCCGCCCTGCTCCGAGCCCCCCGCTTTTTTGTAATGGCGGGGGGCTTGCTGAACGCACTGAAAATGTATATCAGTAGGCACGGCTCTTTCATTTAAGGCGCAGTGGTGGGG
>CAMGBT010000050.1 GCA_946011725.1 uncultured Bacteroidales bacterium | reverse complement strand
AAGGAGCTGCCGGGATGGCCGATGGCGAGCGAAAACAGCGGCTGCATCTTTTGGCGGTCGTAGAGCATGGACCCGTTGACCAAGCCGGACGTGTCCTCGGCAAATTTTTTGAGATTTTGGAAGTGGGTTGACACCACACCCCACATGCCGGCGGAGTTGAACTCGGCCAAGAGGGCTTGGGCTATGGCGCCGCCAATCTGCGGCTCGGTGCCGGAACCGAACTCATCGATGAGCATGAGGGTGCGGCGGCCGCCGGCGGCCAAGAGGAAGCGCATGTTGCGCAGGTGCGAGGAGTATGTGCTGAGGTCGTCTTCGATCGACTGGTCGTCGCCGATGTCGATGAAGATGCCGGTGAAGATGCCGAAGTGGGAGTTGTCGTAGACCGGGGGCAACAGGCCGCACTGCAACATGTACTGGCAGATGGCCACGGTTTTGAGCACCACCGACTTACCGCCGGCGTTGGGGCCGGAGATGACCAAAATGCGCTGGTCGGGCGCGGTGAGGCGGATGTCCAACGGCACTATTTCGCGCTGCTGGCGCTCCAAACTTTGGCGCAACACGGGGTGGCACGCGTGGTACCATTCCAACTGCGGCTCGCGGCTCAAATGAGGCAGCGAGGCCTCGGTTTGACCGGCGAAGCGGGCTTTGGCATAGATGTAATCGAAGCGGGCGAGCAGGCCGAAGCTGTCGAGGATGGTGTCGAGGTGAGGACGCAATTCGGAAGTCAACGCGATGAGGATTTTCACCTCCTCGCGGTGCTGCTCCATGGTGAGTTCGCGCATGCGGTTGTTGGCTTCCACCACCTCGGCCGGCTCGATGAAGATGGTTTTGCCGGAGGCGGATTCATCGTGCACGATGCCGGGGATGCGGCGCTTGTACATGGGCGAAATGGGCAGCACCAAGCGGCCGTCGCGCACCGATGGCGCGGCGTCAGCCTCGAGCAAGCCTTCGCGGCGGGCGTTCTCCACAACGCGACGCATGGCGGCGTTGATCGATCCGCTCATGCCGGCGAGGCGCCGGCGGATGTCGGCCAACTCGGGCGAGGCGTTGTCCTTGATTTGGCCCCAGCGGTCGAATGTGCGAGCGATGGCGGCGGAGATGGCCGGGAACACCATCAATTGCTGCGCCAAGTCGTCGAGCCGCGGATAGGGCGAGACGCCTTCATCGTTGCGCTGGCGCGCAAAGTAGGTGGCGATGGCGGCCATGGCCGTGAGCGACAGGTTGAGATCGACGAACTCCTCCGGGGTGAGGAATGTGCCCTCGGGACGGATGGCGCGCAGGCGCACAGTCACGTCGCGGAAGGCCACGCCCGGGAAGTCGGGGTCGCTCTCGATGATGGTCTTGAACTCTGCCACGCGCCGCAGTTCGGCTTCCACCGCGGCAAAGTCGGTGGAAAACGCCGCCTCGGCCGCCAACTGCTTGCTCAGCGGCGAGCCACACAGCTCCGCCACCATGCGGCGCACAGCGTCAAAACCTATCTTCTTCTCTATATTTTCGGGATAAATCATATTCAAAAGCAAATCGACTACAAAATTACAAAAAATCCCGCACATAAGCGCACTTTCCCCCACCCCACCGCAGAAAAATTTGCAAAACCGCCAAATTCTCACTAAATTTGCCGAGCTTTATTGCTAAGACAGTTCTGTGTAAGTATTAACCGGTATAGCTAAGCAGAAAGTCTATATGCACGATAGCACAAAAGGCGTCACACAGAGTAAATCATTGACGATCAATAGGTTATTCAAAAAAAGCACTTCAAACTATTGTAAATAAGCCTTATAATACGTTAATGCAAGTTAAAATACTTGCACGATTCGCGGAAAGTTGCTAACTTTGCAGTCGAAAACATCGCGGGATAGAGCAGTGGTAGCTCATTGGGCTCATAACCCAAAGGTCGGAGGTTCGAATCCTCCTCCCGCCACCAAGCAAGCTCGGCTATTCAGCCGAGCTTTTTTTTGTGCCCCGCCCGGCCGCAGCCCCAGCCCGAGCAAGAGCTCGGAGCAAATGCAAAAAGGCGGGTCAATGTAAAAAACCGGGTGAATGTTAACAACATTCCGAGCGTGTTAATACGGCTCCATACGCGCGGAGCGCGTTCCTTTTTAAATAACACCACGATGGCGCGAAGCCTGCGAAGCGCCTTCGTGGTGTAGACTACCGCCCCACGCCACGAACCGCGGGGCGGTTCCTTTTGCCGGCAGTCCGCAAGTCCTGCATAAGGAACCCGCTCCGCGGTTCGTGATTATTGATGGGCTCTTACACCACGTAGGCACTTCACTTCGGGCGCTTCGCTTGCCCTACGTTTCGTGCCAACGTGGTGTTATCTAAAAAGCAACCGCTCCGCGGTTTTTAACATTTCCGAGAGCGATAATTTTTTATATCTACCACTTGTAGCCCCGAGGCAAGCCTCGGGGAACCCCGGATGGCCCCGCCGTAGCGCGAAAATTTGATTCTATGGACCTGCGGTTGGTCAACAGCGAAGTTGTTGCGCATACCTCTCAACCCCACATTGGCGAAGCCTATGTGGGGATAGAGTGCTCTATATCAACCATGTACCGCGGAGCGGTTCCAATTACCGAGCATCAACCGGCGGACGTTTTGGAACCGCTCCGCGGTACGGGATGGAGGGGGGGTATCCGGACCCCACAAAGGCACTACGCTCCGGCCGCTTCGCTTGCCCTGCGCTTCGTGCCATTGTGGGGCTGGGGGTATGCGAAACCGCTCCGCGGTTTACGTTATATCCATTTTTGTTGGCGCAACGGCGGCATATCGGCTATCATATAACAAACCTCTATTCTGCTTATTTTCAAATGTTTAGCAAGTTGCCGCGGAGCGGCTTTGATGCGCCGGAGGCGCTTTATTTTCGTTAGCCCCCGGGTGCTACCGCGGAGCGGGTTGCTCCCGGGGGTGTGTGCGGATATGGTTTTCGTTCCCCGGAGGGGATCTCTGCGCAGAACGTGCATACCGCTGGTGTATGCAGAGATGCCCTCCGGGCAACAGGTGATGGTGGCGCCTCGACCGTGGGTAGGAACCACTCCGTGGTACCAACCCACGGCTAACGAAGATATAGCGCCTCCGGCGCATCAAATACCCTCCAGGCATATTCGTCATGGTCTGAAGCGGATAGTGTTATACTGATTTTTGTTGGCGCAACGGCGGCATACTTACTCCTGTGGATTTTTGCCCATTGTGCTACTCGCGGTAAACTTTTGACGCACTTACTTTTCACAGATTTAACAACCGTATTTTTACATTGATCCATATTAGTAGGGACGCGGTCTGCCGCGTCCGCGTCAACCTACACATAATCAAGCTGTTAGGCGCGGCAGGCGCGGACGCGGCAGGCCGCGTCCCTACTTATATACATGGTGCATTGGCTTTTGATACAGTTTCTTTTTAACAGATTTACAACCGTTTATTTACACTGATCCCCAAAAGGCGCCGCGCCGGCCATCCACAGCCTATAGTGCATTCAGCTTGCTGCGGCATCCCGAACGGGCACCACAGCAAGCCGCATATGGTTAGTTAATGTAGGGGGTTGAGGCCGAAGATGGTGCGGGTAAGGCTGAAGCGCGTGAGGACAAATCGCCAAAGGAGGTAGGGAATGATGACGCCGGCGGGGAAGATAAGAATGGTGGCAATAAGGAATTGACTGACTACGCTGACGTCAAGGAAGCGAAGCGCTACCGACTTTACCAATCCCATTGAGGTGGTGTGCCCAAGATATAATATGTAGGATGCGGAGGCCAGTTGAAGTAGAAGGGTACGGCCCCTGAAGGTACTTCGAGCTTCCAGCATAAGTCCAAGGCGAGTCATCATGGCTATTCCGACGAAGGCCATCAGCCAATGCAGCCATTCGGCACCATTGAGGAAGAAGAGTGTGAGCAGGGCCATTGCGGCCACAAGTGACCACAGCGGCATGCGGCGCAAGGTGGGCAGGAATTGAGGGATGTCGTGCAACAAGGTGCCGGATAGGAAGAAGATAAAGTAATGTGGCACCAAATCGAAGCTGCACACTTGGGGCAGGCACACTTGGGGCAGGCCCACTTTGGATGCCTCAACAGCGACACAAACCGCGATGGCGATGATGCGTTTGACCGGTGTATCGAGCCAATAGACCATCACAAACATCCACCACAAGGCCCACAAGAACCAAAACACAAATGAAGCGGCAGGGAAGTAGAACATCTCGACAAAAGCAAACGGGGTGACCGATTGCTCAACGCCCGGGCCGTCTCCTGCCACAAGTTTGAAGGCGATGATGGCGGTTGATGCCACGAAGTACGGCACCATAAGGCGACGGAATTTATGCCATAGGAATTGCGGATAGGTCATCTTGCGGCGAGTAACCATGTAGAGATAGCCTGAAATGGTCAAGAACACGGGCATGTGGAAGGTGTAGAGCACCGCATTCATATTATTCCACCAAATGGGACAACCTTCGGGTCGCCAATGACCTAAAACTACCAACACGATGGTGATGGCTCGCACAAAATCAAGATAGTAGAGATGTTGCTTGATCACATACAGAGGGTTAGAAGGGGGTGTCGGTGGGGGCGGAGGTGAGGTTGGCGGAGCCGCCGGCGAAGGGGTCGGTGGCGGGGTCGCCGGCGGTGACGGTGGCGGCGGTCTTAGAGAAGGGGCCGGAGGCGTCGGCGCCGGTTTGGCCCAGGCGGGAGCGCACTTCGCCGCCGCTGACTGTGCCTTCGTCCCAGTTTTCGAAGCGGGCGAACATGGAGCGGAAGCGCATCTTCACATCGCCCACGGAACCGCTACGGTGCTTGGCGATGATGAACTCGGCCAGGCCGCGGATGTCGTTGCCTTCGGCGTCCTCGCCCGAGCGGAGGTAGTACTCGGGACGGTGGATGAAGCACACCATGTCGGCATCCTGTTCGATGGCGCCGGATTCGCGCAGGTCGGACAGCTGCGGACGCTTGTTGTCGGTACGCGATTCCACCGAGCGGTTGAGCTGCGACAGCGCAATGATGGGGATTTCCAACTCCTTGGCCAACTGCTTGAGCGAGCGCGAGATCATACTTACCTCCTGTTCGCGCGAGCCGTATTTCATGCCGGAGGCGTTCATCAGCTGGAGGTAGTCGATGATGATCATTTTGATGTTCTTTTCGCGCACGAGGCGGCGGGCTTTGGTGCGGAGTTCGAAGATGGAGAGTGAAGGGGACTCGTCGATGTACAGCGGCGCGCCGAACAGGGCGTTGAGGCGAGCGAGGGTTTGCTGCCATTCGTAGTCAGAGAGGTCGCCGGATTTAATTTTGGCACCATCGAGCTCGGCCACGTTGGAAATCAAACGGTTGACGAGTTGTAACTTACTCATTTCCAACGAGAACACGGCGATGGGCGTATTGAAGTTCACTGCCATATTCTTGGCCATGGACAGCACGAAGGCGGTCTTACCCATGGCGGGACGGGCGGCAATGATGATGAGGTCGGAATTTTGCCAGCCGGAGGTGATTTTGTCCAGCTCGCGGTAGCCGGATTCGAGGCCGGACAGGCCGGAGGTGCGGCTTTTGGCCACCTCCATGGCCTTGATGGCTTCGGTGATGACCGGGTCGATTTGGGTTACATCCTTCTTGATATTGCGCTGCGAAAGGGCGAACAGTTCGCCTTCGGTTTCCTGCATCACTTCTTCGATGTCGTTGCTCTCGTCGAATGCGGCCGCCTGCACCTTGGCGCCGAAGTTAATCAGCTCGCGAGCGAGGAATTTCTGCATAACGATGCGAGCGTGGTACTCCACGTGGGCGGCCGAACCAATGTTGGTAGTCAGCTCCACGATGTAGGGGCGGCCGCCGGCTTGGTCGAGGGTGCCGTTTTTCTCCAACTGGTTGATGACGGTGATGAAGTCGATGGGCTGCTGTGAGGCGCCGAGCGTTTGGATGGCCTCGTAGATGAGGGCGTGGCGCGGGTCGTAGAATGATTCCGGGCGGAGCATGTCGCACACGGTGGTGTACGCGTCCTTTGAGATAAGGATGGCACCGAGCACGGCGGCCTCGATGGGGGTGTCGCTGGGCGGACGATGGCCGGCGAGGTCAACGGCATCGGTCGGCTTGGTCGGTTTCTTTGCAGAACGTGAATCTTGCATATTATTGGAGGCGGAAGTTGTAACCTACTGATATTTCGATAGATGTGGAGCGCGAGGCGCTGAAGGTGTCGGCTTTGGACGAGGGGAAAATGTTGCCGAGGCCAAAGTAGTAACGGGCTTCGAGGGTGATGGATTGGCGAGGCGTGAGGTAGTACTCGCAGCCCACGCCGGCAGTGATGCCGTAGTCGAACTTGTTCTTGACATCCATGGCTAATTGCTCGGTATGACGCTGACGTTCAGGCCAATTGGTCACCGATTCGAGGTTGTTATAGTCGAAGTTGGCGCTCTTGGATTCGCCAATCATGTAACTGAATTCCGGACCGAGGTTGATGATGGCCTTCAAGCGCTTGCCGCCGAAGGAGATGTGGGTGAGGATGGGCAGGTTGATGAAGGTGAGGGTGCGGGAATATTGCAACGGTGATTCCTCGAAATCCTCGGTCCAACCGCGTTGCACCCAGCCGAGTTCTGCAATCACGCCCACGTGGCGCTCTTCGGCGTAGCGAATCTGCACGGCGCCGGTTGAGCCGAGCTTCCAGCCCTGCGGCACCGAGGGCGAGATGTCCTGCTTGGCCATGGAGACGCCGCCGCGCACGCCCACGGAGATGTGGGGCACGTAGTGCGACTGCGCCGCTGCGGGCAGGGCAGCCATAAGCGCTAACAAGGTGAGTGCTAATGCGTTAACGAATTTCAACCGTAACATCGTTATCAGAGCTAAAGGTGATGATATACAGGGCGGTATTCACCGGGCCGCAGCCGGGCCGCGCTTCGGGATCGTAGTCGAATTCGAACGAGGACTGCAAGCCGTTGTGGGTGCTGTCTTCGCCGGGATTAAACCCGCCATTGAAGGCCGACAGACTGGTAATCAGATAGTTGGCGGTGTCGTATCCGAGCATTGCCTGCGAGGGCACCAAGTCGGCGGGCGCGCTGCCGTAGAGCTGTTGAAATTTGTACTGGAAGCTGATCACCGAGGGCGAGCAGTCGTAGGCATAGAAGCGGGAATAAATCACGGCTTCGAGGCGGTGCAACTGCGCCTTGGCCTCGCTGCGGAAGGCGGTCCAGTCGGGGTAACCCACTAACGCGATGGCGGTGGGATCAGCATGTTCTTCGCGGTAAGCCAACAGCGCCGGGGCGAACTTGTTGAACTCGTTGAGCGCGCCGGAGGCGGGGATAAACACGTAGGCACCCTCTGCATCAAGGTCAGCTAACTCACTCTGGGTAAGCAAATTGGAGTAGTGGATGTCGATGGTTTGGATGCCGGCGGCCTCGTAGCGCGAGCGCAGGTAGTCGGTGAAGGCTATCTTCTCGCTACGACCGCCGCGGCAGATGAGGAATACCGGGGTGTAGCCCATGAACGCGTCGAGGAAGGCATCGGCGGCGCCTTCGTACATCATCGGGGCGGGGATGTTGGCCTGGTAGACGTTGGTATCGTGCTTGTAGGTGGTATCTTGCACGGCGAAGAGGTTGAGTACCCTACCCTGCGGCGCCATGTCGGCGGCGCACAAGCGGTCGAAGGCGTCGTCGCTCGGGATAAGGACGGCGGCATCGCGCACCGCGGGCGTCTGCAGCAGCGAATCGGTGCGCTCGGCAGAACCTTCGGTGTCGAGGATGGTCAGGTGGATGGGCGTGCAATTGTCCTTGCGCTCGTTGAGGGCCATGAGGAAGCCGCGGACGAATTCTGTGGCGGAACGCGCATGCTTGGCGTGGGCATCGCCGTTGAGCATCAGCGGTAGCAGCAAAGTAACATTGGCCACGGGCGCATCGGAGTAATCCTCAACTACCTCAATAGCAACCGGTTGCGGCATGTTGATGCGGTAATCCGACTCAGCCGGCGGCACAATCACCGTGTCCTCGGCTTCCGGTTCGGGCTCCACTTGCGGCTCCACTTGCGGCTCCACTTGCGGCTCCACTTGCGGCTCGGTGCGCACCGGAGTGGCCTGCACCGGCTGCTCGGTGCGCGAAGGCGTTTCGCCCCGTTGCGGTGTGGCCGATGCGTCGGCAATACCGGTGATCGATCCGGGGATGGTGAGGATGTCGCCATTGCGGATGCCCTGGTCGGCCCACGGGTTGAGCGCGATGATTTGGTCGGGCGTGCAGCCGAAACGGTGCGCCAAGCCGAAGAGCGTCTCGCCCTTCTGCACCTTGTAGCGGAAGGTGGGGCCGGAATACTCGGGCAGTGGGGACGAGGCGGCCACGTCGGCCGAGGTCACCGCCGGCTCGTCGGGCGAAGCCACGTCGGCAAACTGTTCCACGGGCAGGTATATGGTGACGCCCTCGCGGATGCCATCGGCCACCCCCGGATTATAGAGCAAAATGTCGCCGCGGGTCACGCCGATGTGGCGAGCGATGCTCAGCACGGTGTCGCCCTTGCGAGCGGTATAATAGTAAAAGCGGGTATTGTTCACCGTCTTAACCGGCAAATCCAACGCGCTGGCAGTCAGCGACATAGCCATCGCCAACGCAGCCACAAACAGGTATCGGAAGGAAAATTTCATCTTCAAATGTATATTTCAACCGCAAATTTACGAAATTTTCCCGTCTCCACCAAATAAAACCGCGGCAACCGCTCTCACGCTTTGCTAAAGCTCAGAGCCGTAATAAAAAAGCGAACCGCCGGGCGGCCGCGCCGGAAGCTGTATTGGTAAAAAAAAAGCCACGGCGAGGTGTGCTCGCCGTGGCCGGGTATGTGGAGGGGGGATTAGTGCTGGAGGTAGGTGGGGAGTTGGGCGGGGTCGAAGGTGTGGATGAACTCGGCGTGGCGGGTGATTTCGCTGGCGGCGAGGTTCACGTACACGTTGAGCGACTTTTCAAAGGCGGCGTCGCGGTTGGCGTCGAGCAGCAGCAGGTAGCTCATAACCAGGTTGCCGGCCATTTCCACTAAGCGGCGGGCCATGAAGTCCAAGAAGGTGGGATCGTTAACGGCGTTAACGTGCTCAACAGCAGCCACATATTTTTCGGTGAGGGCGGCGAGGCGGTCCTTGATGGCTTGGAGTTCGGGGCGCACTTCATTGGCGGCATAGCTGTCGATGAGGGCTTTGTAGGTGCCGGTGGTGACGTGGCGGATGGCAGCCACCACTTGCAGCTGGGTGGTACCTTCGTAGATGGAGGTGATGCGAGCGTCGCGATAGAGGCGTTCGCAAGCGTAGTCCTTCATGAAGCCGGAGCCGCCGTGGATTTGGATGCAGTCGTAAGCGTTTTGGTTGCAGTATTCGCTGCCGAGGCCTTTGGCCATGGGGGTGAGAGCGTCGGCCAGGCGGTTGTATTGCTTGCATTCCTTGCGTTCCTCGGGGGTGAGGGTGCGTTCGCGGGCGATGTCTTCGAGAGCTTTGTAGAGGTCTACATAGCGAGCGCACTCGTACAGCAGCGAGCGGGAAGCGTCCAATTTGGCCTTGATTACGGCAATCATTTCAGCCACAGCGGGGAATTCGATGATAGCTTTGCCGAATTGGCGACGATCCTTAGCGTAAGCGAGGGCTTCGCGGTAAGCGATTTCGGAGCAACCAACGCTTTGAGCGGCGATGCCGAGGCGGGCGCCGTTCATCAGAGCCATCACGTACTTGATCAGACCCATACGGCGGGAGCCGCAGAGTTCGGCGGGAGCGTTTTTGTACACGAGTTCGCAAGTGGGCGAACCTTTGATACCCATCTTGTTTTCGATGCGGCGCACGGTAACGCCACCGTTGCGTTTGTCGTAGATGAACATGGAGAGGCCGCGACCGTCTTTGGTGCCTTCTTCAGAGCGGGCGAGCACCAAGTGGATGTCGCTGTCGCCGTTGGTGATGAAGCGTTTCACGCCGTTGAGCACCCAGGTGCCGTCCTCTTTCTGAGTGGCGCGAAGCATCACGGATTGGAGGTCGGAACCGGCGTCGGGTTCGGTGAGGTCCATCGACATGGTTTCGCCTTCGCACACGCGGGGAATGAAGCGAGCGCGTTGGTCTTCGTTGCCGAATTCATAGAGAGTTTCGGCGCAGTCTTGCAGGCCCCAGAGGTTTTCAAAGCCGGTATCGGCGCGGGAGACGATGTCGGCGGCCATGATGTAGGGGGTGATGGGGAAGTTCAAACCACCGAAACGGCGGGGCATAGCCATGCCCATGAGACCGGCCTGACGGCAGGCTTTGAGGTTTTCGACGGTAGCGGAAGCGTAGTGAGCGCGGCCATCGGAGCAGGAAGCGCCTTCGTGGTCAACGGATTCAGCGTTTTCGGCGATGATATTGGCGCAGATGTCGCCAACGACTTCGAGCACGCGGGTATAGTTGTCCATAGCGTCTTCGAAGTTGAGGGGAGCGTAGTCGAATTGTTCGGCATCGGCAAAGTTGCGCTCTTTGAGCTCAACGATTTTGCGCATCATCGGGTGGTTGAGGTGATGCAGCAGGTCGGGATTATCTGTAAAAAAGTTAGCCATGGCTATTACTTGGAGTTCTTCTTGTAATACTTAATGAGTTTGGGCACAACGTTCTCGATGTCGCCGGTGATTACGTAGTCGGCGATAGCGTTGATGGGCGCGTTGGGGTCGTTGTTGATGGAGATGATGATGGAGCTTTCTTGCATGCCGGCGATGTGCTGGATTTGGCCGGAGATACCGCAAGCGATGTAGAGTTTGGGGCGAACGGTCACACCGGTTTGGCCGATTTGGCGTTCGTGTTCCACGAAGCCGGCGTCAACGGCAGCGCGTGAAGCGCCCACTTCGCCGCCGAGCACTTGGGCCAGGTCGTAAAGCAGTTGGAAGTTTTCCTTGCTGCCCACGCCGTAGCCGCCGGCCACAATGATGGGAGCGTTCTTGATGTTGACTTTCGACTTGGCGATTTGGCGGTCGATGATTTCCACCACGAAGTCGGTGTCGGCCACGTACTTAGCGGGGTCGAGAGCGATTACTTCGCCCTTATAGTTGGGGTCGAGCACTTCTTTTTTCATCACACCCTCGCGAACGGTAGCCATTTGGGGACGGCATTCGGGGTTAACGATGGTGGCCACGATGTTGCCGCCGAAAGCGGGGCGGATTTGGTAGAGAAGGTCGTGGTATTGGGTTTGGGTTTTGGCGTCGGTGTGGTCGCCGATTTCCAGGGCGGTGCAGTCGGCGGTGAGGCCGGAGTGCAGGGCGGAGGAAACGCGGGGACCGAGGTCACGGCCGATGCAGGTGGCACCCATCAGGCAGATTTGGGGCTTGATTTCCTTGAAGAGGTTAATCAGCACGGCTGCATGGGGGTTGGAAGTATAGGGATAGAGACGAGCGTCGTCCACGGTGTAAACCACGTCGGCGCCGTAGGGGAAGATTTGCGATTCGATACCGGCAAGGTTGGAGCCAACAACGAGGGCTTCGAGGCGGATGCCCAGACGGTCGGCAAGCTTGCGACCTTTGGTAAGGAGTTCGAGGCTGACATCGGCAATGCGGCCTTCGTCGAACTCGCAGTAAACTACAAGATTGTTGTTATCTGCCATAGTTTTAATGATTTTTGACTTCGGCGATGCTAAAATTAGCCGATGGTATGGTTAACGATAAGTTCTTTGATAAGTTCTTCGATTTGGGCATCGTTGTCGTCGAGACGGCGAGCGTCTTTGGCCACGAATACCACGCTTTCCACGTTTTTCACCTTTGTGGGCGAGCCGGGGAAACCGATTTGAGCGGGGTCGGCTTCAACGAAGGCAGCGCCCCATTCTTGGATTTGGAGGTGAGCGCGAGCGTCAACGAATGCTTGCATATCCTCGGCGAGTTTGGCTTTTTCGCTGGGAGATACGGCGTATTTGTACTTCATCAGACGCTTGGCGTTGCGGGGACGGCAGTCGGGGGCGGAGCCGGTGACGGTAACCACGCAGGGCAGCGGAGCCACGACGGTTTCGATACCGTGTTCGAGGCGGCGACGCACGGTCACTTTGCCTTCTTCATTCACTACAACGTCCTCAGCGTAAGTTACTTGAGGGATGTTGAGCTTTTCAGCGATTTGGGGCACCACTTGGGCGGTGTCGCCGTCGATAGCTTGACGGCCGCCGAGGATGATGTCATAGTTGCCGATTTTGCGGATAGCTTGCGACAGGGAGTAGGAGGTAGCCAAGGTGTCGGCACCACCGAGAGCGCGGTCAGTGAGCACGATGCCACAGTCGGCGCCGCGGAAGATAGCTTCACGAATCACCTCGGCCGATTTGGGCAGACCCATAGTGAGGACGGTGATAGTCGAACCGGGATGTGCATCTTTCAGGCGGAGAGCTTGTTCAAGGGCATTCAGGTCTTCAGGGTTGAAGATAGCGGGGAGCACGGCGCGGTTGATAGTGCCGTCTTCCTTCATAGCATCTTTGCCTACATTGCGGGTGTCGGGCACCTGCTTAGCAAGCACAATGATGTTTAAACTCATAATTATCAGATAATTAATATATTTGTATTGTTATTTCCATTGTGAAGGCCTTGCGCAAGGCCTTTTTCAGCACTGCAAAGTTACGAAAAAATCCGCAAACGGCCAAATTTTTGCGCACATCATCCCTTATACGCCCTCTCTGGCCATCCACAATAGGTCAAAAAACATTAGGCGAGTTTTGAGTTCAGCAATATTTGTTATCTTACGATAATCCATTTCTTGCTGTTCTGTGCTAAAAACCGGCTTAAACCCATTTTTTTGATAAAAAGAGAGGGTCGTTGGAGCATTATATGCATCTACAATCACAAACCGACAGCCGGTTTTGTTGTATGGTTCCAAAAACCACAACTTTATGTACTTTAAAGCGTCGCTTCCAATATTTTGTGACTTAAAATCGGATGACACTCCAAGGCGTGCAATAAGCACCGCAGGATAATCTTTGAGCGTCTTCGCATGAGGGATGTCCGCTTCAATCTTCTTTTTTCGCGCATTTGGCAAATCGCTTACGCGGATACCGGCATTAGCCAGTGTGAAAGCACATACCACTTTATCAGGCTGTTCCTTCAATTTGTAACAATATGTCTTCCCTAACAGCTGGTTGGCGTATGCAAAGCTATCATTGGCAAAAAACTCGTCAAGGTCGATATCTCCACAAGAGAAACCAACCAAATCCTTTGGGTCTTTTACGGCGAATAGCCTACAATTATTCCTTAAGAAGCTCATCTGCCTTCAATATGAGCGGATGAAAGAATTTGGCGCAATTCCGCGAATCCTTGTTCGAGTGCTTGAGCGGCCGCTTTCTTTTCGTCATCAGAGCTGCTTAAATATTGCTCGTAGCTTTTTTGAGCTTCATCTTCAAAACATCGAGCTACTTCGCCGGTAAGCACCGGTATTGACGCAATAGGGAGTGCCATAACTTTTCGAATTATTATTTATTACGCAAAGTTACGAAAAAATCCGCAAACGGCCAAATTTTTGCACACATCGGTGGTGAATTGGGCCAATTGCGGGCGGCAGTCGGCGGCGCGCAGCCTTTTTGCATCAGCTCCGAGCCCTTGCTCGGTCGGCAGTCTTTTCGGGCGCTACACAATAAAACGCGGGGGCGACGCGTTACATTATTATATTTAATACTGAATACTGATGAAGAAACTGTTTACCTTGCTACTCACGGCTGCAGTGGCGCTGCTCAGCGCTTCTGCCGCGAACCCCAAGCGCGAATTCCGCGGCGCTTGGATGCACACTGTGTTCCAACAGCAATATCACGACCAAACTACTGCCCAAAATAAGGCTTACATCCGCCAACAGCTTGACTTGCTGCAACTTGCCAGCTGCAATGCTGTCATCTTCCAAGTGCGTCCGCAGGCCGACGCGTTCTACCCGAGCGACCTCGAGCCGTGGAGCCGCTTCCTCACAGACAACGGTGCCGCGCCTTCGCCGGCGTGGGATCCGTTGCAGTTCATCATCGACGAAGCCCACGCCCGCGGCATGGAATTGCACGCGTGGCTCAACCCCTACCGCGTGACAAGCGCCAAGTCGCAAACTCTGCCGCCGGACCACATCTACCACAAGCATCCCGAGTGGTTCGTGCGCTTCGATGGCAAGCTCTACTTCGACCCGGGCCTGCCCGAGAGCCGCCAATTCATCACCAAAGTGGTGATGGACATCGTCAACCGCTACGAGGTGGACGGCATCCATTTCGACGACTACTTCTACCCCTACCCGGTGAAAGGCGTTGAGTTCCCCGACGACGCTTCGTACCAAAAATACGGCAACGGCATGGACCGCGGCGATTGGCGCCGCCACAATGTGGATCTGCTCATCGAAGGCCTCCACAACGAAATCGCCGCCGTGAAGCCGTGGGTGATCTTCGGCATCAGCCCATTCGGCATCTGGCGCAACGAATCCTCCGACCCGCGCGGCTCCAAGACCAACGGCCTGCAAAACTACGACGCACTCTTTGCCGACGTGCTTCTTTGGGCCGAAAAGGGATGGGTGGACTACCTCTTACCCCAGCTCTACTGGGATTTGGAGCACCGTGCCGCATCGTACTTAGTGTTGGTGGACTGGTGGAACCGCAACGCCAACGGCCGCAACCTCTACATCGGTCAGGACATCGCCATCACCATGAAGAAGCCCGACATAGCGCCCTCTACCGAAACCACCCAGCTGCGCCATAAGGTGCGCCTCACTCGCGAGGCCGATAACATCCAAGGCAACTGCTGGTGGCCGGCCTACTCGCTCACCAACAACACCGGCCACATCGCCGACATCCTGCGCACCGACCTGCAATCCACCATCGCCCTACCCCCGCTCTATCCGTGGATTAGCGAGGTGGCACCCATGCCGGTCGACGGGTTGAAAGTCAGCGGCAAAACCATCTCATGGGACGCCCCCGCGCTCGAAAACACAGCAGACGATGCCGTGAAGTTCGTGGTGTACCACTTCGACTCCGTGGAAGCCATCAACCTCAACGACCCGGCCGCCATCGAAGCCATCACTTGGGACCACCAATGGAAGGCCGAGCGCGCCGGCGTGTACGTGGTCACCGCCCTCTCGCGCGTGAACTGCGAATCCGTGGCCTCCGAACCTGTAATCGTGAAGTGATATGAGTGCCGTAGTGTCTGTGATAATGCCTGTGTACAATGTGGAGCGCTTCCTGCGCGCTGCCATTGACAGCGTCATTGCGCAGACCTATCCGCATTGGGAACTGATTTTAGTGGACGACGGTTCCACGGATTCCTCGCCCGAAATCTGCGACCGATACGCGGCCGCCAACCCGCAAATCACCGTGCACCACACCGCCAACGGCGGGCTGTCGGCGGCACGCAACTTCGGCCTGCGCCATAGCAGCGCACCGTGGGTGCTGTTTGTCGACAGCGACGACATGCTCCATCCGCAGTGCTTGGCCATCATGATGGAGCTGCAGATGCACTCGCAGTGCGAGATCGTGTGCGCCGCAGCCCAAGAGGACACCGAGCCGCACTTCCGCCGCATCGGCGTGCCCGCCATGCGCGTGTATCCATGGGACAAAGCCGTGGGACTCACTCTGTATCAGCGTCGTGGAATGCTCAACTCAATGTGGGGCAAACTCTTCGCCCGCCGGCTGTTCGACCACGAGCAATTCACCGAAGGCATCCTCTACGAGGACTTGGACATCTTCTACCGCCTCTACGACAAGGTGGAACGCGTGGCCGCCACCCGCGCCCGACTCTACTTCTACCGCATGCGCTCGGGCAGCATCATCCACACTTGGAACGACCACCGCGCCGACGTGCTCACCGTGATGAGCCGCATGGAAGCGTACATGGTCAAGCGCCATCCACTGCTGCTCAAAGCGGTGAGCGACCGCCGGCTCAGCGCCAATTTCAACATCTTCCTGCTGGCCACCGCCAACGGCCAAACGGCCATGGCCGACCGCTGCTGGACCGTGATCCGCGCCCTGCGCGGCGCCTCGCTTTTCAACCCCAAGGTTAGGTTCAAAAACCATGTGGGGTGCCTCATCTCTTACCTCGGCCGCACGGTGATGAACACCATCGGCCGCATCTGCTGACCGCCATGAAAGTAATCACCCTCACCCGCGACACCTTCCCGCAGGCTTGCCAACAGTTGGCGGCCAAAATCGGCGCGCAACCGGAGGTTTTGGTGGCCATCCGCACCGGCGGCGCATACCTCGGCGCGGAGCTGTGCCGGGTGTGGGAGCTGCCGCCGGAGCGCTACGTGGAAGTGGAGCTTCAGCGCCCCTCCACCGCCGCCAAGCAAGGTATTATCGCGCGGATAATCAGCAAGTTACCACGTGCGGTGGCCGACTTATTGCGCGTGGTCGAGGCCACCGTGCTGTCGTGGATGCCGCGCAAGCCGCGCCGGTTTGAGTATACCGCCGAGCAGTTGGCGCGCCTGCCGCAGGGCGCACGGGTGTTGGTGGTGGACGATGCCGTCGACTCTGGCATGACTATGCTGGCGGTGGTCAATGCCACCACCGCTGCCGTGGGCACAGCCCCCGCCACCGCCGCCATCGTGACAACCTGCGCCGACCCGGCCATCCGCCCCGACTTCTCCTTATATAATAATGTGTTAATCCGATTCCCATGGTCGAAGGACGCAAAGTGACAGTGGTTGACCTCGATGGCACCTTGGTGCAGGGCAACACGCTCCACCTCTACCTGCGCGCCGCCCTGCGCAGCCTGTGGTGGCGCCGCCCCCTCACCGCGCTGCGCGTGGCCATGCTCATGGCCGCCCGAGCCGTGCGCCTTATCCCCCACTCCACCATGAAATACGGCGCCGCACGAGCCGTGGGCGCTCACCCCGCCGTAATAGCCCGACTGAAAGAAACTGCGCACTATAACCCGCAGGTAATCAAGCTATTAGAAGAGCGAAAAGCCATGGGCGACACATTACTATTAGCCACCGCCGCCTTCACATTCTACGCCCGCGAACTGTGGGATGGCGAGCTGATAGGCAGCGACCTCGCCGCCGGCCCGGCCGAAGAATGCCGCGGCGAGCGCAAAGCCGCCGCCGTCGCCGCCTACCTGCGCACCCACCGCTCCCAACTCTCCTGCGTCATCACCGACCACCACGACGACCTCCCGCTGCTTCGCCTCAATCCCACCGGACCCAACTACCTAATCAACCCCTCCAAAAAAACCGCCGCCCTCGCCGCCACCCTCGCCACCCCCTTGTAGCGCCCCGCGCCCGCCAGCAGCAGACAAGGCTCGGCGCAGCGAAGCGCCCCGCCGCGGTGCGGTCCGGTGGCGAGGCGGAAGCCGAGCGGCGCGGAAGCGCCC
>CAMGBT010000049.1 GCA_946011725.1 uncultured Bacteroidales bacterium | reverse complement strand
TGCACCATGATTTCAATTAGCAAAAATAACTTACTGCGGTTATCGTGCCAGTTCTCTCAACTGCGCATCTCCACCGACCTCGATTACGTCGACGTCATCATCGGTGTCAATGGGGAGGAGCTGCTGAGCGGTCGCTACTTCGCCTCGGGTGGCCGGGTAGTCATTGGCGATATGCAGTCGCTTCTGGAAGAAGCGATGCGCCAACGGCAGCTGTCGCTGATGGCCCTCGACGTAGTCGCCTACCACGACATCAACGACGACACGCTCAACGACTATGACCGCACCACTTACCGCGTGCTCTTCTGCGACCGCCTGCCCGAGGTGGGATTCACTGCCGACACGTTCGCCCACCACTTTCTCACCGTTGCCAGCTCGCGTCGCATCGCACCCCGGGCATCGGTGTTGCTCGGCTTCTATGCCGCCGCAGGCGAATCGCTCGCCTACGACGTCATCGCCGATTACGTGGCCAACGGCCAAGCCGCGCAAGCCGTCATCCACGGCAACGGTGGAGCCACCGCAGCCGTGGCTAACGTCTACTCGCTCGGCTTCCAGCTGTCGTACATCAAGCAGAAGGTCGAACAGCTCGCCGGACTCGCTGTCGAGTTGCTCGGCTTCACGGTGCGCTGCGGCCACCGCTCCGCCTCGTTCTACGTCGACCGCGACATCGCTCCGCTCGACGCGTTCTATTTCCGCAACTGCTTCAACCTCCCCGACCAAATCTTCTTGCCGGCTGACACGGTCACCAAGACCAAAGCCGAACGCTCGGTGGCCACGCTCGGCGACACCTCGCTATTCTACGATTTCTCTGCCGAGCAATCGTTCGAAGTGCAGTCCGGCGGCCTCACTCCGGCGGAGTGTCACTTGGCCGCGCAGCTGTTCACCTCCCACCAAGTGAACAAGCCCTACGCCGATGGCATCGAAGAAGTCGACTTCGACGCCATGCCGCCGGTCCTCATCACCGAATCCACCTGCGAGTTTAGCCGCCTCAGCGACAAACCAAATTCGGTGAAGTTCACTTGGCGCTATGCCTCCAACGGCTGCACCCATCCGGCCTTGCCCTTCAGCGACATCTTCACCGAACCCTTCAACTACGTTTTCAAATGAGCACCACCATCGACCTCAAGACCGCTCGCCGAATGCTCAACCGCGGGGAGCCGCTCGACATCCTCGCTTGGAAAGCCAACGGCGAAATTCTCCATCTGCAAAACTGCATCTCGCTCCGCTACAATTTCGCCACCGGCACCCGCAACATCAAGCTGCTCAACTCCGGCCAAATCCGCCGCATCCGCGAAGTCTGCATCTTCTCCATCAACGGCTACGAAGTAAGCCTCAATCCTCCATCCGATAAACAATAAACGAACTCCGATTAACGCTCCGAATATGATATTTGCCAATCTCAATTCTGTTGAAACTATCCCGAACCTGTCGGCTCGGGCGGCGTTTCAAGTGAACTCGTCGGCGGTCTTCAAGGAAGACGTTGACATCGTGCCGGTCGTGATAGACGACACGCTTTCTTATATGCCGTGGGGAGGCGACAACAATATGCCATTCGACATATTGAAGCTCATCGAGGACGATGAGACGCTCTCCACGTGCCAAATGTTTAATGCAGAGGTGTGCTACGGGAACGGACTTGTGTACAAGTACCTTCCCTACGCACAGGGACGAGGAACGAGGAACGAGGGACGAGAAGAAAATCCCTATCAAGATGAGATAGAGAACTTCTTTCTTGACAATGACATCGCCTCGTATTATCTCGGCGTTTGCCAAGACTTCAAGCATTTTTGCTTTGCCGTGAGTGTGATTATCCTTTCTCGCGACGGCACGAAAATCGTGCGTCTGCTCCGCAAAGAGGCTTGTTATTGCCGCTTCGCTCCTGCCGGCAAGGACGGCAGAATAACTCGCTTGCTCTATGCGAACTGGAGAAAGTGCATCGCCTCACGGAGCGATATTGAGGTGATTGAGATGCTTGATGCGGCTGCTCCATGGCGAGACCTGCAAGACAGGCTCGCCAAGAACACGACCTGCCGCAAGTTTGCTGTGGTGTCGCGAATACCGACCCCTGACAGCACTTATTATCCCATTCCTTATTACGCTTCGCTGTTCAAGGGTAAATGGTATAACATCAAGCAGCTCATCGGACTTGCCAAGGAGTCGAAACTCCGCAACTCCGCACCTATCAAGTATCAAATCGAGATTTCACAAAAATATTGGGAATCCATTTTCCGCAGTGAGGGCATCACAGACCGCCGCAAGCAACAGGAGCGCATCGTGCAGGAGAAGCAGAGCATTCTCGACTTCCTCACCGGGGCGGAAAACAGCGGCAAAGCCTGGTTCTCCACGTTCTACGTTACGCCCGACGGCAAGGAGCAGCACGATGTGGTCATCAACAAGATTGATGACTCCAAGGAAGGTGGCGACTGGAGCACCGACATTCAGGAAGCCGTGAATATGTTCTGCTTTACTATGCGCGTGCATAGTAATCTTGTCGGCAGTGTGCCCGGCAAGTCGCAGACCAATAATTCCGGCTCCGACAAACGAGAACTATATACTATCGCACAGGCACTCCAAAAGCCGTATCACGACTTGCTTTTCACCGTCCATCGAATTATCATTCGCTTTAATGGGTGGAAAGGTGTCGTGCCTGATTGTCCGTTTATTCAATTAACCACGCTCGACGAACACGCCGACGCTAAACAAGTTTCAACCAATGGCAAAGATAGTCAGCTCTGATGAAGAGTTGCGGCAGTATCTGCCGAACTCGTTTGCGGTGGTCGCCGGTGAGATGCCGCTCTGCGACAAACTCGCCGACCACCTCGCTATCGCCGAGAATTGGGTCATCGACACGTTCACCTCGTCGAAGACGTTCAACACCATCTGTGGCTACACCTTAGACAATCCAATTCGCGTGCTTACAGCCCGCTTGATGGTGGCCGAAGCCATGCTTCGCGCCATTCCGGCACTCGATTTGGTGCTCACACCAAACGGCTTCGGTGTGGTCAATACCACCACCATCGTGCCGGCGTCGAAGGACCGCGTCGAGCGACTGATGCAGTCGTTCTTCGACTACCGCGACATCTGCATCGAGCAGCTGTTGCCCAAGCTCAAGGGCGCCTCGCAATGGCTCAACTCCGAGCAGGCCGTATTCTTCCGCCGCACTCTGTTCCAAGACCTCGAAGTAACCAACGCCGTGCCGGGTAGCGGCACCAAGTGGCAACGCTATCTGGAACTCATTCCGCAAATATCCGACATCGAGTTTTCGTTAGCGGAAGACTATTTTTCTCACGAGCTGATGGAGCATTTGCGCCTGTGCCTCCAACGAGATGACCTCGACGAATCTAAGCGATTTCTCATCAAAGGTATTCGTCTGCAAGTCATCAACGCTCTTCGAGGGGATCCTTTTAGCGCGAATGCACTCGCCGCACTCGTCAATCATATAAGGAAGCGCACCGAGGCGTATCCGCAGTGGGCGTACTCCGATACGGCCAAATTGTTCGCTCCGCCGGTATACCACAACAATAAAAAATCCGCAGGATACTGGTTTTAGCTTGGGGCATTTCGGTGGAGAGGAGTAGGTAAAGTCGGTTCGAGGGCATTTGCCGGGTGAATAATGAGTAAGTAACGGGGCAAGTCCGAAGCGTTGATTTTCCTCACAAAGTTAGAATCGGCACTCGCGCTGTCAAGGACAAACACGTTGGCTGCCATTCTCGCGCAAGCACTTCCGAAGCGCAGCCAATCCTTGACCGCTGCTCCCTAACCGCTTCTCCTTATTGTTCAAAAAATTCAACGTGCTTCGGCACTTAACCCTTTTAAAACTTACTCATTATGATTACACCCGACAAACGCCCCACCGAACGCGACTACACCTACGCCCTCCTCACCACCAAGAAATGTCCCAAGGGCAAAACCGCCTACTTCGCAACTGTGTGGTACACCGACGACTCCACTACCATGTTGTCCAACATCTACGCCACCTCACGTGCGAAAGCGCTCTCGATGCTTCTGAAATACTTCAGCGACTGCAACGAGTACATCCGCAGCATCAACCTCCTCGAACAGCCTTGAGTCCTTGACAGCCAAGTCTCTAACGAGGCTTGGCTTTGTCTTTTGTCGACCCGGCGCTTTTATATAATTTCGCTCGCGAAAAAAATTGTCACATCTAATGAAGCCCATTTCGATAAATCTCACCGTGCCGGCATCGTGGGCGGAGCTGTCAGATAAACAGCTTCGCTACATTTTTTCGCTCTTTGCCATGGAGTTCAACGCTGATGAAATCAAGGCGCTCGCTTTGCTCCGCTTCAGCGGCTGCAAGGTTATCGCTCGCCACAACGGCAGCTCTTTCTTGCTGAAGCACGGCAAGCAGTTCTTCACCATCAAGGCGCTGACCTTGGCCGAGGTATTGCCGCAGCTTGGCTGGCTCGATGAGCTGCCGCCGCAGCCGGTTCGCCTCGCCAAAATCCGCCGACATCGTGCGCTCGCCGCGGATTTTCAAGGTGTACCTTTTGAGGTGTTCATCGTGGTGGAGAACCTTTTCCAAGGTTATCTCTCCACCAACGACGAGGCGCTGCTCGTCGACCTCGCCAAGGTGCTTTATCCGGGATTGTCAGGGACGCTCACCGCCTCGGAGCGAGTGAGCGTGTTTTATTGGGTGGCAGCGCTCAAGCAGATGCTTGCAAGGCGCTTCGCCGACTTCTTCCAGCCATTGGCGCAGGATAACAACTTGCTTGGCTCGTCACCGAACATCGGTGCGCAGTTGCAAGAGTCGGTGGACGCTCAAATCCGCGCCCTCACCAAAGGCGACATCACCAAGGAACGCGAAATTCTTTCGCTCGATACGTGGCGAGCGTTGACCGAACTCAACGCTCAAGCCAAGGAGTTTAAACAACTTAATGCTCAAATCCATGCAAGTAAATGATTGGAACGCCACGCGGTTCTTCGCCGATTTGGTGAAGATTAACCGCTTGGCTAAGCAAGAATGCTTCACTTTTTGCAGCGTTTCGGGCCTCGAAGGCTTCGAGCAAACGCTTCATTCGGTGCAGACCGCCAAGGCGTTCTGTTGCGTCAGCGACATCGCCGACGGCTTCACCGAATTGGATAACACGCCGCACACGCGCCGCGTCAAGACGGTGTTCTTGGCCATGCGCCACGCAGTCGACAACGTGGAGGCGCGGAACGAGTGCATGGAAACCATGCGCGAACTCTTCCGCCAGTTTATGTCGGCGCTCAATCTCGAACGCATCCGCTTGCAGCAAAACTGCATCTATCTCGACCGCCGCATCTCGTTCACGGAAATCGACCGCTACTTCTTCTCGGGGTGCGCGTGCGCTTACTTCCAAATTGCAGCCGATGTCTACACGGACATCAGCTTCAATTTCAAGGAGTGGTCGGAGGTGCCGGGCGGCAACCTCGACCTCTGGCTGATGGAAGCACCCGCGGAGGAAGACCGCCGCACTGCCGCGTCGGAGTTTATGCTAAGCGAGTTCGGCTTTTCTGAAAATCGGTGCGAGAATTATTATTTCATGGCACCGGTTTGCATTTTGGAGAACGTATCGGAAGACGCACTCGAAAAAATAATTCCCACACTGCGCTCTTTTGGCTGCAAATTCAAGTTCGTGCCTCACGGCAAGTACTTTCATACTCCGCTTCCGCTCTATAACGTCAAGTTGGTAAAAACGAATCCTTCGTCAGGATTTGCTTCTTCTGCAAAATTACTTCAAAAGATACTGAACTGTAATTTAGCGTCTGCAAAAGCCATATATAATTCTGCTCCTTGTACTCTTTTAACAGAAGTCGACATAGACCCGATTCGCTCTCAAATCGATTCTCTCATCGCTCTCGGCAATGTTGTCGAGCTTGAGTTCGTCCGTAATGTGAATGTTGTCTATCATTTGTGGCTGAATTTCGTACCTTCAAATAACAGAATTACGTTGATAAACTTTGTTCGCAATAAATTTGGGATGGACCTCGATGTCACTAAATCGATTGTTTTCGGTTATCCTTCCCTTGTCACAAAATCTTTCAATTTGGAGGATTTTAATGATACTATATCCGCTTTCGAGAACTACAACTGCCAATACGAAGTGAAAGCCTATGACGCAGAGCCTTGACGAACGGCGAAAGTATGTGTTCGCCTTCAACAATACTATGATAAAAATTTGGCGCGAGCAAATCGCGCTGCTAAACGTCATCGACACGGGAGCGCTTTACCGCTCAACTGTGGCCGTGGCCACCAATGCCGATGACAAAATTGTCGAAATCACCTTGGCGCAGGCGTTCAACATTTACGGACTATATCAAGACTACGGAACCGGCGGCAATACGCCGCGCGGTAACTCCGGCGACCTCGGACGCGATAATCCGCGCCGGCGCCGTCGCTGGTTCTCGCGAAAATACTTCGCTTCGGTGATGAACCTCCGAGAATTTTTCGCCGAGAACGTGGGCCGCGACTTCTGCAACGTGATTTCAAACGCGCTCAGCGCGGAAATCTGGCGTCGCAATATCGATGTCTCGGCCTCGTAAGGTGTCTTTTCGCTTCCGCGTTTTTCACCTTACTTTTGTACAAAAAATTTTTCGCATGGCTATTGATACCTCAAATCTCGAAACGCTTATCGCCGACTTCCGAGCGCTCTCCCAAAAGGACAGCGTCTCGCCGGATTCGCTCGGCTCGCTGTTGTTGGAAATCTCCAACTACATCAAAAGCGGCGCCAGCCAATTGCAGTTTTCCACTCTGCAAAATTTGGTGAACGCAATCACCGCAAAAATCAACGAGTTGGAAAACACGGACAGCATAACGCGCAGCGCAATCGAACTGCTCCGCTCTTCCGTTGCTCAAATCAATTCCAACCTCAACGACCTCAACGCACTTGCGACATCGATTAAATCGGTGCCGCAAGTGCTTGTGTCTATCTCTCAAGGCTCTGCCGACCGCAACGATGTGTTGGTCGATTTCAAGTCATCTAATTTGGAAACCGGCCTCGGCGCCACGCTAAAGGACCAGGTGTTCATCCGCCAAGCCACCACCGAACGAGCCGGGGTGATGCGTGCTCAGCAGGTCGCGGACCTTAACAGCACTCGCACGGGCTTGGCCGCGTTACAAAAGTCGCACACGGAACTCTCCAATCAAGTAACCACGCTGGAAGCTGATGTGTCGAGCAACACTTCTTCGCTCGCCGAGCTGTCGGAACAGGTTGAAACCATCCGCAGCGCTATGCCGAAAATCTATCTCTTCGTCGAAAACGGCATTCTCAAAATCTTCGGCCACAAGTACTACATCCAAAACGGATATTATCCGTGTGTGTTCCGCCTGAGTAAAAAGCGTAACCGCCGCCGTATCGAGGACGATGAGACAGTGAAGCGCTGCCGCGTTCACAAGGGCTGGCACGTTATGGGCGGCGCAACCAACGTCATTACCATTGGCGGCGACAACTCAGTGAGATTCTCCACTGCCGACCACAAGAACTGGCACAAAGAGATTTCAAACACGGCGTGGAGCAACGAGCCGGAGTATTTGGTGGGTGTAGACCATTTTAACATTCCATGGGGCAAAACTATCGTGGATCGTGAAGCCGACAGGGAGAGGGGAACTCTGCGGATGCTTCGCTTCCGTTACGCCATCGGCTTCACCAAGAAGCTCGCTCAAAGCCGCTATCGCGTTGAACCGATTGACTGCGACTCAAACATCGCAGAGTTCTCGGTCATTTTTTCTCCGCAGATGCAATTATTCACTTATTATATATAAAAAAAGTGAAAGCAGACGCCCTCACTTAAACCGAGATGAAAAGCCATCGCCCTCATCTATACATAAATGAAAGCCGCCGCCCTCAAAAATACACTGCAAAGTTAATCATTATTTTTCTCTCCTCAAAATATTTATGAAAAAATCCGACAAGTCCGACAAGAAATTAGACAGCAAAATGCAATTGGTGTGCGCCGCTGTCCTCATTACTCTCGGCACAGCCCTGCTCATCGCAGGCTTCATCGTACCGCCCACCGGCGTCATCGACAATTCGGTGCTCATCGCCTTTGGCGAAATCCTCACCTTTGTCGGCTCTCTTTTCGGCATCGATTACCACTATAAATATAAAAACAATGCGAATAATAAGTAAAATCATCATCCACTGCTCGGCTACGCCGGAGGGCAAGGATTTCACGGTCAAGGATATTGACCGTTGCCATCGCCAACGCGGTTTCCGCAGCATCGGCTATCACTTCGTCATCTATCGCGATGGAACTGTTCACCGTGGTCGCGACATCGAAGAAGTCGGCGCCCACTGCGTCGGCCACAATCTGTCCTCAATCGGCATCTGCTACATCGGCGGCTTATCCGCCGATGGTCAGTCGCCGAAGGACACGCGCACAAGGACGCAGGATGTGGCTCTCCGTCACTTGGTAGGCCAGCTCCGCGCTCGGTTCCCCGAAGCTACGGTGCACGGTCATAATGAGTTCGCCAACAAGGCATGCCCTTGTTTCGACGTTAAATCTTCCGGCTTATGCGACCTGTAATTACCATTGCCGCGCTCGCTCTGCTCGCTGCTTGTTCGTCGCATAAGAATGCCGAAATGGTGGAGGCGGCAGATGTGCGGCTATCGAATAAATCGGTGGCCAACTCTTCGTCGCTTTCGCTCCTCGATATGGCAGCTTCGTGGTCGTGCGTCTTCGACAGTCTCGACATCTTCATCGAGCCGATTGACAGTTGTCGCTCGTCGGCAGCGGTCGTTGCAGCGCAACCGTCCCGGTTGCGCCTCCGCGCCCGCCATGCCTCCTTCGACAACTCGGCGGCTTATAAAGCGTCTGTTCTGACAGCCAGCTGCTCGGTTGATTCGTTGGCGGTTTACCGCTCAACACAACGCGAACAGCGCTCGCGCTCGGAGAGCGCTGGTGTATATAAGCCGCCTGACGGCTCTTGGTTAATCGCTTTTGCAGTTTTTCTTATCATAATTGTATGCGTATTTAAGGTTAGTAAGTAGTTATCTTAGGGTAAGCGACCCATCCGCGAGGATTGGTCGCTTTTTTTGGCGAGTGCTCATTGTTGGCCCACCCACCCGAAGCCGAGGACGCGCCACCGCACTTCTCCGTTGCGTCCTCCACGGCATCCGGTTGAGCCTGCGAGGTCAGAGCATTGGTCGGTTGGGGTCGGAACGGGAGATTGTCGCTCCGGTTGCGCATACGACAGGGCGAAACCGCACTCGCTTCGCTCCTACGGATTCGCTCTGTCGTCAGCGCTGCCCTCCACTGACAAACTCCCTGCGCGAGCGCTCCGACACCAACCTATGCTCCGACTTCTCCGGCTCTATGGCTGCTGTTACGTTCTCCACTGCGAGCCGCGGTGGCACTGTCCTTGGCTTCTGTCCCGGCTGCGGTGCACTCGCATCGGTCGGCTGAAGCCGGGGTTGGTTATACGGCTACGCCGGTTAGATTGGTCGACTGAAGCCGCGGGTTGATTATCCACGATGCAAACACCCGCACAAGTGCGGACGTATTTTGCATCGCTCTAAGCGGATTTATCGCAATAGCAGCTGTTCGCCACTTCCGCTACGGCACGGACACACGGCAGTTACGCCAAGCCTACGGGCAAGAGCTTGAACGGCTTTGGTGTGGCCGGAAGAGTGTGCCGTCTGTCTATCTTCTCCGGCTCCGCAAGCTCCTCCTCCGAAGTTAGACAGACAGCACACACTTCCTACAACAAGTTGTACCACAATAAAGCCGACGCTCATACCCTCCGGCTTCGGCTCCACTGTCGTCAGTGTCCGCACCTCCGCTCTCGCGGCTCTCTACTTGCTATGCTACATTGGTTTATCGTCGTGCGGCAACGGCAAGGCACTACGGCTCCGGCTCGGAGGGTCGCTCCGCTGATTTCGCTCACCTCGGGCAATCTTAACGCGGCGCAACCACACGGCCATGCTCTCCTCCGTCGAGCCAGACCTCTTCGGTGGCCACGCCGCTAATTGCCGGAGGTGAGCCAAATCCCCATCCTTCACCTCCACCTCCGTTGCCTTGCCATCACCGCCCGACACGTTCTATGGCTGATTAGTCGGGCAAGCCTTCTATGCCGGTCCTGTCGAAGGGTCACTCGGCTTCGCCTCCTTTAAGCGGTATCCGCTACGCTCCTGAGTCGTTAATGGTAAATTTCTTGCGTGCGTCTCTTTTACCTACGCAAAGTTAGCACGTGCAGCGGCGTCATCAAGGGCACAAGTGCACTCCGTGTTCCTCCGATTTTGAATTGTCAAGCCAATGAAAAATCGGCCATCACCCTTGACTTTTTGCCCCGCTTACGCACGTGCTGTTGTTTGCTCGTTAAAATCTTCCGCACGCGGAAGAAATTTACCGCCCAACACGAATTTTTAACCTCAAAAAATAAGCAATTATGACCTACGTAAGCAATTTATTTAACGAAGTAAGCAACAAGGTGGAAAAACTCTATCAAGTCGAAGTGGTGGACTTTGACGGCATCGCTACAATCGTGGAAGTTCTCGCGACAAGCGCGGCTGAAGCGCAAGCCGAAGCGGCTGAAATTGTCGGTGAAGCGGATTATACAAGCGTGGTGTACGTTGAAGAAGATTAACGCGCCTAAGGTGGAGAATAGGGAAAACGCGCTCAAGCGGTGGCGCGTTTTCCCTATTTCTCGCGCAACCAAAGTGCTTTCCCTCGCGCAACCAATTTTGCATATTCCGCGTTAATGTTACATAGGTCGGCAAGCAAAGTCGGTAGGGCGGTGGGGGGTCTTTGCAGACGGCAGCAGGGGATTTTCATCCCCTGCACCCCTCAAATCGCTCTTAATCAGCGATTTAACTTTTTCAACCTCGGACAGGTTGAAAAAGTTCTAAATTTTTGGCCGCCCAAGCTGTGGTTATCTGCCTGGAACAGAGGTTGTTGGGCGGCTCAAAAATTTGAAAAATTTCAGCACGAGAACCGACGCTCCACGGCGGCGCTCCGAGGCTCGTGGCTACGCTCACTCTTCCACGGCGCTTATTGCCACCGCATCGCCTGATGTCTTTTCTCGTGCTGAAATTTTTGCTCAAATTTGTGTTGCACATCAAATTTGAGTGTCGGGGATGTAAACCTCCGTTTACATCCCCGAATAAGGTGAAAACTACGTTTTCGTTCTCTGTTTCAAATTGTTAACTCTGTTTTACTCCGTTTACAATGTCAAATTTTCAAACTACCGCCAATGTGGTGCTTTCCGTCAATGGTAAGCAGGCGGAACGCGTGCTCTCCGGCCTCGAAAGGGATGCCGAAAAGCTCCAGAAGCGCATCGAGAAGGCTGCCGCCGCCGGCGACAAGGTAACGATGCGCAAACTCCAGCGTGAACTCAATTCCACCAAAAGGGTCATGGACCAAATCACCGGCTCTTCAAGCAATGTGGAGAATGTGCTCCGTCGACTCGACAAGGCATCGCCTAAGGAACTGAATAAGACGCTGAAAACCTTGCAGTCGCAGTTGAATGGTATTCAACGAGGCACCGCCGCTTGGGATGCTCACGCCGCCAAGATTAAGGCAGTGAAAACGGAACTGCAAAAGGTGAACGCGACTTTGGCTACACAGCAATCTCGTTGGGACAGAATGAACCAATGGCTCAACAACGCTCAAACTTTCATTATGGGTCTTGCTGCTGCCATCACCGGGCTTGTAATGGCGGGCCGCAAAGCGGTGAATGCTTTTGCTGAGATGGAGGAACAGCTCGCAAACACCAGAAAATATACGGGATTGACAGAGGATAAGGTGCTCGAACTGAATGAGGCGTTTAAGAAGATGGACACTCGTACTCCTCGTGAGAAGTTGAACGAACTCGCCCAGGAAGCCGGGCGTCTCGGCAAGAACACGCTCGAATCGGTACAGGGTTATGTGGAAGCCGCGGACATCATCAATGTGGCTCTCGTGGACCTCGGCGAGGGTGCCACACAGACCATCGCGAAGCTCACTAACATCTTCGGTGTCGAGGAACTGCTCGGCACCAAAGATGCGATGCTTGCCGTCGGCTCCACGGTGAATGTGCTGTCTCAGAACTGTACCGCTTCCAAGCCTTACCTCGTGGAGTTCGCCCAACGTATGGCGGGCATCGGCTCGCAAGCCGGTCTTACCATTCCGCAAATCCTCGCTTTCGGCGCTGTCCTTGATGCCAACGGCCAAAAGGTGGAGATGTCGGCAACTGCTATCCAAAAGGTTATCATGAACCTTGCCAACAAGAACCACGAGTTTGCCGCTACGCTCGGAATGGATGCCGAAAAGCTCAATGAAACATTGAAGCATTCAGCTAAAGACGGCTTGATTATGTTCCTTGAAGCCTTGCAGAATATGGGTAAGGAGGTGGGCTTCGAGAATGCCACTATGATTCTTGCTCCGGCTTTTAAAGAAATGGGTCTTGATGCGGCTCGTGTGTCGCAGGTGCTCTCTACTCTCGCCATGCACCTCGACGAGGTGAAGTGGCAGATGGGCGAGGCTGACAAGGCTTTCCGTGAGGCTTCTTCCGCCACCAGAGAATATGAAATCTTCAACAACACGGCTCAGGCGGCTATCGACAAGGCGAAGAAGCATGTGTCGGAACTCGCTATCGAACTCGGAGAAAAACTCTATCCGATTATGAAGCATATCTATACTTCTTCGGGTATTTTCCTCCGTGTTCTTAATGTAATTGTGTCGTTCCTTATTGAATACCGCCGTGTTATTGTGCCTCTCGTGGCGGCTATCGCCTCTTATTATGCCACTGTCGGCATAGCCAAGGTGGCGACGGCAGCGTGGAATGGTGTAGTGCTATTAGGCCGTACCATTATGACCACATTTAGATATGTGGTCGGCCTTTGTGAGGTGGCGGTCATTCGCTTCACTCACGGTGCCAAGGCCGCAGGTACGGCTATGACGTTCCTTAATCAGTCGTTGAAAGCGTCGCCCTGGGGGCTTATTATCTCTGCCGTCACTGCCGTGGGCCTCGGCATCTACAACCTCACCAAGAAGTTCTCGCAACAGCGCGAGGAGCAAGAGAGGGCACGCAAGGAAATGGAGGAGTATAAGAAAAGTCTCACTGACCTCTCCGAGGCAGCGGCACAGTCTGCGGCTAACGAGATGAGCCGTTTGGAGGCTCTCTATAAGACTGCGGTAGATGAAGCGAAGTCGAAAGATGAGCGTCGCAAGGCGGCGGAACGCCTACAGAAGCTATATCCGGACTATTTCAAGAATCTTTCGACGGAGGACATTATGGTGGGTAAGGCGAAAACGCAGTACAATAATCTCCGTGATGCCATCATCGAGGTGGCCCGCGCTCGTGCCGCTGCTGCCAAAATCGAGGAGAACGAAAAGGAGCTTCTAACCTTGGAGCAACAGGCTCCGGCATTGAAGCAACAAATGGATGCTGACCAACGCGCCTACGATGCTGCGGTTGCAGACTGGAAGCGTGCTCTACAACAGCAGAATAGCACTTCTTACGGTAACTCTACTGATGCGGCTGCAAGTGGGTTGGTCAATGTTACTCCTTACGCGAACGCGGTGGCTTCGACCGGTGAAACTCTGAATGCTTCTCGCTCTGCGTATAACGACAATCTTACGAAACAGCAGCAACTGAATGAAGCTAACGAGTTTCTTCGTCAGAAATATAACGTTTCGGAGCAGGCCATCGCTGATGCCGGAGGTGTGAACGATATTAACATTCCTAACGGTGGCTTGGGCGATGGTGACACTACTGTAGTTGCCGACCGCTTTGCAGCTGAACAGCAGTGGCGCGACCGTGAGGAGGCTTCGGCTCGTATCGCTTATGCTACCGGCGAGAAGGACTATCTCGCCTATACTGCCGAAATGGACCGCATCGCCGTGGAGTTTTACGAAAGGCAGCTCTTGCACACTGACCTCTCGGAGGATGAACGTTTGCAAATTATTGCAAAGTGGCGTGAGGCGCAGATGAAGCAACAGCAGCACGCCGATGAGACTTTGCTCGCTCAGTCGGTCAACGCTGAGAACGCCAGATATGACGCTCAAATGGCGGAGGTAAAGCAATTCTACATCGATGGACAAATCTCCAAGGAAACCTACAACAATCGCATTGAGGAGTTCGAAATATTGCACCAACGTAATCTGTCGCGTATCTATGCAGAGGGCAGTCAGGAGCGGCTTCAGGCGGAGCAGCAGTTGCAATCTCTTCTGATTTCGCAGATGCAACGCCGCCAGCGTGAAACGGAGGAGAACGAACGCAAACTCGCCTCGATGAAGAAGGAGTTTTTCGGGGACAATCCGCAGGAACGGCAAGCCAAATACGATGTCGATTTGGCGTTGCTTCAGACTGTCTATGACCGCGAGATTGCCGCTGCCGGCGACAACGCTGCCGAAAAACTGCGCATCGAGGAGGCTTTTCAGCAGGCGAAACTCGCTCTGCAAAAGCGTTACGGTTTGCTCGCAGAGGAAGATGAACGCAACAGAATGCAGCGTGCCGTTGCCGACTCGGTGGAGTGGCTGAACGGCGATGGTGGCAAGGCGATGAAGGAGGCTATATCAACTCTCACTTCGGGAATGAGTTCTATCTTTTCTCAGCTGTCCTCGCTCGTTCAGTCAGAACTCGAAATTGAGACTGCCGCAATAGAAAAACGCTACGAAAAGGAAATCTCCGCTGCCGAGGGTAACTCATACAAGGTGAAGAAGCTCGAAGCGCAAAAGGAGAAGGAAATCGCCAAACTGAAGAATGAGGCGAACCGCAAGATGTTTTCGATGCAGGTGATTCAAGCGGTGGCGCAGACGGCAACCAACGCGCTGAATGCATACGGCTCGGCTGCGGCCATTCCGGTGGTGGGCTACATCTTGGCGCCTATCGCTGCGGCGATGGCGGTGGCCGCGGGCATGGTGCAGGTGGCGGCCATCAAGAAGCAGCAGAAGGCTGCTGAGACGCAGGGCTATTCGGAGGGCGGCTTCACTCGCAAGGGCCGTGTCGACGAGCCGGTCGGCATCGTACACGCTGGCGAGTGGGTGGCTTCGCAGCGGCTTGTAAACTCGCCGCAGACGCGCCCGCTCATCGACGCTTTAGAGTATATGCAGCGCACCAACTCCATCGGCTCACTCCGCGCTGCCGATGTGTCGCGCTCTATCACCGCGCCGATGATTCTTGCTTCTCAGCCGCAGGTGCCACAGGTCGTAGTCAATCAATCTACGCCTAATGTGGTAGTTGAGCAAAATAGTGAATATGTAGAAACTATGAGGCGGCTGTCGCAACGCCTCGACGAGCCGTTTGTCACCATCGCTACGGTCACCGGCGACCACGGCATCAACCGAGCGCAAGATGAATATGACCGCCTAATTCGTAACAAATCTCCTAAATCTCGCAAGTAATGGAAATTTTAATAAATCGGAAACGTGCCGTTTTGAAGTCCGGCACTTCGTTTGAATATGTGGCTGAAAACCGACTTTTCAGCGGCTCGGACAGCTACACGCTGTCGATTACCTTTCCGCTACGAAACTGCCCGCAGAACATCGACATCTTCGGGCGCATCAACCGTGCGGACGTGGCGGCTCAAAAGGTAATCTTCGACTGCGAGATTATTGACCGCAGCTTTATTCGCTTCGGGTCGCTCACCATCACGGAAATCTCGCAGTCGGAGGTCAAGGCGCAGTTCCTCGAAGGTCGCTCGGAAGCGAACTTCGACAACTCGTTCGATGATGTCTTCATCAACGAACTTGACCTCGGAGCGCCGCTCACAACGGAGCCTTCAGCGGTCACGCCTTTGGCCGCCTGGACTGTCGGCGTGCATGACCTTTCTTTCGTGGCCCTGCCGTGGGTGAACACGGCTTCAGGCAACATCCAAAACTGCATCACGTATGCCAACAATGCTTACGCTTGGCACGAGGAGACTACGGGCTTGTCGTGGCAGCCGTTCTTGCTCTACATCACCAAGCGCATCTGCTCCGCGATGGGCTATTCTTACGACTTCACGGCTTGGGAGCAAAAGGAGGAGCACCGCTTTCTGCTGGTGTGCAACTGCCTGCCGTGGGCGTGGAATCGCCCTAACTTCGCTTACTCGATGCCGCACTGGACGGTGGCGGAGTTCTTCGCCAAACTCGAACTCTTTCTCGATGCGGAAATCGACATCGACCACCGCAATCGCTCAATCAGCTTTGCTTACCTCGCGGAGGTCATCAATGCTGTCGCTCCGGTGTGCATCGACCGCGTCATCTCGGAGCACTCGGTGGAGGTAGCCGCGGAGGACCCGCAGTGCGACTATCGTGAAGCGAAGAATCTTGTCTACGCTGACCCCGGCTATGAAATGTGGAAGTATCACAGTTGCGACGACTTCATCAGAGCCTATCGGCGCGGGGCGGTCACCTTCGACCGCCTCTCCGATGTCCTCGCCAATTACTCGCAGTTCGCGCTCTGGGATGGTCGTTTAGGGCGGACTGACAAGATTAGTGACCTAATCTACGTCAAGGGAATCGATGCTTACTTCGTGGTCCGCGCTGTCGAAAAGATTTTGGTGCAGGAGTTCTCCGACCGGCCCAACCGCTATAATTATAAATGTGTACTGCAACCGGTCAATCTTTTCGGCGGACGCATTGTCGACTCTTCGGAGGATGCCGAGGAAACGGAGCTTGACATCGTGCCCGCTGCCATCGACTACACGGACAGCACCTACGGGCGCTGCCTGTTCCTCGACTTCCAAGGCCTCGAAGGTGTCGACGAGGTGTCGGGTTCGGTCGAAATCTGGCGCGACGAATCCATCGCCGAACACAAGGAACGCATCGACCAAATGATGATGCAGCCGCGCTCGGTGCAGGAGATTGAGGCCGGTGCCGCTCAACAGCAGAGCGAGTTCTACGACAAAATCTTCATCGCCTGGTGGGATGGCTCCACCAACTCGCAGACCAAGGGCAAGCTGCCCTTCCCATTCGTGGAAGATTTTGTCATCGACGAGGACTGGTCGGGCTACTTCCGCCCGAGGACATCGCTCCGCATTAACAACGCCACCTCCAACGCCCTGCGTGGAGTGCACCGCATCGACACTCAAAAGAAGTACTCATTTAAGTTCATCAGCGATACACTCCCTAATCCGCGGGCGGTATTCCTCATCAACGGCAAGCGCTTCCTCTGCGAGAAGCTAACCGCCACCTTCACCGAATCCGGCCTCTCCCACCTCCTCAAAGGCACCTTCTGGCCAATTTTAGAAACTTAAATAATGTAAAAATATCTTTAATTCAGACCAAATCGCCTCAATTTAGTTAAAAAGTGTATAATTTCTCAATCCTCAAAAAATAGCCCATTTTTTGCTTAAATTTTCGTCCAAGTGCTCCAAAATCGTTGGTACAGTACCGCAAAAGCATTCTTTATAACTATCTGTATAACAGTTGTTTACAAATTAAAAATTAACCTCTCGCGAATCACCCCAGCGCCACCCTCCCGGTGGCGCTTTTTTTTTGTACCCGCCCTGCCCTGTCGGCTGTGTCGGCGCAACCGCGCCGCGGTTGGAGGCTACACCTCGCTAAAGCTCGGAGCCGTTACAAAAAGCAGGCGGCAGGCAGGCACGACTCTTTCATTTAAGGCGCAGTGACGGGGTTAAACGAAGAAACGAATTAACGAAATAACGAATTTTTAATATTTTTCGTT
>CAMGBT010000048.1 GCA_946011725.1 uncultured Bacteroidales bacterium | reverse complement strand
ATGGACTTTCAGCATATGATAATATAATACTGTGGTTTTTGACTCTCTGTTGCGGTTTTTGAGCATCCATGCCGCGGAGCGGTATGGCAGTACGCGCGGTGCGCGTTCTCCGGGCGTTAACCCGCAGTTGGTGGCGCGGAGCGCCTCCTACCGCGGGCGGCGGCCACGCCCCCCGCTAACGTTCCCCGGAGGGGATCTCTGCAGCCGCCGAGCCATCCGGCTGTTTCCGCAGCAAGCCGCCACAGCCGCCAGGGCCATCCTGGTGTTGCCGCAGCAAGCCGCGGCACTACCAGCTGTTTATCAGTGATTTACCTCGTCCTATTATGCCCACACGGATGGCAATCGTAAAAAAATCGTAAGAAATCGTCTCCCCAACCACTCCAAAAATTCTGCGTGAAAGACAAAATAACTACGTTCTACGTTTACGTTTTACGTTGAAAAAATTCGTTATTTCGTTCCTTCGTTTCTTCGTTAAACCGCGCCGCCGGATGGAATCGTAAGAAATAGTCTTCACCAACCGCTGCTGTCCGCGTCTTTGCTGAGCACTATGTCATAAACGAGGCAGAGGGAGCGAGTGAAGACTCGCTCCCTCTGTAGAGGGCCACATCAAAGGATGCGATGAAACTCCGAAAAGACAGGATTTGAGGTCTTACCGTCCTTTGTAATCCCCCGGCTCAGAGGCTGTCCCGTAAGGGATGGGGCCCGCCATTGGGCGTGTAAGATTGTCTCGGTAGTTCACGTAAAATTGACGAGTTTCCCAATCAACTTTGATGTGGTGTATGTACGCGGCGCGCTTGCCGTTGGTTTTCTAATGCAAAATTACGAATAATGGCCGACATAACCAAATTAATTTGCAATTTTTTGCAAAAAAATTGAGGGACGGGGCTGTGGAGCCTCGTCCCTCTTTTTGATATTTTTGTTAGATTAGCGACCGGAGTTGCGGATCATTTCGGTAAGGGCGGCGTTGAAGCTGTCGGCTTGTTGGAGTTGTTCGAGGGTGATGTGCATGCGGTAGCGCCAGTAGTGTTTGGGGTTGGCGGGCACGTTGATCACCTCGTCGGCGGGGTTTTCGCGGCGGATTTCGCCGTCCATCGAGAGCCAGTCGGCCAAGGGGATGATGCAGAGCATCGAGGGCGATTTGACATGCTGGTCGAGGATTTGGCGGCAAACCCAAGGTTCGGCGAAGTAGGGCACATCGCCGCCGTTGCCGAGGGTGTTGTGGTAGAAGTTGGCTGTCTTCTCGTGGTTTTCCTCCCACCAAACGCGGATGCCGCCCATGTCGTGGGTAGAGGTGGTGCAGACGCTGTTGTAGGGGTAGGTCCAAGTGTTGCCGAATTGCACGGTGGGGTCCTTGGGCATACGTTGGATTTCGAGCGAGAGGATTTGGAGGTTGCTCATCACGGCGGGCACGCAGTTGGGAATCATGCCGAGGTCTTCAGCGCAGGTGAGCATGTTGGTAGCTTCGAGCAGCGGGGGCAGTTTCCACATGGCTTTGCCGTACCAGAAGTCGTTGTGACGGCGGTAGAAGAAGTCGTTGTAAAGGCGGTCGAAGCACCAGCGTTCGTAGTCGTTGAGCGCGCGGTATGTGTAGGTGAATTGGGCGGAGATACGTGGGTGGTACTTGCCTTTTTCGTATGGGTCTTCCACGAAGAGCACTTGGTCGATGAGGCCGAGGAGACCGTCGCGCAGGCGCACGTTCTTTTCGTCTTGCTCGAGGCCTGCGAAGTAGTCGACCACGGCGCGTTGGGTGGCGAAGTCGTCTTTGAGTTTGTAGCGACCGTAACCGAGGGAGTACATGAATCGGCTGCGAGCTTCTTCGGTGTATTCGCCGAAGAAATCGCCGAGGAAGTGATCCATGATGTAGGGAGTGGTTTGCAGGTCGACGTCGAGCCAGAAGTCGTAGTTGTAGCGGAGTTCGTCGATGGTGAAGGGCAGGGCGGGGTGGAACACGCCGAGCAGGCCGTGCACTTGGGTGGTGGGAATTTGCCAGATGCGGAAGAAGCCGAGCACGTGGTCGATGCGGTAAGCGTCGAAGTATTCCGACATTTTGCGGAAGCGAGCTTTCCACCAAGCGAAACCGTCGCGAGCCATTTCTTCCCAGTTGTAGGTGGGGAAGCCCCAGTTTTGACCGTTTACGGAGAAGTCATCGGGCGGAGCACCGGCTTGGCTGTCGAGGAAGAAGAGGTGGGGATAGAGCCAAGCGTCGACACTGTTGCGGGAGATGCCGATGGGGATGTCGCCCTTGATAGCGATGCCGTGGTCGCCGGCGTAGTCGTGCACGTGGCGCATCTGCTTGTCGAGGTTGAATTGCAGGTAGCACACGTAGTCGATGTCCGAGCGGTTATCGGCGATGAATTGGTCCACTTTAGCCTTGTCGTAGACGGCATATTCTTCCCAGCGGGCGATGGTGGCGGTGCCGAATTTGTCGCGGAGCACGCAGAATGCGGCGTAAGGCAGCAACCAGTCGCTGTTCTTCTCCATGAATGCTTTGAAAGCGGCTGAAGAGAGCACGCGCTTGCCTTCTTGGGCGAAGATTTCGTGGAAGTATTCGATCTTGGCGTTGTTGACGCGTTCGTAGTCAACGGCGGGAAGGGCGTTGAGCTCTTGGCGCAGGTTGTCGAAGTATTCGCGACGAGCGGGATCAGCCAAAGTGCCGAGCTCTTCGAGGCGGAGATACATGGGATGGAGAGCGAAACAGGAGTTGGACTCGTAGGGATAGGAATCGGTCCAAGTGTGGGTCATGGTGGTGTCGTTGATGGGCAGGAGTTGCAACATCTTCTGACCGGTGGCGGCGCACCAATCCACCATTTTTTTGATGTCGTAGAAGTCGCCCACGCCGAAGTCGGCTTCGCTGCGGAGGGAGAACACGGGGATGGCAGTGCCGGCCCCTTTCCAAGGTGAGAGGGGATTGATGAAGCGCATGCCGGCCAGCAGGGTGCATTGGTCGGGGCGAGCCTCCACACCGATGGTGCGGTTGTTGCCGCCTTCCCAAGCCACTACTTCGCCGTCGCGGTTGAGGATGAGGAATTTGTACTCGGTGGCGGGGTCGAGATCTTTGGCGTCAACGGTAGCCTTCCACACGGGGAACTCGGCATCGCTCATGGCCACAGCCTTGGAAGCGTCCCATTTGCCGAGGGATTCGGCGGCGCCGGAGATGGCCAGGTGCCAGTTGGGTTGCAACATGGGAGCGGCCACGGCGAAGGTGATGTAGCCTTGGCGAGGCAGCACCACTTTGCCTTGCTCGGCGCGCTTGCAGATGCATTCAGTGAATGCGGCGGAGTAGTAGGGTTTGTCCCAGGGTTGGTCTTGCCAGCGGTCGTACACGGCATAGTTGCGAGCGCTGCGGCCGCGGAGGAATCGGTGGGCGGGGCCCCATTCGCGTTTGCAGCCGCCGTTTTCATGGCGCACTTCGTAATGATAGGAGAAATCAGCAATGTCATCGGGGAGCTCGATGGCGATGCTCCAGTGCTCGGTACCCTCGAGCTTGAGGGGGAGAGCTTTGACGTACTCATCGTTGCCAAGGGCGTCGACGTTGCCGGAGATGTACAACGATTCGCCCCAGTTGGTGCGGTAGTCGATATAGAAGGTTAACTTCATGGATAAGTTCTTATGATATTAGTTATGTATAATCTTTATTAGCTGCTAAAGCAGAATTGCACTGCGAATTTACGAAAAATCTTTTAGAAATAACGTAAAAACTCCAAAAATCTTGCCAAAAATGTTCAAGAGCATAAAAATAGGCCCGCAAAACCGCTCTACTTTACAAGAAATGCGACATTGGAGCAAAAAAAACCTCTCAAAAAGTTGCAAAATTTTACAACATTTCGTAACTTTGCAAAATGAAAAGAAGGATCTTAACATACGGTGGCTATTTTGAAGCTTTCATGACGACTCTCACTTTCAAGGAACAAGAAAAGATTCAATATGGCTTACTACTTTTAAAAACGCAAGACAGATTGCCTCTCAAATTTGTAAAATTTATTCGAGATGGCATTTACGAGCTACGCACCGAATATGGAGGAAACATCTTTAGAGTTTTCTTTATCTTTGATGAAGGACATATTGTAGTGCTCTTCAATGGCTTTCAGAAAAAAAGCCAGAAAACACCTGTTAATGAAATCGAAAAAGCAATTCGAATAAAGGAGGCTTATTATGCAGACAAACAATCACAAATTATCTGACTACGATGTTGTGCTCGATGAGCGCTTCGGCAAGGAAGGCACCGAGCAGCGAATTCAAGCGGAGGAAGATGCATTATCATTTTACTCCGGCCAAATATTGCTCGATGCAAGAAAAGAGGCAAAAATGACCCAAGCAGAATTGGCTGCAAAAATCCATTCTACCAAATCTTATATTTCCAAACTTGAAAATGGTGTAATCGTGCCAAGCGTAGGTGCGTTCTATCGCATTATAAGCGCTTTAGGACTACGCGTTGAAGTGGTGAAACCACTTTTCTAAATAGCAGGGATATGGAATCAGGGCATCGCGGCCGGATGGCTTTGGTGCCCTGATTGTCGGAAACTGCACTTATTGTTGGATGTTTTTTTCGTAGAAGTTGATGTAGGCTTCGTTGACCATGCGATTGCCGCCGGGGGTGGGGTAGTCGCCGGAGAAGTACCAGTCGCCGGGGTAGTCGGGAATGGCACGGTGAAGCCCATCGAGGCTTTGGTACAATATATCAATTTTGGCTTTGAGAGGGTGCGTGCTTTCCTCAACCAACAGTGCGACGATTGACTGCGAGATCTCGGCCTCGGTGAAGGGGGCGTAGATGTCTTTGACGCAGTTGATGCGCTCGCTGTCGGGGAGGGCGCGTTGGGAGAGACAGTTTTGGTAGACTTGGTGCAGAATCCGGTCACGGCCGCTGAGGTGCAACAGGCGGATGGCGGCGTGGAATGCGATAAACTGGTCGAGGGCCGACATGTCGATGCCGTAATAGTCGGGGTAACGCACTTGGGGAGAGGAGCTTACCACGATGATTCGGGCAGGATGCAGGCGGTCGAGCTGTCGCAGAATCGACTGGCGGAGGGTGGTGCCGCGCACGATGCTGTCGTCGATGATGACGAGGGTGTCGACGTCGGGGGTGATGGTGCCGTAGGTCACATCGTAGACGTGTGCCACCATGTCATCGCGCGAGGAGCCTTCGGTGATGAAGGTGCGCATCTTCACGTCTTTGATGGCCACTTTCTCGATGCGGATGCGGCGGCGCAGCACTTGGCGCAGGGATTCGTCGTCGTCATGACCTTCGGCAATCAAGCGCTTGATATCGCGGAGCTTGCAACGGTCGAGCATGTGTTCGAGCTCTTGGGTCATGCCGAAGAATGCCACCTCGGCGGTGTTGGGGATGAAGGAGAACACGGTGTGGGCCACGTCGTAGTTGACCATCTCGAGGATGTCGTTGACCAAGGCTGCGCCGAGGGCTTTGCGCTCGCGGTAGATGTCGACATCGCTGCCGCGGGAGAAGTAGATGCGTTCGAACGAGCAGCGGCGATTGTCCTGCGGCTCAAGGATCTGCTGCAACGACACTTCACCGGCCTTGTTGACGATGATGGCTTGGCCGAAGCCGAGTTCGTGAATGGCATCGGCGGGCACGTCGAAGGAGGTTTGGATCACGGGACGCTCGGAAGCCACTACCACCACTTCATCGTCGTAGTAATAGAATCCGGGGCGGATGCCGTGGGGGTCGCGCAAGGCGAACATGTCGCCGGAGCCGACCACGCCGCACATCACGTAGCCGCCGTCCCATTGTGGAGCGACGCTGCGCAGCACGGCGCCGAGGTCGAGGTTGTCTTCGATGGCGATGGCCAAGGCGGGATCGTGCATGGTGTCGCGGAATTGGCGATAGAGGCGGTGGTTTTCCTTGTCGAGGGCATAGCCCACTTGTTCAAGGATTATGTTGGTGTCGCTATAAATGCGTGGGTGCTGTCCGGAAGAGACCACACGGTCGAACATAGCGCTGACATTGGTCATATTGAAGTTGCCGCAAAGCATCAGCGAGCGCGAGCGCCAGTTGTTGCGGCGCAACACGGGGTGAGCATACATCAGGCCGCTCTTTCCGGTGGTGGAATAACGCAAGTGGCCCATGTACACCTGGCCGATGAATGGTGCAAACATATCCACCTCATCCTCGGGCAGGGAGTTGATGTCGGCAGGCATATCCTGACCGATTTTGCCGAAGATAGTGGGGATGGCATCTTTGCCGAGGGCACGCTCGCGGAAGATGAGTTCGTGGCCGGGCGTGCCGTGCTGCTTCACCACGCCCACACCGGCGGCCTCTTGGCCGCGGTTGTGCTGCTTTTCCATCAACAAGTACAGCTTGTCGAGGGCATAGGTGTAGCTGCCGTATTTTTCTTTGAAATAGGATAGAGGGCGACGTAGCCGAATGAGGGCTACGCCGCACTCGTGTTTGAGTGGTTCCATTTAACGAATGAAAAGGAGTTCGCGGTATTTGGGCAGAGGCCACATTTCATTGTCGACCATGAGTTCGAGTTTGTCGATATGGCGACGGATTACTTCCATCGGGGGCACGACGTTGTCGTGATAGGCGATGGCTTTTTCACGCTCGCTTTCGATGCGGTTGGCTTCTTTGCGGGCGTCGACCATGCGGTCGGTTTCGGCCTTGATAATTTCGAGGTGCGAGGTGATTTTCTCGATGGTTTCGAGGTCGTGAGCCACGATTTGCGCGCCTTTGGTGCCGGGGAAGAGTTCTTTGAGCTTAACCACGTTGTCAACCAACATCGAGCGGTAGCGAGTGGCCACGGGGATGATGTGGTTGATGGCGAGGTCGCCGAGCACGCGGGCTTCGATTTGTACTTTCTTGGTGTACATTTCCCACTTCACTTCGTTGCGAGCTTCAAGCTCCAATTGGGAGAAGACGCCGGTGCGAGCGAACATTTCCACGGACGAGGGACGGAGATATGCGTCGAAGATTTTGGGGGCGGAAGTTTCGCAGTCGAGGCCGCGGCGGGCGGCTTCTTCTTTCCACTCGTCGGAGTATCCGTTGCCGTCGAAGTGGATGGCTTTAGACTGTTTCACCAAAGGACGGAGTTCGGCGAGGATGGCTTCTTCGAGCTGTTCGCCGGCTTCGAGGCGAGCGGTGACGGCAGCGTGGAATTGGTTGAGTTGGTCGGCCACAACGGCGTTAAGGGCGATCATGGCGCAAGCGCAGTTAGCCGAAGAGCCTACAGCGCGGAACTCGAAGCGATTGCCGGTGAAAGCGAAGGGCGAGGTGCGGTTGCGGTCGGTGTTGTCGATGAGAATCTCGGGAATCTGAGCCAAGCCGAGCGACACGCCTTCTTTCTTGGAGATGTTGGCCAGGTCGGCTGCGGTGGCGTTTTCGAGCATATCGAGCAGGTTTGCAACGGCCTTGCCGGTGAAGATGGAGATGATGGCAGGGGGTGCTTCGTTGGCGCCGAGACGGTGGCAGTTGGTAGCCGACATGATGGAGGCTTTGAGCAGAGCGTTGTGGGTGTGCACTGCAGCCATCACGTTGACGATGAAAGTGAGGAACTGGAGGTTCTCCTTAGCATTCTTGCCGGGGGCGAAGAGTAGGGTGCCACGGTCGGTGCCGAGGCTCCAGTTGTTGTGTTTACCCGAACCATTGATGCCGGCGAAGGGTTTTTCGTGGAGGAGAACGCGGAAGTTATGACGGCGAGCCACTTCGGCCATGAGCGACATCAGCAGCAGGTTGTGGTCGTTGGCGAGGTTGGTTTCCTCAAAGATGGGGGCGAGCTCAAACTGGTTGGGAGCCACCTCGTTGTGACGGGTCTTGGCCGGGATGCCGAGTTTGTGAGCTTCGATCTCGAGATCGAGCATAAAGGCTTCCACGCGCGAGGGGATTGCGCCGAAGTAGTGGTCTTCAAGCTGTTGGTTCTTGGCGCTTTCGTGGCCCATGAGAGTGCGACCGGTGAGCACCAAGTCGGGACGAGCGGCGTAGAGGGCTTCGTCCACCAGGAAGTATTCTTGTTCCCAACCGAGGTATGAGCGCACGTGATTCACTTCGGGGTCGAAGAAGCGAGCTACCTTGGTAGCGGCTTGGTCCACGGAGTTGAGGGCACGCAGCAGCGGGGTCTTGTAGTCAAGGCTCTCGCCGGTGTAGGAGATGAAGATGGTGGGGATACAGAGGGTTCCATCAAGGATGAAAGCGGGCGAGGAGATGTCCCAAGCGGAGTAGCCGCGGGCTTCGAAAGTGTTGCGGATGCCACCATTGGGGAAGGAGGATGCGTCGGGTTCTTGTTGCACTAAGAGTTTGCCGGAGAACTCTTCCACCACACCGCCTTTGCCATCGTGTTCGATGAAGGCGTCATGCTTTTCGGCAGTGCCATCGGTGAGAGGGTGGAACCAGTGAGTGTAGTGGCGAGCGCCGTTGTCAATGGCCCAGCGCTTCATACCTTCGGCCACGCTGTCGGCCAAAGAACGTGAGATGGGGCGTTTGTCCTCGATGGCGGCAATCAGCTCATCGTAGGTGGCTTTCGGCAGGTATTCAAACATTTTTTTACGGTTGAATACGGCCTTAGCGAAGTAAGCTTCAGGACGTTCGGCCGGAATGTTGACCGGCATAGCCTTGTGGTCGAATGCTTCTTCAACCACTTTAAACCTTAGAGAAGACATCGTTTGATGGATTAAGTGATAAGAAAGAATAGAAATTGTACAAACGCAGGCGCTGCTTCAGGTCCGAGCCCCGTGTGGGGCGTCCGACAGCCGAAGCAGCGCTATATGGTGAGAATGTCGTTTTCATCGCTTATACCATAAATTTTATAGCGGGCACACGCGATCGTCGGGCATTTATGACCGCCGAAATCGATTTATGCGATGCTATTTTAGACATTCTTAGGTTCATTTTCAAAAAATATGGCGCAAAGTTACGACTTTTTCGCGAACTGTGCAAGAATTATTTCAAAAAAATTTCAACATGCCGGATTTTTTCTAATTATCAAACAGCATCGGGGAACGAATATAATACCCCGAATTACGCGGACACTTTGGCTGTGGCGGATTTGTGTTGGCGTTGGAGGCGGCGGCGTTGTGCGCGGTTGAGCGGCATCACTGGGTTGCTGCGAAGGTAATGGTCGAGTTGTTCGGGGGATATGGCCGAACCGGTGGTTACGATGCCGTAAGCGCGGGCCAGGAGGATGAAGTTGCTGAGATAGCGCGGGTCGCCGGGGACATTGACGCAACCGGTGAACAGCAGTTGGATGTAACTATTTACGATGGTTTGGATATTCTCTTCGGTGCAACGTTTGAGGTAACCGGCCATTTGACGGTTGATGAAGCCGGGTGCCACGATGGGTTGGTCGTCAGCATCCAATTGCAGCGCGGCTGCCCGGCGGATGGTGGCTTCGGCCTCGCCGTCGCACGCTTCGGGATAAGGCTTGGGCTGAGCCATACGGCCGAGGATGCAACAGGCTTGGTCGCGGCTAATGTCCTCAACGAAAGCGGGCTGAGGTTGGGCGGCGGCTTCGCGTTCAGCTTTCTCGGCTTTCTTTGCAGCGCGACGGGCGGCACGAGCCTCGGCCTGCTTTGCTTTTATGTTGGTGATTTCCTCCGCCATTTGATTTACCGCTGCGGCAGGTTGGCATTCATCATGCGCGGCATCGGCGATGGCGGCACGGATTTCAGCAATGGCTTCGTTGGCGAGTTTGGCTGAGCAACGGCTCAGAATTGAGGTGAGGGTGGCAAAGTTGTGTTCCATATTTACAGTAGATTAAGAAATTTGCCACAAAGTTAATACGCATCGAGCAAAGCTACGTAGAAATTTGGTCTACGCGACCAAATTTCCGCATTTTTCATAGCCGATACAATGGTAAGCGCCATTCCGGCCGGAGGAAACATTGTGCTTTTGGATGCCTGCCGCAAAGAAGTGTACAAAAAGTAGCTTGAAAACACTTACCGGCACGCGCCAAGCATTTTCAAGGTCAACCTGCATGGTTGCCCGCCGTAAAACTGTTGTAGCGCTTGATGGAAGATGTCGTTAGGCGCGATGGCATCGAACAAGGTCATGCACGAGCGCACTTTTTGAGCATCTATGCCGCCGAGAATTTCAAAGGCGCTTTTGTCGCTGTGAGCCAAGAGGGCCTGAGTAATCTGACGCAACCGCGGCCCGTACACCGGATGTTGCAGGTAAGCTTCGGCCTCCGCTCGGTCGGCGATGCCGTAGTATTGGCTGTTGTATCTGCGTCCCAACCCGCGCATCTGCGGGAAAATGTACCAAATCCAATGCGACCTCTTACGTCCGGCTTGAATCTCGGCCAAGGCGGTGGGAAAGTCAGCATCCTGAGCGGACGCAAAGCGTGCTAAATCATTTTCGTTCATATACAATTGTTCTTGAATTAGTTAATTCGTATCTGTAACCGCCTTTTTCAGTAATAGTAACCATATTCATAGTTGTTTTGATGCGCAAAGTTATGACATTTCGCGTAGTTAAGCAAATAAATGCGAAGATTTTTAATATAATTAAGGAGGGAAATTTGGCCGTGTGGCGCGAAATTAGTAACTTTGCACATTATTTTGCAAAATTATGCTCACATATAAGAATCAATTGAAAGAAATCGTTTTGCCGGAATATGGGCGAAACATCCAAAATATGGTGGACTTTTGTTTGACCATCGAGGATCGCGATGAGCGCACACGCTGCGCCCGCTCCATCGTCGATGCCATGCAAATCCTCTTCCCCACCCAAATTGACCAGCAAACTTACCGTCGCAAGCTGTGGGATCACTTGGCCATCATCAGCAACTACCAACTGGATGTGGACATCCCGTTTGAGTTGGTGAAGCCTGACTCGTTCGACGAGAAGCCGCAGCCGGTGTCGGAAGGCGCATGCCTGATTCGCCGCCGCCATTATGGCCACTTGGTGGAAGCCATGGTGGCCAAAGCCGCCACGATGGAAGATGGCGAAGAGCGTTACGAGCTGATTATGCTTGTGGCCAACCATATGAAGAAGCTCCAATTGGCGCTCAACCCCGAAGGCGTGGACGACTACCGCATCTTCAAAGACCTCTACGACATGACCGACGGCGCCATCAACATCGATTACACCACCAACCCCTTGCACGATTTCAAAATCGCTCCCACTCCCGGTAAGAAAAAACGTAAGAAATGATACTGCGCTCTCAAATCACATCCATCGGCTCGATATTCAAGCCGCACGGCATCAAAGGCGAGGTGTCGGCATCGATTGATGCTGACATCGACTTGGATAAATTGCAGTGCTTGGTGCTGGATATCGATGGGATTTACGTGCCATTCTTCATCGACGACTGGCGCGGGCGCGGCAGCGAGAGCGTGCTGATTAAATTCGACGGGGTGGACAACGAGGCCGAAGCGGCCGCTTTTGCCAACAAGGAAGTGTTTGCCATCACCGAGCAGTTGCCGCAAGGCGACGATGACGCGGACGACCGCCTGTACTTCGACGACTTGGTAGGCTACACCATCTGCGACGGCCACGAGGAAGTGGGCCAAGTGGAGATGGTGGACGATTCCACCGCCAACGTGCTGATGCACGTGCGCACAGCCTCCGGCGACACCGTCCTGCTGCCTCTGTCGGAAGACCTCATTGAGGAAATTGATGCCGAACATACTACCATTACAATGAACCTGCCCCAAGGGCTACTTGATTTGAACTGATATGGAATTTGACGAATCCGAAGCTATCAAATATATGCGCCAACACGTGGCCGAAGGCGTCCACAGCAATTACGATGACGATGAACTGCTCAACCTCATCGACATCGTCTACGACTACTATGAGCAAAACGGTTTGCTCGACATCGATTTAGGCGACGATGACGACGATGAGCTCGATGTGGACGACCTGTTGGAATACGTGGGCCGTATGCTCCGCAAAGACCGCGGCGCCAAGCTCACCGCCGAACACGCCCGCCCGCTGGTGGAAGCATATCTCAAATACGAAGAATCACTCGACGAATAATTATGCGACGCTTTACCTCTATCCTCATAATTACCGCCCTGTTGGGATTGGGCTTGGCCACCACCTCCGCCGCCGAATCGGCCGACACGGAAGTGAGCGCTCTCGACCTCACTTTCAGCGAGAACTTGGACCAACCGGCCGTGCCTAACAAGGCTCGCCAATATGTCACCACGGCTATGGGCCAAGTGCGCCGCCAGCTGCTGAAAGCCGAGCTACCCACCCATGCCATCCGCAATGGCGAAGTGGTGCAAGTTACCATCAGTTGCGCCGACCTATTCGCTCCGGGCGCCATCGACCTCAAGCCCAAAGCCGACGACTTGCTGCGCCATTTCAGCGCCATTCTGCGCGAGCCGGCCAAGTACAAGGTGGTGGTGGCCGTGTACGGCGACAACACCGGCGACGACATGTATGCCGATTCAATCACCTCCGCCCGCGCCAATGCCATCGACGACTACTTCTGGACTCTCATGGGCGAGGCCGAAACCAACGTCATCCCTTACGGCATGGGCAAGGACAACCCGGTGAAGCCGAACGACTCAATGTCGGGCCGTGCCGCCAACCGCCGCGTGGAAATCTACATCGTGCCCGATTGGGGACTGCTCCAAGCCGCCGGTGTCCGCCGTCGATAAATAACGAATCAACAATAGAATATAATAACGCTTTACAATAATAAATACAATGGCAATTGAACTAAAAGGTCTCACCAAGCGAGCTGAAAACTACTCGCAATGGTACAACGAATTGGTCGTCAAGGCCGACTTGGCCGAGCAATCGGCAGTGCGCGGCTGTATGGTTATCAAACCTTACGGCTACGCTATCTGGGAAAAGATTCAACAAACCCTTGATGGGATGTTTAAACAAACCGGCGTGAAGAACGCTTACTTCCCGCTGCTCATTCCCAAATCGTTCCTTTGCCGCGAAGCCGAGCACGTGGAAGGCTTTGCCAAAGAATGTGCCGTGGTGACTCACTACCGCCTCAAAAACGACCCCAACGGTAAGGGTGTAATCGTGGACCCCGAAGCCCGCTTGGAGGAAGAACTCATCGTGCGCCCCACTTCCGAAACCATCATCTGGGGCACTTACAAAAACTGGATCCAATCCTACCGCGACCTCCCCGTGATTTGCAACCAATGGTGCAACGTGATGCGCTGGGAAATGCGCACCCGTATGTTCCTGCGCACCAGCGAGTTCCTCTGGCAAGAAGGCCACTGCGCCCACGCCACCGCCGAGGAATCGCAAGCACGCACCGTGCAAATGATTAACCTCTATGCCGAGTTCGCCGAAAAATACATGGGCATCCCCGTGGTAATCGGTGTGAAGACCGCCAACGAACGCTTCGCCGGCGCACTCAACACCTACACCATCGAAGCCATGATGCAGGACGGCAAGGCGCTCCAATCCGGCACCTCGCACAACCTCGGCCAAAACTTCGCCAAGGCATTCGATGTGACCTTCATGAACAAGGACAACAAGCCCGAATACGTGTGGGCCAACTCTTGGGGCGTGTCCACCCGCCTGATGGGCGCGCTGATCATGACCCACTCCGACGACAACGGTCTGGTGCTGCCCCCGCACTTGGCTCCCATCCAAGTGGTGATTGTGCCCATCTTCAAAAACGACGAGCAACTGGCCAAAATCACCGAAGCATTGCAACCCGTATTGGCTCGCTTCGCCGAACTCGGCATCAGCGTGAAGTACGATGACGACGACAAGCGTCGCCCCGGCTTCAAGTTTGCCGACTACGAAGTGAAAGGCATCCCCGTGCGCTTGGCCATCGGCGCCCGCGACTTGGAGAACGGCACTGTGGAAGTAATGCGCCGCGACACCCTCGAAAAGAGCGTGGCTCAATTCGAAGGTATCGCCGACCAAGTAGCAGCTCTGCTGGAAGACATCCAAAAGAACATCTACCAAAAAGCGCTGAAGATGCGCCAAGCTCGCACCTACAAGATCGACTCCTACGAAGAGTTCAAGCAACGCATCGAAGACGGCGGCTTCTTCCTCTGCCACTGGGACGGCACCACCGAAACCGAAGAACGCATTAAAGAGGAAACCAAAGCCACCATCCGCTGCATCCCCTTGGACGGCGAAGAGGAAGAAGGCTTCTGCATGGTTACCGGCAAGCCCTCGAAACGCCGCGTTATCATCGCTCGTGCTTACTAATATAATAATGTGAAGCCATGACTGCACCACGTCTCGCCATCGTAATGCCTTGCTACAACGAGCAAGAAGTACTGCCGCAAACCTTCGCCACGCTGCTGACCTTGCTCGAGAAGTGGACGGCGCAAAACCTCATTGCCGCCAACTCCTACCTGCTGTGCGTGGACGATGGCAGCCGCGATAGCACATGGCCCATCATCTCCGAATACCACCGCAACGATATCCGCGTGAAAGGCGTAAAGCTGGCCCACAACCGGGGTCAGCAATGCGCCTTGCTCGCCGGATTGCACGCTGCCACCGACCGCTGCGACATCTGCATCACCATCGATGCCGACCTCCAGGACGACCCCAACGTGATGGAGCAGATGATCGAGCGCTACAACGAGGGCTGCGAAATCGTGTTCGGCGTGCGCTCTTCGCGCGATACCGACACATGGTTCAAGCGCACCGCCGCACAATCGTTCTACAAGCTCCAAAGCAAGATGGGCATCAAGTCGGTGTACAACCATGCCGACTACCGCCTGATGTCGAACCGCGCCTTGCACCTTTTAGCCGAATACGGCGAGAGCAACCTCTATCTGCGCGGCATCATCCCCCAAATCGGACTCAAAACAGCCGTGGTGGAGTACCCCCGTTCGGCCCGCACCGCCGGCGAAACCAAGTACCCGCTGTCCAAGCAAATCGCCCTGTCGATCGACGGCATTACATCCTTCACCGCCAAGCCCATGCGCTACATCTTCTTCACCGGCTTGGTGCTGCTGGTCATCGATATCATCGTGGCTATTTGGGCGCTAATCGCGTACCTTTCTCATACTGCGGTAAGCGGCTGGACTTCGCTGATTCTGTCAGTGTGGTTCTTAGGCAGCTTGATGCTGATGTCCATCGGCATTTTGGGCGAATATGTGGGCAAGATTTACGTGGAAGTGAAGCATCGTCCGCGCTTTGCCGTTGAAACCGAACTATTTGATTGAGCAATGTCGAAAACTGAAGTATCGCTACATATCTACCGGGCCGACACCTCCACCCACACCCCGCTGCCCTTCGCCGACCAAGGTATCCAAGCCGGATTCCCATCGCCGGCGCAGGACTATCTCACCGAGACCATCGACCTCAACCACGAAATTGTGCGCCATCCGGCGTCGACGTTCTATGGCCGCGTGGACGGCGATTCGATGATTGACGAAGGCATCGAACCGGGCGATATCTTGGTGATTGACCGCTCGTTGGAGCCGGCCGACGGCGATTTGGCCGTGTGCTGCATCGACGGAGACTTCACCCTCAAGCGCATCAGCTTGTCGCAGGGTAAGGTGTGGCTCATCCCTTCGAACGAGGCTTATGACCCGATTCTGGTGACCCCCGACCGCCAATTCGAGGTGTGGGGCGTGGTCACATATACCATCAAGCAGCATCGTCGCCAATCCAAGATTCGCCACCCGGAACAATAATAATCGCTATGGCTATGTTCGGGCTCATCGACTGCAACAACTTCTTCGTGTCGTGCGAGCGCGTGTTCAATCCGGCGCTACGCAATCGGCCCGTGGCGGTATTGTCGAACAACGACGGTTGCATCGTGGCCCTTTCCAACGAAGCCAAAGCGCTCGGGCTCAAACGTGGCAATCCTTACTTTCAAGTCAAAGACATTTGCGACCGCAATAACGTGGCCATCCTCTCGGGCAACCACCGCCTGTACGGCGACATGTCCTCGCGAGTGATGGCCGTGGTGTCGTCGGTCATTCCCGACATTGAGGTGTACAGCATCGACGAGGCGTTCATGCACATCAGCGGATGGCCGGACGACCAACTGCATGCCGTGGGGCGCGACATCGTGCACCAAGTGCGCCGTTGCACCGGCATTCCCACCTCCGTGGGCATCGCGCCCACCATGACCTTGGCCAAAATCGCCTCCAAATTTGCCAAGAAGTACGCCGGTTATCATGGCGCGTGCGTCATCAACAGCGATGAAGCGCGACGCAAAGCGCTGTCACTCACCGAAGTAGCCGACGTATGGGGCGTGGGCCGCAGGCTTTATCCAAAATTCTACAACATCGGCGTGGACACGGCGCTGCAGTTTGCCGAGCTCAAGCGCGAAACGGTGGAGAGCATGCTCAACGTGTGCGGCCAACGCACCTGGCGCGAGCTCAACGGCCAAGCGTGCATCGCCTTGGAGCAGAGCGAGCCGGCCAAGAAGCAATTGTGTTGCTCGCGCTCGTTCGGCACCATGCTCACCACCTTCGATGAGTTGCGCCAAGCCATCGCCCTGTTTGCATCAATCCTCTCGCGCAAGCTGCGCGAGCAGCAATCGGCCGCCGTGTCGCTCTCGGTATTCATCCACACCAACGCCTTCCGCAAGGACATGGAGCAGTACTTCAACTCAGCTCACCGACAGCTGCCCGAAGCCACCTCCGACACCTTGGCGCTCACCACCACCGCCACCGAAGCCCTCCGCGCCGTCTTTCGCAAAGGGTATAGCTACAAGAAGGCCGGCATCCTCATCCACGAGGTGGTGCACCAATCCGCTGTACAACACTCGCTCTTTGCCGACCCCGCCGACCGCGCTCGCCGCAGCCGACTGATGAACGTGCTCGATAACATCAATTCTTCCTCGATCGGCCACGACCGCGTGCACTTGGCCGCCTACCAGCCGGTGGATTCGCTGGTGAAAAGCGAACGGCGCTCGCGAATGTATACCACTCGTTTTCAAGACATTATCACAGTTAGATAACATAACTACTCACTATATGGACTCTAAAACTTTCACCCAAAAGTTGGCCGCCAATTTGGGCTACGACACCAAGCGGACTGCCAATTTTATCGACAAATTCGCCACGATTCTGCGCACCAACGCTGTGGATATGAACACCGTGGCCGTGCCCTCGTTCGGCTCGTTTGTCCCCACCAAATTCGACGAAACCATCGTCCAAGACCACTCCACCGGCAAGCGCCTGATGCTGCCGCCTCAAATATCGTTAGAATTCCAACCCGCAGCCATGTTGCGCAAAAAACTTTCCGGCCATGAATGAAACCATCACACTTCCCAAACTGATAACGTTGGTGGCGCAAGCCGCCGAGTGCACCCCGGCCGAAGCGCGCAAATTCGTGCACGATTTCTTTGCGCTGATTGAGCAAACGCTCTCCGCGGGCGAGATGGTCACCATCAAAGGGGTAGGGACCTTTGCCCGCACCGACAACCCGGCTGCGCCCATCAAGTTCCAGGCTGACGATGACCTTGCGGCCGCCGTCAACGAGCCTTTCTCCGCCTTCCAAGCGGTAGAACTCAACGACGGCGTCACCGACGCCATGCTGCAGGAGCAACCGCAAGCCCCGGCAGCCGAGCCGGAGGCCGAGCCAGAGCCGGAGGAAGCACCTGCGGCAGAGGAGGAGGAAGCACCCGCGGCAGAGGAGGAAACCCCGGCAGCTCAATTAGGCCAATTAGACCAATCCGAGCCGGAAGAGGAAGAAGCGCCGACCGAGCCGGAGTCTGCGCCATCTCCCGAGCCGGAGGAAGCGCCGGAGCCTGAAGAAGAGCCTGCCCCGGAGCCGCAAACGTCCACGCAGATTCAGCCAAAGCCACAGCCCACCTTCTCCGTGCCGCCTTTGGCTGAGGATGAGGAAGAGACGGTAGAGAACTCCGCCGATAATGACAGCGATGACAACGCACCGTCGCACCGCAGCCTGTGGTTCATCCTCGGCTTGCTTTTGGGCTTGATTGCCGGCCTCATCGGCGGCTACATCGCCGGCCGCAATGCCGTGGACACCTCTTCCGACGACATCGACCGCATCATGGCCGAAGTGGATTCGCTCCGCCAAGTGGGAGTGGTCGACACCGTGGCCGCCGCTGCAGAAGTCCCCGACACCATTGCCGCCCAACCCGCTCAAGCCGAAGCGCCCAAACCCGAAGTGGAAGAGGTTTACGACACAGTCCGCTCCGGTTACTACCTCACCACCATGGCCGGCAAACATTATGGCAACAAGAATTACTGGGTGTTCATCTACCAAGCCAACCCGGGCTTAGGCAATCCCAACACCATCGGTCCGGGCACACGCGTCAAGATTCCGCCGATGGAATCATTCGCCGAACCCACCGAGGAAGCCACCAAAGCCAAGGCGCAACAAATCCTCAACGAACTACACTCCAAATACAACATCTAACTCCCGCAAAACCTTGCCCCAAGCAAGGTTTTGCTGCTTTCATTCCGTGCGGCGTGACTGCGGTTTCAACGAAAAAACGAAGTACGAAATAACGAACGCTGCTTTTAAAGACGATTTCTTACGATTTTTACGATAGCCATCCGGGCGGAGGCGCGGTACATGATGATCGGACAAATCGCTGATTATCAGCCTGTAGTGCCGCGGCTTGCTGCGGCATCACCCGGATGGCACAGCGGCTATAGAGAGAAAGTGTGTCAAAAGTCTTTCGCATGAAACACAGCGTGCAAAGGCCTCACAGTAGAACAGGAGATTTAGCAGGAGAACAGAATTTAACCCATTGATAATCAGGCATCAACAGGTAGAGCCGTGGCTTGCCGCGGCATACCCGGATGGCCCAACCACCGGTCCAAATTCCGA
>CAMGBT010000047.1 GCA_946011725.1 uncultured Bacteroidales bacterium | reverse complement strand
TAGCAATTAACCAGCGGTACTCGTGACAGCGTTTAAACGAATAAAACGAATTAACGAATCAACGAAAATTATTAAAAATTCGTTATTTCGTCACTTCGTTTTTTTTCGTATAAGCTGCCAAAGTTGGGTTAAAAGGAAGGCGGTGTTAGCTATTGCCTTTGGAGCGGTTGTGGTGCTTGCAGAGCATTTGGCAGTTGTCGATGGTGGTGGTGCCGCCGCGGCTCCAGGCGGTGACGTGGTCAGCGTCCATTTCGTTCTGCTTCCAGATTTTGGTGGCGGAAGCGTCGTGTCCGATGGCGCAGTATGGGCAGTTGGAGATGCCTTTGGCCTTGGCTTCGGCTGTTTGGCGGGCATACACGGCGCGTTTGGTGGCTTCGTCGAAGATGCGGATGTCGAGCAGCTTGGTGTCGGTTTCGCCTCCCAAAAGGAACTCAAACACGCCCTTGCGGTTCTTCACATAGGGGTCGGCATAGAGCTGGAGAACGCGCTCTTTCATGTGGGTGGGGTTGTAAGGGGTGGTGTGGTATTTTTCGTACAGCTCGCCCCATTTGAGGCCACGCATCTCGTTTTCCACTAAGGGGAACACGGCTCGCACCCAGTCGATTACGCTGTTGAAGTAATTCACCAATTCTGTGATGTCGGAGCTGAAGCGGTGAGTACGCAGATAGTCCTCGGCATGGCCGCGGCTCACCCAGTCGAGGGCGGTGGCAAGGAAGTCTTGACGGTTGACAGCTCCGGCTATGTATGCGCTCCACATCTGCACCTTGGCGCTTTGGGAGTTGCTGAACACCTCCTTGGCTTTGGTGACAAACGGTCCGGAGTACACGGCATTAAGCAGCTCTTGGTGGTTGAGGGGCACGCCGGCTATGTTGATGGTCTTAAACCACTCTTTGATTTCCTGCTCGGTGCCTTCGCACTCGTAGATGAGCAACGGCGTCGAGAGGAATTTCTCGCGAAGCTCTTTGGGTAGCGAGCCGATGCTTTGCGGCAGGCCGTTGGCATCCTTGATGCCGAGTTTGCCGTTGAAGAAGCGGCCCAATGAAGTGATTCGCTGCTGGCCGTCGAGCACTTCAAATCGGCCGTCGGCGGTACGGTTGAAATAAATCACGCCGAGTGGATAGCCTTTGAGCACGGAGTCAATCACGGCCACATCCTTTTTGCCGTCGGCATAAATGTAATTGCGCTGGTATTCGGGTTGGATGGTTAGGCGGCCGCCCATACCGAACAAACCTTTGGCTTCCAATTCATTATATACGAACCCGTCGCAAATATCGGCGATGGTCCACTCTGTATGTAGCTGAGTCTTCATGGTAATCTTATTTTGATTCTTTAATTGGTTTTATTAGAACTCTCGCATACGGTTTTTGAGGTATACCATTTTCCAAATAATATAATTGACCATCACGCAAACTTGGATTCAATTCTTTTAACTCGCGAGGATAAGGCTTAAGACCAAGCTCCTTGCCGGAATCTCCTTGAGTTTGGCCGATGATTTCGAATTGCTCGGGGCAGTATTTGTCAAGGAAGGAGATGGGGACGCCCATAACGCCTTCGTAGTCGGAAGGGATAGCATCGGTGAAGGGGACTTCGATGGCGTCGTAGTTGTCGTAGTGCGCATACCCTTTGCCGCGTACCTCCTTGTGCTTGGAGTACATAATGTTCTCCTCCATGGTCATCAGCGATAACGGCTGGTGACGCCGCCCATGCTCTAAGTTGGTGAACCAACAACAATTACGGAATTTTACTAATCCGGTAGTATCATCTTTTACACCATTTGCATAATCTTTTTCACCAACAGGTCGGAAATAAGCATTACCATTATGAAATCCATTTCCTAACCACAATTTGTTTTCCTTAATCAAAGGAAACACTTCTTTATAGGTAATAGCATTCATATTTCCAATGATGATAAACTTCTTGTCGGCTTGGACTATCCAGGCGAGGAACTCGCGGAAGAGGGAGAAGGGCGGGTTGGTGACGATGATGTCGGCCTCGTCGCGTAGCGCAGTCACCTCGCGGCTGCGGAAGTCGCCATCGCCCTCAAGGTAGTGCCACTCGAGGTCGTGAAAGTCGATGCGGCCGTCGCCGTCGATGTCGTGATCTAATTCGAAAATCTTGCCCTTAATGCAGGTTTTCGAGGGGTCAAACTGCGGCGCGTCCTGCTCGAACAGCGACGGCTGGTAGGGCGTTTTGAACCGCTTGCTGTCGGGGGCAAACGAGGTGGAAATCAGCTTTTTCAGCCCCAACGTCTGGAAGTTTTGGGCAAAATAGAGGGTGAAGTTGCTCCATTCCGGGTCGTCGCAAGGCAACAGCACTGTCTTGCCGCGAAACACGTCCGGGTCATATTCCAAATAAGCATTGATTTCACGCTCAATATCATAATACTGAGTGTAAAATTCGTCGTTTTTGGCCGCTTTGGCCGCTGAAAGAGATTCGTTCGCCATAAAATTCAAAATTACATCAAACTTCTAATTAGTAATCGAGCATATGTTGAAACTAAAGTGCCGTTGCTTAAGATTGCACCTCGACGATTCAAGTCTGCAAAATTTGGAGAGTCTGTAATAGTATATTCTTTTATCTTTATGTTCCACTCATTGCCTCTATCAGTTATTCCTAAGATTTCGAATTGTTCGGGGCAGTATTTGTCGAGGAAGGTGATGGGGACGCCCATAACGCCTTCGTAGTCGGAAGGGATAGCGTCAGTGAAGGGTACTTCGATGGCGTCGTAGTTGTCGTAGTGCGCATACCCTTTCCCGCGTACCTCTTTATGCTTGGAGTACATGATGTTCTCCTCCATCGTCATCAGCGACAAAGGCTGGTGACGCCGCCCATGCTCAAGGTTGGTAAACCATCTTACACCTTTTACACGAATAAATTTTTTCCCATTTTCATCTATGCGCCAACCGGCTGCGGTAATAGGATATTCATCAGGTATGCCAAATTCTCGGTCACCACTTGAAATTGAAGGACCAATCCATAATTCATTCTTCATTATAAGCGGAAACACTTCCTTATAGGTAATAGCGTTCATATTGCCTAAAATCAAGCACTTCTTATCCGCGGCCATTATCCATGCGAGGAACTCGCGGAAGAGGGAGAAGGGCGGGTTTGTGACGATGATGTCGGCCTCGTCGCGTAGGGCTGTCACCTCGCGGCTGCGGAAGTCGCCATCGCCCTCAAGGTAGTGCCACTCGAGGTCGTGAAAGTCGATGCGGCCGTCGCCGTCGATGTCGTGATCTAATTCGAAAATCTTGCCCTTAATGCAGGTTTTCGAGGGGTCAAACTGCGGCGCGTCCTGCTCGAACAGCGACGGCTGGTAGGGCGTTTTGAACCGCTTGCTGTCGGGGGCAAACGAGGTGGAAATCAGCTTTTTCAGCCCCAACGTCTGGAAGTTTTGGGCAAAATAGAGGGTGAAGTTGCTCCATTCCGGGTCGTCGCAAGGCAACAGCACTGTCTTGCCGCGAAACACGTCCGGGTCATATTCCAAATAAGCATTGATTTCACGCTCAATATCATAATACTGAGTGTAAAATTCGTCGTTTTTGGCCGCTTTGGCCGCTGAAAGAGATTCGTTCGCCATAATATTCGAATTTAGAAAACAAAGTTACAAAAAATCCGCCACCTATCCAAAAAATCTACCCCTGAGGGCGCATTTTTCGCCCCACAAACCGCCCGAAGCCGGGAAAATGCGCCCAACGCTTGATTTTTTGGCCAAATTATTGTAAATTTGCAAAAATTTTTCAGTATGAAAGGCATAATTTTGGCGGGCGGCTCGGGCACTCGCCTCTATCCAATCACCAAAGGGGTGAGCAAGCAATTGCTGCCCGTATACGATAAGCCGATGGTGTACTACCCCCTCGGCACCCTGATGCAGGCCGGTATCCGTCAGATACTGCTGATATCCACACCCACCGACCTGCCGGCATTCCGGCGGCTGCTGGGCGACGGCAGCGACTTCGGCCTGCGCATTGACTACGCCGAGCAGCCCTCGCCCGACGGCTTGGCGCAAGCCTTCATCATCGGCCGCGAGTTTATCGGCGACGACGACGTGTGCATGGTGTTGGGCGACAACATCTTCCACGGCGCCGGCTTCGACCGCCTGCTGCAAGCGGCCGTAGCGCGTGCCGCCAAAGGCCTCGCCACCGTGTTCGGCTACCGCGTCAACGACCCGCAGCGCTACGGCGTGGCGGAATTCGACGCCTCCGGCCGTTGCCTTTCCATCGAAGAGAAACCGGAGCATCCGCGCTCCAACTACGCCGTCACCGGCCTATACTTCTACCCCAACGATGTGGTGGATGTGGCGGCCAACGTCAAGCCATCGGCCCGCGGTGAGTTGGAAATCACCTCCGTCAACCAGCACTACCTAAGCCGGCAGCGCCTCCAAGTGGAGACCCTGCCGCAAGGATTCGCCTGGCTCGACACCGGCACTCACGACTCCCTCTCCGAAGCTTCTATCTACGTGGAAGTGCTCGAAAAACGCCAAGGGCTCAAAATCGCTTGCCTCGAAGGAATGGCTTACCGCCGCGGCTGGATCTCCCGCCGACAAATCATCCAAGCCGCCCAACCCATGCTCAAAAACCAATACGGCCAATACCTGATGAAGGTGGTCGAAGAACTTGATAACCGCTAACGAAAATGAATGTAATCGATACCGACATATCCGGAGTGAAAATCTTGGAGCCGCGCATCTTAGGCGACTCCCGCGGATACTTCTTCGAAAGCTTCCGCGCCTCCGATGTCGACAGCCTGCTGGGCTGCCACGCGGAATTTGTGCAAGAGAACCAAAGCCGCTCGTGCCGCGGAGTGGTGCGCGGACTGCACTTCCAACTGCCGCCCCACGCCCAAGCCAAACTGGTGCGCGTGGTGGAAGGCACGGTGCTCGACGTGGCCGTGGACCTGCGCCGCAATTCGCCCACCTACGGCCGCCACGTGGCCGTGGAACTTTCAGCCGCCAATTGCCGCCAGCTCTTCATCCCCCGCGGATTCGCCCACGGCTTCGCCGTTCTGAGCGAGTTCGCCACCTTCATCTACAAGTGCGACAACTACTACGCCCCCCAAGCCGAAGGCGGCATCCTCTGGAACGACCCCGCCATCGCCATCGACTGGCGCCTGCGCCCCGATGAAATCATCCTCTCCGAAAAAGACCTCCGCCACCCCCTGCTCCACCAATTCACCTCACCCTTCTAACCATGGACCGCGCCCAGCTCCTCACCCGACTATCTACCATTGAATGGGACGACTTCGAAGTCAAAGAAGCCGCCCTCGATATTCCCAAATCAATGTGGGAAACCGTTAGCGCTTTCTCTAACACTAACGGCGGCTGGATTGTGCTCGGCGTGAAGGAAATCAAGCAAGGCAAGAATCAATCCTTCGAAATCACCGGCCTCACATTCCCGGAAAAAATGGAGCAAGATGTCATCACCGTGCTCCGCTCCGCCACTAAGTTCAACACGCCTATTCTCGCCTCCATCAAGCAATTCGACTTCGATGGCAAGGCTGTTTTGGCCGTGTACATACCCGCTTCGCACAACAAGCCGGTGTACTTCAACAATAATCTGCACAACACGTTTATCCGCGTGGGTAGCGGCGACCAACGTGCCACCGATATGGATATTGACACGCTGATGCGCGAACACAGCTTCGGCCTGAAATCCGAGATGATAGTGCATGGCACTTCGTTCAACGACATCTACCCGCCATCGCTCCAAACCTACCGCCGACGCATCCTCAATTTCAACCCCGACTTTCGATACAACGATCTGGACGACAACGAGTTCTGCCATAAAACTCGCATCATGACCGATGGATGCCTTACCTTCGGCGGCCTGCTTATGTTCGGCAAACTCGAGGTGATTCATAAATATGTGCCAAACTTTTGGATCGACTACATCGAAATCCCGGGCAACGATTTGGACGGCGCCGAGTGTCGCTACTCATTCCGCATGCCGGAACAGGAAAACATCTGGGAATACTTCAAGGTGTTGATGCAGCGCTTACGGCTGTTTGTAGACAATCCCTTCATGCCCGGCCCCGACGGCTACTCGCCCGAGGACAACACTCAGCTCTACTGCCTGCGCGAGGCTTTGGTGAACATGTTGGCTCACGCCGACTACTTCAGCGCGATGCACTCCACAATCCGCGTATTCTTCAATCGTATCGAGTTCCAAAACGGCGGCAAGTTCGGCATCAACATTGCCGACCTCGCCAAACGAATCGTGTCAATGCCGCGCAACCCCAATATCATATCCTTCTTCCGCTACGCGCGCCAGAGCGAGAATGCCGGCTATGGCATCGACAAAATCTACCGGTGGAAACGAATCACTGACCAAGATGTGCAGTTCTACAGCGACTTCTCCTACACCACAGTAGCCTTCATGTTGCCCGAAAAGAATGCCGTGGCCGAAAAGATGAGCCGGAACCAAACTTTGGACCAAACTTGGAACCAAACTCTGGACCAAACTCTGGACCAAACTCTCGACCAATCTGCTGAATCCGGCCAAATTTTGGTGATAATTCAGCGGTTAAACTACTGTGAATCAAGTGATACCACTCAGATTGGTGATGAAAATCCGAGAAACCAAACTTTGGACCAAACTTTGGACCAAACTCAACTCGAGACCATTAACTTGGTAATTGAAACAATCAAAGCGAACCCAAATATTACCAAACGTCAATTAGCTCAAATAATAGGCAAGCCAAATACCTCCACCCTTAGAATTGTATCTTTATTGATTAGCAAAGGCATCATCCGGCGCGTGGGAACCACTCGCAAAGGTATGTGGGTGGTGATTAAAAATTTTGAATGATATGGAAATGAATGATACTATGGCCGCGCAATGGGCGCGGCGAATTATTGTGACCGGCGGCGCCGGGTTCATCGGCTCGCATTTGGTGCGCCGATTAGTGCAGCGTTACCCTCAGTACCTTATTATTAATGTGGACGCGCTCACTTACTGCGGCAACGTGGCCAACGTGGCCGATGTGGCCAACGAGCCGAATTACCGCTTCCACCGCGTGGATATTACTGACTACGAGGCGATTAGTGGGCTGATGCGGCAGTACGACGTCGACGGCATCATCCACCTCGCCGCCGAGAGCCACGTGGACCGCTCTATCGCCGACCCGTTTATCTTCGCCAAGACCAACGTGTTGGGCACGCTCACCCTGTTGCAAGCCGCCAAGGACCACTGGAGCACATCGCCCGCCGGATTCGCCGACAAACGCTTCCACCACGTGTCGACCGACGAGGTGTTCGGCGCTCTGCCGCTCGACCAGCCCGAGTTAATGTTCAGCGAAACAACCCCTTACGCGCCCCACAGCCCGTACTCCGCATCCAAGGCTTCGTCGGACCACTTCGTGCGCGCTTTCGCCGACACTTACGGCTTCCCCGCCGTAATCACCAACTGCTCAAACAATTACGGTCCGTATCAATTCCCCGAAAAGCTCATCCCGCTGTTTATCAATAACATTGTGGAGCGCCGCCCGCTGCCGGTTTACGGCCAAGGCCTCAACGTGCGCGACTGGCTCTACGTGGGCGACCACGTGGCCGCCATCGACCTCGTGTTCCACCAAGCCGCCAACGGCGCTTCGTACAACATCGGCGGCTTCAACCAGTGGAGCAACATCGACTTGGTGCGCGCACTCATCGCCGAAGTCGACCGCCAAATCGGCCGCGAACCGGGTGCCGACCTCGACCTCATCACCTACGTGACCGACCGCGCCGGCCACGACCTCCGCTATGCCATTGATTCATCGCGCATTAGCCGCGAATTGGGCTGGAAGCCGTCGCTCACTTTCGAAGAAGGCCTCCGCATCACCGTGCAATGGTACCTCGCCCACAAAGACTGGATGGAAAGCATCACCTCCGGCGCTTACCGCGAGTATTACAAACAAATGTACGAAAACCGTTAAATCCTTCATAACCAATGATTAAGAATCTGTTATTCGACCTTGGTGGCGTTATCATGGACATCAAGCGCGACAACTGCGTGGCCGCTTTCTTACAGCTCGGCCTCCAAAATGCCGACGCGTTCTTCGGCCAATTCTCGCAGAAGGGGCCGTTCTTGCAATTGGAATGCAGCGAAATCACCGAGGAACAGTTCCACCAAGCCCTCCGCCCCCACCTCGCCCCCGGCACCACCGACGCTCAAATCGACCACGCATTCTGCCAATTCTTAGTTGGCATCCCCGTGCAACGCCTCCGCCAGCTCGAGCAACTGCGCCGCCGCTACAAGGTCTACCTGCTGAGCAACACCAACCCCATCATGTGGCGCTCGCGCATCGCCGAAGAGTTCGCCAAAGACGGCCGCTGCCGCGAAGATTACTTCGACGGCATAGTCACCTCATTCGAAGCCCACTCGCTCAAACCCGACGCCCAAATCTTCCGCTATGCCATTGAGCATCTGGACATTGACCCCGAAGAGACCGTGTTCTTCGACGATTCGCAAGCCAACCTCGACACCGCCGCCGCCCTCGGCTTCTACACCGCTTTGGTGCCCGAAGGCTGTGAATTTGCCGAAATCCTCGCTCGCCATAAAGCCATAAACCAATGAGTATCAGCACAGTAGCAGCCATCGGCACCTTCGACGGAGTGCACCTCGGTCACCGCGCCATCATCGCGCGGGTGATAGAGCTGGCACGCCGCAACGGCAGCCGCTCGCTGGTGCTCACCTTCGCCAACCACCCGCTCAGCGTGATTGCGCCCGCCCGCTGTCCGCTCTGGGCCACCACCCGCGCCATCTCGCGCCAAGAGATTGAGCATCAGGGTGTTGACAGCATCGACACCCTCCACTTCGATGCCCCGCTCGCTGCCCTCACCGCCCGCCAATTCTTCGCCGAAATGCGCCGGCGCTACGGCGTCACCTCCTTAGTGATGGGCTACGACAACACCTTCGGCAGCGACCGCCTCACCGCTGCCGCCGACTATCGCGCCGCCGGCGCCGCCGAAGGCGTGGAAGTGGTCAGCGTCGACGCCGTGGAAACACCCCGCGGCGTGCGCGCTTCATCCTCCGCCCTGCGCCGCGCCATCGCCGCCGGCGACACCGCTGCCGCCGCCGACATCCTTTCCTACCCATATACTATTGAAGGCCAAGTGATTCACGGACTCCAAAACGGCCGCAAAATCGGTTTCCCGACCCTCAACATCGACATCACCGGCCTCCAACCCCTGCTCGCCGGAGTGTATGCCGCCACCCTGCTACGCGGCGCCCACCGCCTGCCCGCCGTGCTCAACGTCGGCACCAACCCCACCATCGCCCCCGACCGCCCGCTCACCTGCGAACTCCACGCCATCGACACCGACCTCGGCCAATGCTACGGCCAAACCGTCCGCTTCCAAATCCACCAACGCCTCCGCGGCGAGCAGCGCTTCCCCTCCCTCGACCGTCTCCGCGCAGCCATCGCCGCCGACATCGCCGCCGCCCGCCGCCTCAGCTAAAGTCCCCCGCCATCTCCCCCCCTCTCTACCCATCTATACCCCTCTCTACCCCTCCATACCACCCATTTTTCACCAAATTTTGCCTTTTTTTGCGTTTTTTCCTCACAAAATGGCCGTTATTTGCCGAAAAATCACTATATTTGCGAGCCGAATTCTAAACGAATATTATTTAACATCTTAAAACCATAAATTTTTCATGCAAAGCAAAGGAAATTTGGCCAGCATCGTATCCGGTGTGATCGCGTTTTTCTTGGCAATTGTCTGCTTGTTCTACCTCTCGTTCTCGTTCGTGAGCAGCAAGCACGAAGACGACGCCAAGGCATTCGCTATCGCTCAATCCGGCGACCAAGATGACGCGGCCTACAACCAAGCCTACAAGTACTACATGGACTCCCTCGCTGAACAGCCCGTGTACTTAGGCTACACTCTCAACGAAGTTCGTAAATGGAGCGTAGGCCTCGGCCTCGACCTCAAAGGTGGTATGAACGTTACCCTCCAAGTTGACATGGCCGACATGCTCCGCTCCATGAAGAGCGGCGACACCGACTCCGTGTTCGAAAACGCTCTGGCCGCAACCACCGCGCTGGTTAACGACAACAAAACCGACGACTTCGTCGGCACCTTCGTTACCGAATACTCACGCCTCCGCCCCAATGCCGACTTCTCCGTGGTATTCGCCAACGTGGTTAAACCCGGTAGCAGCGTCGACGCAGCCCGCGCCACCCTCAAACAAGAAGTCAAAGACCGCGTGGAAAACTCCGCTACCAACGTGTTGCGCAACCGTATCGACCAATTCGGCGTGGTTTCGCCTAACATCCAAGTGCTCCAAGGCAAGGACGGTCAAATCCTGATGGAGCTCCCCGGTGTGAAAGACCACGAACGCGTGCGCGAACTCATCCAACGTAGCGCCAACCTCGAATTCTACGAAACTTACACCACCCAAGAAATCGGCACCCAACTCTCCAACGCCGTATCGCGCCTGATGGCCGACACCACCGTTAACGTAGCTCCCCTTGCCGCCCTGCTGCAAGCTCCCGGCTACGGCGCCACCGTGGGCTTCGCCCCCGATGCCCGCGCCATGGCTGCCATCGACGCCCTCTTGGCTAACCCCGCCGCTAAGGCTCAACTCCCCTCCGACCTCAAACTGGCTTGGGGCGTGAAACCCTACGTGCAAACCGCCCAAGACGGCACCGAAACCAACTACGGCTTCGCCCTCTACGCCCTCAAAGCTCCCGGCGGCAAACCCGCCCTCGACGGCAAAGCAGTCACCGACGCCTCCTCCAACTACGATCCCCTGCGCGGCAACGAAGTGTCAATGCGCATGAACAACGATGGCGCTCGCAACTGGGCCCGCATCACCGCCGCCAACATCAACCGCCAAGTGGCCATCGTGCTCGACGGCAAAGTATACTCCGCTCCTAACGTCAACTCCGCCATCGAAGGCGGTCAATCCTCCATCACCGGCGACTTCACCCTCGAAGAAGCCAACGACTTGGCCAACGTCCTCAAGAGCGGTAAGATGGACGCCCGCGTACACATCATCTCCGACATGGTTATCGGCCCGTCGCTCGGTGCCCAAGCCATCCAAGCCGGCTTCATCTCCTTCATCGTGGCTCTGGTGCTGCTGATGATCTTCATGTGCGCATTCTACGGTCTCCTCCCCGGTATGGTGGCCAACATCTGCTTGATCTGCAACCTCTTCTTCACCGTGGGCATCCTCGCCTCGTTCCAAGCCGTGCTCACCATGTCAGGTATCGCCGGTATCGTGCTCGCCCTCGGTATGGCCGTTGACGCCAACGTGCTCATCTTCGAACGCACCAAAGAAGAACTCCGCGCCGGCAAGAAAGCCCGCGCCGCTCTCGAAGACGGCTACGCTAACGCTTTCTCCGCTATCTTCGACTCCAACCTCACCTCCGTAATCACCGGTATCATCCTCATCCTCTTCGGCACCGGACCCATCAAAGGCTTCGCCACCACCCTGATTATCGGTCTGGTTTGCTCGTTCTTCACCGCCGTTTACCTCTCGCGCATGTTCTTCAACTGGTTCAGCTCGAAGAAATCGTTCAACAACCTCACCTTCACCACCAAACTCGGTGGCAAGATGTTCCAAGGTGCCGATTACAACTTCCTCGGCGCTCGCAAGGCTTCCTTCACCATCGTAGGCATCCTCGTGCTCATCTTCGTAGGCTCCCTCGCTATCCGCCACCTCAACCAAGGCATCGACTTCTCCGGCGGCCGCAACTACGTGGTTAAGTTCGAACAACCCGTCGACGTCCAAGAGCTCAAAGACGCCATGGACACCACATTCCCCGACGCCTCCAACTCCGTTATCACCATCGAAAGCTCCAACCAAGTGCGCATCTCCACTAACTACAAAGTGGACGACAAAGGCTCCAACGTTGAAGAAGAAATCACCGGCAAACTCTTCACCATGCTCAAGCCCTACCTCCGCGCTGACATGACCGCCGAAGAATTCTCCACCACCGACGCCAACCAAGGCATCGTAAGCTCGCAGTTGGTAGGTCCTTCCGTGGCTAACGACATGCGCACCGCAGCCGTCATCGCCGTTACCCTGGCTCTGATCGCGATGTTCCTCTACATCCTGCTGCGCTTCCGCAACGTAGCCTTCTCCCTCGGCGCCGTCTCTGCCGTGGCATTCACCGCATTCTTCATCATCGGTATCTACTCACTCCTTTACGGCGTGCTGCCCTTCGCTATGGAAATCGACCAAACTTTCATCGCCGCCATCCTTACCGTAATCGGTTATCAAATCAATGATACCGTGGTGGTATTCGACCGCGTGCGCGAAAACATCGGCCTCTATCCCAAGCAAGACTTCTTCACCACCATCAACAAGTCAATCAACTCCACCCTCGGTCGTACAATCATGACCTCCTGCTCCACCCTGTTGGTTCTGTTGGTTATCTTCATCCTCGGTGGTGATTCCATCCGCAGCTTCATCTTCGCAATGATCCTCGGCGTAATCGTAGGCACCTTCGCCACCATCTTCGTGGCATCCCCCGTGGCCTACCTCACCGACAGCCGCCGCAAAGCCGCTGCCAAAGCATAATCCCCGCCACCACTTACCACCAAAAAAGCGCGACCCCAAGGCCGCGCTTTTTTCATCCCCTCACAAAAAAAACTAAACCTATAAGTTGCAAATTCCAAAACAAATGCTTACCTTTGCACAAATTATAATTAGAAATGGAATTTGTACGGATTATTGATGGATATGACCACCTATGGGCGGTAAAAGACCCGGATAAGGAAGCTGATGAACTCACTATTTTATTCCGAAACTGGACAAATGGTGATTATCTTTTAGATTTCTTTTTGGCCAATTTTGATGACCTGAAAGAAACATTCCGAATCGAAAGGATTGACCAAGCCGTGAATGATACCTTCGAAGATGCCGATGCTTTGCAAGAGCTCATTCTGGATTTTCCTTATACAGAACATCTTGACAATCTTTTCAAGCCATTAGATGTCACCGACACTCGCGTTCGCGAGCTAAGTAGAGAGAAGGCTCGCAATTGGGATAGGCAGAGACACGCAAGCTGGTTGAGAATATATGCTATCCGCCTCGAACCTAACGTGTACGTAGTTACCGGCGGCGCCATCAAGCTCACTCGCACAATGCAAGAACGCGAACACACCACAATAGAACTTCAAAAACTCAACCGCTGTAAGGATTATCTCCGTTCAAGCGGCGTATTTGATCAAGATAGCTTCGTTGAACTAACAAACGAATAAGGATTATGGAAAGTAAAGCAATACAATTCTTGGAAGCACACCGAAGCGAGACCGCCTCGAGTTTTGTGGAAGAAGCCGCTCGGCGCAAAGAGAATTCCAACTGGTTAAGATGGTCGCAGCAATTAGCTGTAACACTAATCGGCTATATGCAAGACCACGGGATGAAGCGTGGGGATCTCGCATCGCGTTTAGGAGTTAGCCCTCAATACGTAAGCAAACTGCTTTCCGGCTCTGAAAACCTCAGCTTCAAAAGCATAGCTAACATCGAAGACCGACTTGGCATTACCTGTTTAACAATGGCCTAATCGAGCCAACCCCTCCCGGTCGAGCAAGAGCTCGACGCTGCTCCAAAAAGGCTCCGCGCCGGTAGTAAATACCTGCGCGGAGCTTTTTTGTGGGCGGAGCTTTTTTGCAACTGCTCCGAGCTCTTGCTCGGGCGGGTGGCTACTGTGCGTCGGTTTCGGGGTAGAGGCGGGGGGCGGGAAGGGGGTAGGGCAGGGGGCGGGCGGCGTTGATGCTCAGGCTGAGGCCGGCGCGCAGGAGGGCTTCGGCGCGGGATTGGCGGCCGCGGAAGCCGTGGAGTATCCACGGCACGGTGGGGCGCACGGCTTTGATGGCCGCTAATAGCAGGTGGTCGGCGCGCACGCTGTGGATTATCAACGGCTTCTGCAGCTGTTCGGCGAGCTCCGCATGGGCTAGAAAAACGCGCTGCTGGCGCTCTACGGGGCCGCCGCAGAGTAGGTCAAAGCCGCACTCGCCCACGGCCACACAGCGGCTGTCAGCGGCCTGCAGGCGCAGTTGGGCGAACTGCTCGGCTGTGGGCTCGTCCACCGTGTCCCACGGGTGAATACCCACGGAGTATGTGCCGCCCGGCAGCATCTCCGTCCCAGGCGTGATGCACACCACGGTGTCGCCGCGCAACGCATCGGCCGCGCGGTGGGAGTGGATGTCGCGATATTGATGGAGGTCAATCATGGCACAGGATCGTAGCCGCTACCGCCCCACGGATGGCACCGTCTGATGCGCTTAATGGCCAGCCACAACCCGCGCACCGGGCCGTGGCGGCGGATAGCTTCCACTGCATACTGGCTGCAGGTGGGGGTGTAGCGGCACGCCGGTGGAGTCAGCGGCGAGATGAAGCGCTGATAGAAGCGAATGGGCAGTATGAGCAACTTGCCAAAGAACTTACTCACCGGATTCATCGTGCAGCAGGGCTTGGGCTGAGGACTGCACGGCGGCCATAATGCGGCGCACGGCGCGGTCCACAGCATGGTAAGGTTGGAGGTCGTTGGCCACGTACACGAAGGCCAAATCGATGCGTGCGCCCTCGCACAGGGGGAAGTCGGGCCGGCACAGGCGGTAGGCTTCGCGGATACGGCGACGCATGGCCACACGGTCCACAGCGTGGCGCAAGCGCTTCTTGGGCACGGAGATCACGAACGCCACGGGCGCATCGGAGTGCCGCTTGGCATTCTGCCGCCACACGGCTCGCACGGGGAAGGCCAGCGCACTGCGCACCGCCCCGGAGCGGCTGAACAGCTGCTCAATGGCTACTGTGGAACACAGTTTCTCTTTCTTATAAAGGCGCAGGCCGGGCATGGGCGTTTAGGTAAGAGGTAAGAGTGGAGAGGGGTAGAGAGGGGGCGAATGGCCCGATTGGGCCAATTCGCATGGGTTAGTGGCCGGCGGCGGCGAGGTAGCGCTCGATGGCGGCGGGCATCGACGGCGCCTCGGGCGACGGCGCTTCGATATCTACTCGCAATCCGGCATCCTTGGCGGCCTTGGTGGTGGCGGCGCCGAAGGTGGCGATGGCTATCTCGCCTTGGTCGAAGTTGGGGAAGTTTTTCTTCAGCGCATCGATTCCTTGCGGCGAGAAGAACACCAGCATATCGTAGTCGAAAGCTTCGTCGGCGGTGAAATCGTTCGACACGGTGCGGTAGAATGCCGCACGTTCGAAATTCACCTTATGTTGCTGAAGCAGAGCATCATCGCTGCCATTATTTACATCGGACACGGCAAACAGATACTTCTCGTTCTTGTGCTTTTCCATCGCCGGGATGAGGTCAATGAGGCGAGCGGTCTTGCCGAAGAACACCTTGCGCTTGCGGTAGACGATGTACTTTTGCAGGTAGTTGGCAATTGTTTCAGACGTGCAGAAATATTTCTGAGTATCGGGCATGTGGATGCGCATTTCCTCGCAGATGCGGAAGAAATGGTCGATGGCGGTACGAGCAGTGAAAATGATGGCAGTATGCTCGGGAATTGACACCTTGGGGTTGACAGCGCGGAACTCTTTGGCCGAAAGACCTTCGACTTTGATGAAGGGACGGAACACCATTTCCACGCCGAATTTCTCGGCCAACTCAAAATATGGAGATTTCTCGGTAGAGGGCTTGGGCTGCGAAACCAAAATTTTCTTAACTTTCACGTCAGACAATTGTAATTTATTGTTCTACAGGGCTTTAGCTGTCAAAACTAAAGCGTATTTATAGACTAAAAATAGGGGGATAATTTCAAGGGTGCAAAGGTACAAAATAAAATAGAAACATGAAAGAATTTTGTCGTAAAAAATCTTAAATCCTCTGAAAATAAACACAATGCGCCCCAAAACATAGAGCACGACCGACGCGGTACAAACCCCGCCGACGGCCTGCGGATAGAACACGGCTAAGGCCATCGGAACGATGGCCACCACGCCCATGAGCGAGTGCACCGCGCTGAACGATGCCATCCAGCGCCGCATGACCTCACGTCCCCCAAACGTGTAGCCCGTGATGCTGTAAACCACCGCCTGCAGCACCACGTACCCCACCACCAGCGCCACCACCGCCGTCATGCTCAAATTGGTGGCCGACGGCAGCGAGTTGGCGTGCACCAACCCCTCGCACAGCAAGATGCCGGCGCACACGGCAAACTGCGCCATCAGCAGCAGCGTGAGCCGCGTTTCCGACGCCGGATGCTCGTCGAATAGGTTGGTGCGACCGGTGCGCGGACGTGTCAGCGCCTCCATATAGTGGCCGCACACACGCCGTAAGTGTTTGAAATTGAACACCATAACCAGGCAGAAGAAGGCGATGGCCGCCAACAGTCCGCTGCGGTTGGCCTCTGCCGAGTGGCGCACCGCCGGCTCAAGGCCGCACGTCCACGACTCACGCTCTACGGCCGTGGCCACCGTGTCGGCCGCCGCTGAAAAATCCACCACCGGCAATTCGCCCACCGTGGCCGTATCCAACTGAGGATAAGCCACCGCCGGCGATGCCTCCGCGGGCGGAAGCAACACCTCCAACGAGTCGATATTTGCTGCTACGGTGTCCATAATCAAATTCGACTGCAAAGTTAGCAATAAATTCCGACATACCGGCCCACCCACGCCCCAAAAATCAAAAAAGGGGCGCTTCGGCGTCCCTTTTTTGGCGGTATGCAGATGGATTAGTAAGCGATTTTGGCGGCTTGGCCGTCGGCGCTGATGATGGCGATGCCATGGCCGGCGGGCAGGGCGATGGCGCTGCCGCTGGCCACCGCAATCACGCGGCCGGTAAGGTCGGTGAGGGTGATGCGCGCGGCGTCGCGGTTAAGGGTGGCGGTGCCGTTGTTCACGCTAACTTGCAGTTGGTCAGACTGTTGCGCAGACGCGTCAATGATGCTGCCGAATCCGGTGTAGACCTGTTCCACTTTCATAGTGATGTTCACGGCAGTGTTCTTGGCCACGTCGGGGGTGATGGCAATCGAACTGAGTTCGATGGGGTAGATGCCTTGGTCGGATGGGTTGAATTGGTCGAAGGGCACAAACAGTGTGGTGGCATCGGTGGGCACGGCGTCAAAGGCAACGGAGGTGGTTAGGGCCGAGTTGGCGGGCACCATATTCACTACCACCTTGGCCATCTGAGCGCCATGCGAATCGAAAGCAATCTCGAAGCCTTCGGGGCAACCGTAGGTGACGGCTTTGGGGCGGATGGTGAGCTTCGGCCCGCGGGTGGAGGTCACGGTGAAGGCTACGTTGAGCTCATCGCCTTCGGCCGCCACGGCGGCATCGCCGAGGCCGCTTTTGGTGACTTCCCACGATTCCACGGCTTCGGGCTGGTAGGGTATGGAACGATCCACGTCGGCATTCTCCACCACAATGGTCTGAGCCACAGAGGTTTCGCCCACGGTGCCGGTGACTACAGTGGTGCCGGTGGCCACAGCTTGCACGGTGCCTTGGTCGTCGACGGTGGCCACGGCGGCATTTTCGCTCACCCAAGTCAGCGCGGCCGGAAACAGGGGCACGATGTTATCGCCCACCTGCTGATACAGGCCGATGGAGTAGGGGTGGTTGCTGTCGATGATTATGGAGGGGTAGGTGAGGGTAACGTCCTTTGCCTCAGTTACTTCCACCGGCACAGTGGCCGAGGTGGCGCCCTCGAACGAGGCGGTCAGCGCGTGCATGCCCGACCCGGTGACGTACAGCGTTTGGCCGTCAACGATTTCGCCCAACTCCGCCGGGCACGACAGGGTGAAGCCCTTGAAGTCAGCATCGATGCACAGGCCGTATTGGTTGAACGCCATCACGCGCGGGGTGTACAAACCGAGGTGAGGCATTTCGGGGTGGAAGTCGTAGAAGGCAAGCGAGGCCACTTGGTTGTCCTCGGGCGCGGACAGCACGGCAAACAGGGCGTTCGACACGGCGCGCTCTTTGCCATCGGAGCAGTGGTTGCGCACGCCCAGGGCTTCGGTGTAGAGGGTCGACGAACCGCCGCCGTCCAAGTTAGCGGCATCCACAGCGCCCGCATAGCGCATGATTTCGCCCAGCTCGTGGGTGGTCACGCCCACCGACGACACCGTGCGACCGTCCACCACCATGATGATGAGGGTGGTGCCGTCGGCTGCAATGCCCACGCCGGTGCGCGGGTGGCGAGCAGTGAGCAACGACTCATCGCGGTCGTTGACGCTCTCGCCGTTCTCCAGCACCTTGGGGTAGCCCGACACCACGCACGCCGGCTCGATTTCAGTGCCGTCGGGAGTGCGAGTGGAGTTGAAAAACTCCACCACATCGCCCACCGCGAGGCTGGCCACGAAGTCGTTGGCCGTGCCGCGGCCGAGGATTACAAACTCGCCGTCGGGCACGGTCATATCGCCGGTGTGGCCCACCTCGGAGGTAACCTCGAGGCGGTACGTGCCGCCGGCATAGAAGTGGTCACCTTCCACCAATTTGGCGGTGACTTCCGAACAGTTGTCGGCCAAACCGGGCTGGTTCGACGAGCCCCAATATTTTGAGGTATAGAGAGTTACGGCATTGTTGGGCGCATCGTTGTTGATGGCTTTGAAAGCCACAGTGCTGCCGTTGAACGTGGCGGTGCCGTGCGAGTAGTCCAAGAAACAGATGCGCGGCACACCGTAGATGTCGTAGGAGAACTGCACATGCGACGAGGCCGTGCGATACACCTCGCGGTCGATGGTCATGGCCGTGGTGGGAGTGCCCACGATGCTGGAGCCGTTGGTGGCCGTGCCGGAAGTGATGTAGAAATCACCGTTCGAACCGGCATAATAATGGCAGTCGGCAGTGGTGTGCGCCTCAGCCTGAGCTGCCACCGTGGCATTGCCCGCCACCTTATTCTTGCCCGAGGTAACCCGCATATCCACCCCCGCGGCGCGAGTGTCCACCGTAAGATAGAACACATTCAAACTATGCGCACCCGAGATGCGCAACTGCGTTTGCGTAGTGCCGGGGCCCACCTGCGAGTGGAACACCGTGTCACACTGATGCTCCACCCCGGCTAAAGAGATGACATCACCGCGCCCCGCAACACCGAGCGCAGCCGACATCAAAAACGTAACAGAGAGTATTAGTTGTTTCATGGTATTAGGTAATATGTTAATTAACACTGCAAATATAGCCAATAAATCCCACCCCACCAAATTTTCCCCCGCAATTCGCCAAAAAACCGCCCCCGCCTGCCGCGCGGCGGGCAGCATGTGCGCGGCAGCTGGTAGGCGCGCAGCAGTCGCACAGCGGGCAGGCGCGCAGCGGGCAGGCGCGCAGCGGGGGCGGGGCGCTTCCGCGCCGCTCGGCTACCGCCTCGCCACCGAACCGC
>CAMGBT010000046.1 GCA_946011725.1 uncultured Bacteroidales bacterium | reverse complement strand
GCGGCTTCACCCCCACCGGCCAAACCGCCACCCTCCCCACCGACCCCCGCCCCGTGCGCATCCTCCGCCTCCACTTCCGCTAACCTCCGCCCCGCCGGCCGAGCAAGAGCTCGGAGCATATGCAAAAAGGCTCCGCACGGCCACGGCCCCTGCCTGCTGCCCTGCCGCTCGCGGTGCGGTTCGGTGGCGAGGCGGAAGCCGAGCGGCGCGGAGCCTTTTTGCACCCGCTCCGAGCTCTTGCTCGGACGACATGCCCTGCCGCCACCAGGCCCGGATGGTGCCGGTGGCGGTGAAAAGGCTCTTTCTTGCAGCAATGGGGCGGAAATTTTGGCGGCGGGGGGCGGAAAATTTGGTGGTTTGCGGCGGATTTACTAACTTTGTGGAAATTTCAGCAAAATGGAGCAAGATAATCATTCAGGTTTGCGCTCGGATGCGCATGCGGTGTCGTCGGTCGACGGCTGCCGCATCATCGAATTGGTGCGCCACCGCCACGAGAACGGCTCGCTGTCGGTGGTGGACAATGCCGACGCGGCCATGCCATTTGCCGTGCGCCGCGCTTTCTACCTCTACGATGTGCCGGCCGATGCCGAGCGCGGCGGCCACTCCCACTTCCAAGCGCAGGAGATGATGGTGGCCATCAGCGGTTGCTTCGACGTGACCTTGGACGACGGCGTGCGCACTCGCACTTTCACCCTCAACCGCCCCTACCAAGCGCTTTACATCCCCACCGGGCTGTGGCGCACGCTGTGCAACTTCTCCGGCGGCGCCGTGTGCTTAGTGCTCACCTCCGAGCGCTACGCCGAGGCGGATTACGTGCGCGATTATGCTGAATTTCAACAACTTACGGCAAATAAACACACTCCTGGCCATGGCAAATAAGCAGTACCCATTCCTATCGTTGGCGGCGGTGAACGCTCCGCTGATGGACGAAATCGCACGCGCTGTGGAGCGCGTGGTGCGCTCGGGTCGCTACGTGGGCGGTCCCGAGGTAGACACCTTCGAGCGCGCCTTGGCCGAGTTCGCGGGCACCCGCTACGCCGTGGGATGCGCCAACGGCCTCGATGCCTTGCGGCTGATCTTCCGCGCATACATCGAACTGGGCCAACTCCACCCCGGCGACGAAGTAATCGTGCCGGCCAACACCTACATCGCCTCTATCTTGGCGGTGACCGACTGCGGCCTCACCCCCGTGCCGGTAGAGCCCGACACTCGCACCCTCAACCTCGACACCGCGTTGTTGCGCCAAGCTATCACCCCGCGCACCCGCGCCATTCTCACCGTCCACCTCTACGGCCGCTGCTGTTTCGATGCCGCCATGCAGGCTGTGGCGCGTGACCACCACCTGCTGATTGTGGAGGACAACGCCCAAGCCATCGGCGCTCGCTGCCCGCTTACCGGCGGCCGCACCGGCTCATTAGGCCACGCCGCCGCTTTCAGCTTCTACCCCACCAAAAACCTCGGCGCGATGGGCGATGCCGGCGCCGTCACCACCGACGACCAAGCCCTGGCCGCCGCCGTCCGCGCCATCGCCAACTACGGCTCCGACCGCCGCTATCATAATATCTATCAAGGACTTAACTCTCGCCTCGACCCGGTGCAAGCCGCCATACTCAACGTAAAGCTCCCACACGTAGAAGCCGAGAACGCCCACCGACAAGCGATTGCCGAGGTGTACGAACAGCACATCACTCACCCGGCCATCACCCGCCCGCTGTGGTCAGCCGACGGCTCGATGGTGTGGCACCAGTACGTCATCCAGTGCGACGATCGCGACCGCCTGCGCCAACTTCTGGCCGACGCCGGCGTGGCCACCGACATCCATTACGCCACCCCGCCTCACCGCCAGCCCTGCTACAGCCGGCGGTGGAGCCCCCTGTCGCTACCCGTCACCGACCACGTGGCCCGCACCGTGGTGTCCTTGCCCATTTCCTCGGCCGTCAGCCTTGCCGATGCCGCCGAAATCGCCGCCATTATCAATAGCATCAACCTCTCATCAGATGATTGACCAAAGCGTATTTAACAATCTGACAGCTCTTTACCACACTTTCGGCTGCAAGCTCAACTTTGCCGAAACCTCCACCATAGCGCAGACCTTGGCCGAGCGCGGCATCCGTCGCGTCAGCGGCGACGAAGTGCCCGACATCGTGGTGGTCAACACCTGCAGCGTCACCGAACTTTCCGACAAAAAGTGTCGCCAAGCCATCCGCTCGCTGCACAAGCGCTACCCCGACGCCGCCATCATCGCCACCGGTTGCTACGCCCAACTCAAGGCCGACGAAGTGGCCGCCCTCCCCGGGGTGTGCATCGTGGCCGGCGCCGCCGACAAGATGCGCATCGACCAATTTCTCGACGAGTATCTGCGCACCCGCCGGCCCATCAACTCCACCTGCAACTGGCGCGAAATCACCGAGTTCCGCCCCTCCTGCTCGCGCGGCGACCGCACCCGCTTCTTCCTCAAGGTGCAGGATGGATGCGACTACTGGTGCACCTACTGCACCATACCCATGGCGCGCGGCCGCTCGCGCTCCGGCACCATCGACCAGCTGGTGAAGCAGGCCGAGGAGGCCGCCGCACAGGGCGGTCGCGAAATCGTGCTCACCGGCGTCAACATCGGCGACTTCGGTAAAGGTCGCTCCGACACATTCTTAGACCTCATCCGCGCCCTCGACGCCGTTGACGGCATCCTCCGCTACCGCATCTCATCCATCGAGCCGAACCTGCTCACCGACCAAATCATCGACTTCGTGGCCGGCTCCCGCGCTTTCATGCCCAGCTTCCACATCCCCCTGCAATGCGGCTCCGACGTCGTGCTCAAACTCATGCACCGCCACTACGACACCGCCCTGTTCGCCTCCAAAATCGCTCGCATCCGCAGCGAAATCCCCCACGCATTCATCGGTGTGGACCTCATAGTGGGCGCCCGCGGCGAAACCGACCACGAGTTCGACCTCTCCAAGCAGTTCATTGAATCGCTCGACATCTCGCGCCTGCACGTGTTTCCTTACTCCGAACGCCCCGGCACACGCGCCGTGGAAATGGGCGGCGCCGTCGACCCGCGCGTCAAGCACGCTCGCACGAACCAAATGCTCCGCCTTAGCGAGCGCAAATGGGAAGCCTTCGCCTCTCGCTTCGTGGGCGACACTCGCCCCGTGCTCTTGGAACACCCGCAGGGCCACGGCAAGCCAATGGCCGGCCACACCGACAACTACCTGCGCGTGGAAGTCACCGACGCCACCCCGGCGCTCGACAACTGCATCGCACCGGTAGTCATCACCGGCATCGACCCCGCCAACGAATCCCTCACCGGACACCTCGCTCAGCCATGAACCGCTTCCTTCGCATCCTCTTCACCATCCCCGCACTGCTGCCGCTGTGCGTGCTCTACCCGTTGGCTTCGGCACTCGCATGGCTCATGGGAAACGTCATCAGCTACCGCCGCCGCGTGGTGATGGACAACCTCCGCGCGTGCTTCCCCCACAAATCGGAAACCGAACTGCGCGCCATCGCTCGCCAATTCTATAAAAATTTCGCCGACTCCATCATCGAAACCCTCAAACTGCTCCACATCTCCGACGCCGAAATGCGCCGCCGAATGCAGTTCGACGGCATCGAAATCATCGACCGCCTGATGGCCCAACAGCGCAACATCGTGGTATACTTCGCCCACACCTTCAACTGGGAATGGGCGCCCTCGGTCACTATGCACACACGCCTCCGCCCCGACGACAGCTCCAACGTGCTCTTCGGTCAAATCTACCGCCCGCTGCGCAACAAAGCCTTCGACCGATTGATGCTCCACATCCGCGGCCGCTTCCATTCAGTATGCATCGACAAATCCACCGCCCTGCGCCAACTCGTGCGCGCCTCCCGCGCCGGCCTGTTCTACGTGGGCTTCATGAGCGACCAACACCCCGGCCACGGCGACCCCGGCGTGCTCACCACCCTGCTGGGCCGTCCCACCCTGATGATTTCCGGCACGGAAACCCTCGCTCGTAAGCTCGATGCCGCCGTGGTGTACTGGGACATGGAGCACATCGCCCGCGGACGCTATCGCATCACCATCCGGCACATCGCCGACCACCCCGCCGAGCTCCCCGAAGGCGAGCTCACCCGCCAATACACCCGTTTGCTTGAACAAACCATCCGCCGCGACCCCGCCATCTGGCTCTGGAGCCACAACCGATGGAAACACCCCGTACCACAACAATGAACCACCTCTTCAACCCCGACAACTGCCCCCGTGTGGCAGTGATAATCCTCAACTGGAACGGCGCCAAACTCCTGCGCGAATACCTCCCCGAAGTCATTGCCAACACCCCGGCCAACCTCGCCCGCATAATCGTGGCCGACAACGGTTCCACCGACGAATCCCTCAGCCTTTTGGCTCGCGAATTCCCCTCCGTAGAGGTGATTCAATTCCCTGAAAACTACGGCTTTGCCGAAGGCTATAACCGCGCCCTCGATTCCACCCGTTACCCCATAACCGTATTGCTCAACTCCGACGCCGCGCCCGCCCCCGGCTGGATTACCCCGCTCACCGACTACCTCGACGCACACCCCGAGGTGGCCGCCGTGCAGCCCAAACTGCGCGCCCGCCTGCAGCCACACATGTTCGAGTACGCCGGCGCCGCCGGCGGATTCATCGACCGCAACGGTTACCCGTACTGCCGCGGACGAATTTTCGACGTATGCGAACCCGACAACGGCCAATACGACACCCCCTGTCAGATCTTTTGGGCCTCCGGTGCCGCCCTCACCGTCCGCACCGACCTATACCTTGCTTGCGGCGGCCTCGACCCCAAATTCTTCGCCCACATGGAGGAAATCGACCTCTGCTGGCGCATCCAACTGCAAGGCCACACCATTGCTGCCGTGCCGCAGTCGGTGGTCTACCACCTCGGCGGCGGCTCTCTGCCGGCGTCCAACCCCCGCAAAACCTACCTCAACTTCCGCAACAACCTGCTCATGCTCCACAAAAACCTGCCCGCCGCCGACCGCACCGCCACCCTGCTGCGCCGCCGTCTGCTCGACACCATTGCATGGGCCAAATTCATCCTCACATTCGATTTCGCCAACGCTGCCGCCATTTGGCGCGCCCACCGCGACTTCGCCCGCATGCGCCGCGACTACCCCGACGCCCCCGCCACCATCAACCTCCTCCGCCGCCCCGACTGCCGCCAAAACATCCTCCTTTCCCGCTACCTCCACCGCCGCACCCGCTTCTCCCAGCTCTAACGCCCCGCCGCGCGCCCGAGCAGGAGCTCGGAGCAGGTGCAAAAAGGCTCCGCGCGACCACTGCCGCGCTCAGCCGCCGCGCCCTCACCGGATGGCTGCGGCGGCGGGGCGGTGCGTGAATTTTTTTTGTATATGTGGGGAAATAGTTGTAACTTTGCAGTTGATTTTCGCAAAACCGGTTTTAACTTGAGAAAATTCTGGCTATATATAATAATGTGTGTGCTGCTGCCGCAGTTGGCGGCGGCTGTCGGTGTATTGGCCGGCGACGATGTGCAGCTTTCGCCTACCACTGCCGACACTGCCGCAGCATCCGACACCGCGGCACCCGCCGTATTAGCCCAATTAGACTCATCAGCCCAATCAGCCCAGTCCGACTCATTTGCCCAACCGGCTGTGGCGGACACCTTCGTGCCGCTGTTCCGACCGGTGGTGGACAAGGTGGATTTGGAAACGGCCGTTGACTTTTCCTCGTCCGACTCGTTGGTGATTCTGCGGCGGGATTCGGCCATGATGTATGGCAACAGTACCATCACCTACGGCGAAATCAAGTTGCAATCGGCTAATATTGAGATGGATATGCCCACTAACCCGGGGTATGCCGTAGGTGTGGAGGACTCGGTGGGCGAGATGACCGGCCAACCGGTGTTCTCCGACGGTTCGGCCGACTATCAGGCGTCCACCATGCGGTATAATTTCGTGAGCGAGAAGGGTTTCATCACCAACGTGGTGACCGAGCAGGGCGAAGGCTTCCTCACCGGCGGGCGCACCAAGCGCACCGACGACGGCAACTTCTTCATCGAGAACGGTCGGTACACCACCTGCGACGACCACGACTGTCCGCACTTCTATTTCAACCTCACCCGCGGCAAGGTACACCCCGGCAAGAACATTGTCACCGGCCCGGCGTACATGGTGTTGGCCGGGCTGCCGCTACCCGTCGCCGTGCCCTTCGGCTACTTCCCCTTCACATCGAAGTACAAATCCGGCATCATAGTGCCCACCTTTGGCGACGACTACCAGCGCGGATTCTATCTGCGCGACGGCGGTTACTACTTCGCCATCAGCGATAACTTCGACCTGGCCCTCACCGGTGAAATCTACACCAAAGGCTCGTGGGGCATCAATGCCAACTCCAACTACGTGCGCCGCTACCGCTACTCCGGCTCATTCCAGCTGAATTACCTCAAATCAATCTACGGCGACAAGGGTGCGCCCGACTACAACACCCAAACCAACTTCCAACTGCTGTGGAGCCACACGCAAGATGCCAAGGCCAACCCCAATTTGACGCTGTCAGCCTCGGTGAACTTCACCACCTCCGGCTACTCGCGCAACGACCTCAATTCATACTACTCCAGCTCCTTCACCGAGAACACTAAGAGTTCGACGGTGAACATGACTTACCGCTTTCCGCAGTCGAAGTGGTCGCTCTCGGCGTCGATGAACGTGAGCCAGCGCACCCAGGACTCCACCTTGTCGGTATCCTTCCCCAACTTGAACGTGACCCTGTCGCAAGTGTACCCCTTCAAGCGCAAGAAAGCCGCCGGCGACGAGCGCTGGTACGAGAAGATACGCCTGTCGTACACCGGTCAGTTCCAGAACTCGCTCACCGCGCAGCAGAACGTGTTCTTCAAGAAAAGCCTCATCAAGGACTGGCGCAACGCCTTCCGCCACAACATTCCCATCTCGGCCACCTTCAATGCCTTCAGCTACCTGAACATCACCCCGAGTGTGAACATCACCGACCGCATGTACACCCAGAAAGTGCGCCGCCAGTGGGATCCCAACGCCTCGGCTGAGGTGTGCGACACCACCTACAGCCTGTACAACGTGTACGACTTCTCCGCCTCGCTCTCGCTCGACACCAAGGTCTACGGCTTCTGGCGGCCGCTGGGCTTCCTCGGCAAGAAGATCAAGATGATTCGCCACGTGTTCACTCCCTCGGTGTCGCTTTCCGCCGCGCCCGACTTCGGCTCATCCTTTTTCGGCTACTACGGCAGCTACGATTACACCGACAGCCAAGGCCGCCCGCAAACCAAGACCTACTCATACTTCCCCAACGCCCTCTACGGCACGCCCGCCCAGGGCAAGCAGGGTGTGGTGTCGTGGTCATTGGCCAACAACCTCGAAGCCAAGGTGCACACCAACGACTCCATCGGCGAGAAGAAAATCTCCCTCATCGAGAACTTCACCCTCACCCAAAGCTACAACTTCGCCGCCGACTCGCTCAACTTCTCCAACATCAACACCTCGATGCTGCTGCGGTTGACCAAGAATTTCAACCTCAACCTCAACGCCACTTGGGACGTGTACACCTACCAGCTCAACTCCGCCGGCAACCCCGTGCGAGTCAATAAGTTGCGCTGGAGCTGCGGCAAGGGTATCGGCCGCCTGTCGTCCACCGGTACATCCTTCTCCTACACCTTCAACCAAGACACCTTCCGCCGCAAATCTTCCTCCAATAACAGCGCCACCAACGGCGATTCCGACAGCGGCTCTTCACCGCCTCCCTCCGGCGAGCAGAACGCCCGCGGTCGCGACGATGCCGCCGCCGGCGACATCCAACTCTCGCCCGAAGGCTACGCTTCGTGGCGCGTGCCGTGGAGCCTAACGTTCAACTACTCAATCAACTACGCCTACGGCACCTTCAACAAGGAGAAGATGGAATACAACGGCAAAATCACCCAAAATCTGTCGCTGTCCGGATCCATCAAGCCCACGCCTAACTGGAACTTCTCCTTCACCGCATCGTACGACTTCGACCGCCACAAAATCGCCTACATGAACTGCAACATCGGGCGCGACCTCCACTGCTTCCAGATGCGCGCATCGTTCGTGCCCGTCGGTCCGTATAAGAACTATACATTCAACATTGCCGTGAAATCCTCCATGCTTGCCGACCTCAAATACGACAAGCGCTCGTCGGTGTCGAACGGCGTAACGTGGTATTGATATGGCCGACTTCACCAACCTCCAACCGCTGCCCGGCGCGGATGCCAACGGCCGGCTCATCATCGCCGGACCGTGTAGCGCAGAATCCGCCGAGCAAATGCTCACGGTGGCGCGGGCATTGGCTGCCGGCGGTGTGCGCGTGTTGCGCGCCGGTGTATGGAAACCACGCACATATCCCGGCGGGTTCGAAGGTTGCGGCGAAGTGGCCTTGCAATGGCTTGCCGACGCCAAAGCCGCCACCGGCATGCTCACCGCCACCGAAGTGGCCACCCCCGAGCACCTGCACCTCGCCCTCGATGCCGGCGTTGACATCATCTGGATCGGCGCTCGCACCGCTGCCGACCCCTTCGCCGTGCAGCTACTCGCCGACGCCCTTGCCGCCCTGCCCGTCAAGCCTCCCGTGTTGGTCAAAAACCCCGTCAGCCCCGACCCCGACCTGTGGATAGGCGCTCTACAACGCATACACGACGCCGGCGTGCAGCGCCTCGGCGCCATCCATCGCGGATTTACCACCTACGGCAACTCCATCTACCGCAACCGTCCGCGCTGGTCCATCCCCTTCGAGCTGCGCCGCCGGATACCTGCCCTGCCCATCATCTGCGACCCCAGCCACATAGCAGGGCGCACCGAACTGGTGGCCACAGTGGCCGGTGAGGCCATCCAAATGGGCTTCGACGGCCTCATCATCGAAGCGCACCCCAACCCGCAGTGCGCACTCTCCGACTCCCGCCAGCAGCTCACCCCGCCGCAGCTGTGCGAATTGCTCTCGCACCTGCGCCGCAACTCCTCAGCCGAGCCCGCCCACGCACAACTGCTGCGCCAATACCGCCAACACATCGACCAAATCGACCACCAGCTCATCGATTTGCTCGCCCAACGCATGAACATCTCCGCCGAAATCGGCCAAATCAAAAAGCAACACGACCTCAGCGCCATGCAGCCCCAGCGCTACGCAGCAATGCTTGCCGACCGCTGCGCCGCCGGCGCCGACCTCGGCCTCTCCCCCGACCTCCTGACCAAACTCTGGACCCTCATCCACGAAGAAAGCGTCCGCCGCCAGCTCCAAATCCTCAACCACTAACCCCCGCCCCCTCGAGCAAGAGCTCGAAGCAGGGTGCAAAAAGGCTCCGCGCGCCGAGCAAGATCTTAGGGCGGATGCTTTTTTTGTGGCGGCTCTGAGCTTTAGCGAAGTGTAGCTTCCACCCAGCCGGCAGCGCCCACCCGCAGCCGCCCCCCCTGTGGTGCGAAGGCTAACAAAAGTTAGTTAAGTGGTGTTAATTGTGTTAAATTACTTGCAGAGCTGGCGAGATGGTACTAACTTTGCACTTTAATACTATACAGTATTTTTTACAACAAACATGCTAACGTCAGATTTATGAAAGCATTTCTCCGTGGAATTGCGGTAGCTGTGCTCGCAATCCTCACAATGCCGCTGATGCGCGGCGCCGAGTCGTGGAATGTGCCCGACTCTACCCCTTCTCAAGTGTTTGCTCGCGGTAACGGTTCGGCCGCCGACCCCTACATCATCCGCACCGCTCAGCAGTTGGCCAACTTCGCCTACATGGTCTACTGGTGCTACGATTACTACGAGGGCAAGTACATCGTCCTCGACAACGACATCGTGCTCAACTACAAGGTGATGGCCAACCCCACCGGCGCCCATCCGTGGATGCCTATCGGTAGCGAAGGCTCGTTCAAGGACGGCAAGTTCTTGGGCACCTTCGACGGCCAAGGCCACACCATCTACGGCCTCTACATCGACCACACCTCCACCATCTCCGGTTATGCCGGCCTGTTCGGCACGGTCAAAGGCGACGGCGTGGTGCGCAACGTCAACGTCAAAGACGCCGTAATCGACCTGCGCCAATTCACCCGCCACAACCTCTACGTGGGCGGCATCGTGGGCTACACCACCGATAACGCCCGAGTGGAGGGCTGCACCTTCCAAGGCAATATATACGGACGCCTTTACTCAAAGTATCAAGGCGGCATCGTGGGCTATCATAATAGTTACAAAGACATCACCAACTGCCATGTCGAGGGGTTTGTAGGTTGCAAAGCAATCGGAGACTTAACCACCACGTGGACCGATTACGTGGGTGGCATCGCCGGATATAGCTACGCTTCAATCATCAATTGTACAGCAGCGGCTAATGTGGTCGGCGGCACGTTGAATGGCGACAATTATGTGGGCGGTATCGTGGGTTATTGCAAGCAGAATGTGGCGAATTGCATCACATACGACAAGGATGCCAATGGCAACTCTATCACCATCAATGGCAAGGCAAACAGATACACCGGCGGCGTGGCCGGGTATGCCAACTTGGTGAGCCATTGCCGCAACTATGCTGAGGTCAGTTGTTTAAGTGACGGCATGGACCTCGGTGGCGTGGCCGGTCAGGCCGGCACCGTAGAGTATTCGGCTAACTTCGGCCGCATTTATAGCACGGTGAATCCGCTCGATATCGATATCGTTTCAATGGGCGGCATCGCCGGATTGGTTGATTATGCGAGAAATTGCGTCAACTACGGCATTGTGGATATACCTACAATGTTCGTGGCGGAAGAACATGGCAGTAGTACCGACTACGCCCATTGCGGCGGCATCGCCGGCATTTGCTACAATTCTATGGCTAATTGCTTGAACCTTGGTAAATTAACAGATGCTATACTCTATCATCAAAGTGTACCATCATACATAGCCTACGGACTTTGTGGCTCAAATAGGGTTACTCCACAAACCTCTTACTATTTGGATAGCACGACCGAGCGCACAGCCACTCCTTCGGGCAACGGCTCCATGAAGACCACCCTCGACTATTTGCAGTCGGTCGAATACCTCAATTCGTGCACTGCCTCCTGGGGCATGGCTTGGGGCTTGGATATGACCACTAAATATCCGCTGCCCATCCTTTGGGGCGGCGTGGACCGCGACTTCGCCCTCAGTGTTAGCGACGGCGACGGTTCGGAAGCTAATCCTTACATTATCAGCAGTGTAGAATCGTTCCGCGCTATGAACTCGCAGTTGTACAACAACAATTTAGACGGCCTCAAAGGCAAGTACTTCAAGCAGGTGGCCGACTTGGACTTCGCCGGCGAGGAATTCATGCCGCTCGGCCTGTACTACCTCTCGGAATATGGCAACTACGTCTCCTATAAGTTCCAAGGCCACTACGATGGCGGCGGCCACACTGTGCGCAATATCACTTTCGACTGCGACGCCTCGCAGAACGTCGGCTTCATCTCGCAGATGGAGAGCGAGGGCACGCTGAAGAACCTCAATTTCTCCAACGTCAACTTTACCGTCACCGGCGGCAATGTCGGCATCGCGCTCGGCTCATACGTCACTACCGAAGCCATCGCTCGCACTCCGCTGTCGGGCATCAACGTGCTGGCTTGCAACATCGAAGCTAACGGCGATGCTATTGTTGGCGGCATCGCCGGTATCGTGGCCACCAAGGATGTCACCTCCGTCTCCGCACCCATCCTCACCATCGAAGGTTGCACCACTCAAGCCACCACCATCGACGCTTCATACCGCGCCGGCGGACTGGTCGGCGCAGTGGCCAACGTGGCCATCAACCACTCCACCGCCGTATGCGACTTCAAGGTGAACGACAGCTACACCACCGACAAACGCTGCGCCGGCGGTTTGGTCGGCACTGTCGGCTTCAATGACACTCGCACTCTCCCCATCCACAACTACTACAGTGCCGTGTTCAAGGCCGACTACTGCGCCATCTTGCCCACCGTCGACTTCGCCTCAGCCACTGTCATCGCCGACGACGGCTGTGGATGTTACTTCGGCGGCATCAGCGGCTTCGCCGAAAATGGCTCCAAACACCTCGAAATCTCGCACTCGTTTGTCGATTTTGCCTGCTTCACCGATGATATGCACAACATCTACTCGGGTTATGCTATCGGCACAGCCGAAAGCGCCACCTTTAAATTCAACTATGTGGAGATACCCGAATTAAGCTCGTACTTGCTTGGCGGCGGTTTGTCGGTCACCGTTGAGGCGGGAAGCGACTATAACACCTTCAACACCCTCGGCGGTTGGGATGCTTACTACCTCAATGGCCGCAGCAACTCCGGCGATATGAAGTGGGGCTATTACTATCCCACCGCCTCGCCGAATCCTTACGCAGTTACTTCGGCCAACGGTCGCTACACTCACTACAACTTGGTTAACGCCTCGGCGATTACCGCTCCGACCAACCTCTCTGTAGACTTCACCTTGCCCGCAGTACCGCTTGACAATAATGTGCTGACTGCGGCTGAAGGCACGTCCATCAGCCAGATTCTCGTGGCCGCTAAGGCCAACTTGGTGTCGCAAAATGGGGTGGCTTCGCGGCTGTATCTCCACGATAATATGGACTTCAAATATGCCGGCTCGTTCCAGACATACGCTGTGCATTTTGCTGTCGAAAATGGAGCAAAATGCCAAGTGATGTGTCTGCCCTTTGAGGTGCGGCAGGAAATGTTGCCCGAAGGTTCGCTTATGTTGGCCATCGATGGTTACACCGCTTCGGCAGTCACCTCCAAGGTGATTACCACCGCTGCCGCCGGCATGCCGTTCATCCTCTACAATGCCAACGGCGTGGTTATCGACTATGACAGCTACGACGGCATCGTCACCGGCTCAACTACCGCCGACCCCTACCTCTACGGCTCATTCATTAAGACCGAAGCATCAATGGGCGACTACGTGCTCAGTGCCGACGGCTCGAAGTTCGTTCGCATCACCGATCCCGACCAACCCATCGATGCCTTCCGCGGCTACGTCCCTGCGGCCAAGTTCCCCGAAGCCGGAGCTGAAGTGCCCTTCATGGTTGAAGCAAACAAATTCGCCGACCTCACCACCGCCGGTGCGGTCTACAAGCTCAACTTCCCGTTCTACGGAGTATGCGCTCACGATGGCGTGCTCTACGCCACCACCGCCGTGCAAAGTGCCGACATCAGCAAGCCCATCGAAGGCCTGCCGATGGAACCGTTCGAAAGCCTTTACTGGTACGACAACGACCAATTCGACTGGATTGCCATTCCCGGCCTCGGCTCTGAATACGTAGGCAAAGCGCTGAAAACCGGCTTCGTGGCACAGTTCACCGGCGACCAACTCGCCAGCGCGGACAACTACTCCGTGGCCGGTGACGCTCCCTCCATCAACCTGAGCACCTACACCTCCGCCCACATCCTCCACGGCAACTACACCAACTACGCCGACACCGACTACCACGGCTTCTTCGTGGCACCCAAAACCAACGAAGTGGCACGCTTCTACGGCTACGTCACCACCGACAGCGAAGGCGTGCGCTACCTCACCCTGCAGGAAGAGTGGTGCGGCCTGCTCAACGGCAAAGGCGTGGTGATTGAAGGTGCCACCGCCGAAGCCATGCCCGACCGTATCGACGGCTACCAACTCTTCGAAGGCATCTTGGTGGCCGACGCCGCAGCCAACGGCGGTCGCAAAATCCTCTTCACCGATTACAAAGGCAAAGTCACTTCCACGCTCGACCCCGCCACCGCCACCGACCGCATATACTCGGTGGACGGCGCCGTGGTGATTGAAGCCGCCACCGACGGCCTCGCCACCATCTACACCCCCGCCGGTGTGATGGTAGCCCAACAACCAGTCACCGCCGGCCTCCACGCAGTCATCCCCCTCCCCGCCGGCCTCTACATCGCCACCCTCCCCACCACTGCCACCCGCGTTGTGGTGCGCTAAAGTGTAGACTAAACAAATAGCAAAAATCCCCGCCACATAATCGTGAGGCGGGGATTTCTTTTTGGATCAATGTAAATTACAAATTTACGAATTAACGAAGTAATTAAAAAATTCGTTCTACGTTTACGTTTTTATGTTGAAATATTCGTTATTTGGTTTGAACGGGCAAAGCGTCTTACATGAAAGGGGCGCGGGGAAATGGGAGGGTCGCGGTGGTACTGTGTTTGCATATCTCGCTATTATTTCGTAACTTTGCAGTCGGAAATAACCGTTTAACCCATCTTTCTCTATAATGATTACTCAGGAACAATTAAAAGAGACCTTTGAGCGCAAGCTGGCGCTGAGGAGGTATCTTTGACATCGACAGCAAGAAAATAGAAGTCGAAGAAGAAGAACTGCGCACTCACGTGCCCGATTTCTGGGAGCACCCCGCCGAGGCCCAGAAGCAAATGAAAAAAATCAAGGATATTCAAGCGTGGCTTGATGGCTATAAAGAGGTGGAGAGCGCCGTTGAGGAACTGTCCACGGCGTTCGAGTTCATCAAAGAAGGCTTAGTGGAGGAAGAAGACGTGGATCGTCTCTATGCCGAAGCTATCGAAAAAATCGAGAGCCTCGAACTGCGCAATATGCTCCGCCGCGAGGAGGATAAGTTGGGCGTGGTGCTCAAAATCAACTCCGGCGCCGGCGGCACCGAAAGTCAGGACTGGGCGTCGATGTTGATGCGTATGTACCTGCGCTGGTGCGAAAAGCATGGCTACAAGACCTCCATTGCCAACTTGCTCGAAGGCGATGAAGCGGGCATCAAGTCGTGTACCATCAATGTGGAAGGCGACTTCGCCTACGGCTACCTCAAGAGCGAGAACGGCGTGCACCGTTTAGTGCGCGTGTCGCCCTACAATGCCCAGGGCAAGCGCATGACCTCGTTCGCCTCGGTGTTCGTCACCCCATTGGTCGATGATACCATCGAAGTCAAGGTGGAAACCGCCCTCATCTCGTGGGACACCTTCCGCAGCGGTGGCGCCGGCGGTCAGAACGTGAACAAGGTGGAATCGGGCGTGCGCCTGCGCTACCAGTTCACCGACCCTTACACCGGCGAAAAGGAGGAAATCCTCATCGAAAACACCGAGACGCGCGACCAACCCAAGAACAAGGAGAACGCCCTGCGCCAACTCCGTTCAATCCTCTACGACAAGGAGCTGCAGCACCGCATGGCCGAGCAAGCCAAGGTGGAAGCCGGCAAGATGAAGATTGAATGGGGCTCGCAAATCCGCTCCTACGTGTTCGACGACCGCCGCGTCAAGGACCACCGCACCGGATTCCAAACCTCCGATGTGGGCGGTGTGATGGACGGCGACATTGACGGCTTCATCAAGGCCTATCTTATGGAGTTCGCCGGCAAAATCAATGAAGAAGCTTAACCCCTTAATATCTAACCTCATGATTAAACGTTTCTTCTCATCATTGCTCGGGTTGCTCACGGCCTTTGCCGGCTGGAGCCAGAACCCGCAGCTGCCCGACGACCCGCGTCAGCTCACCATTTACCAAGTGATGGTGGCATCGTTTATCCACGGCGAAGGCGGTGCCGAAGGTTACACCCGCATGTGGGGTCCCGACGGCCACACCAAGAACGGCAACCTCCGCGGCATCATCCAATCGCTCGACCACATCCAAGCTCTCGGCTGCAATGCCATTTGGATGACTCCCATCTTCGATTCATCGCTCACCAAAAGCGAAGAAAAGCTCAAAGCCACCGGCTACTTCACCAATAACTACTTTGCCATCGACCCGCATTTCGGCACCGAAGCCGAGTTGCGCGAGCTCATTGACGAAGCTCACCGCCGCGGCATCGCCGTAATCTTCGACGGCGTATTCGGTCACCATGGCGGCATCACCTCTCCCTCGCCCGCGGGCCTGCTGCCCGATGGCGAAGGCGCAAAGTGCGACCGTCCCAACGGCGCCGGCGCCAACGTGGCCTTCCCCGCGTCGCTGCCTTACATGACCGAAGTGGCCACCTATTGGATTGACCAATTCGGCATTGACGGCTGGCGATTGGATGTGGCTCCGCAACTGCTCCAAGGCGGTCACAACTACTGGGTGGAAGTGCGCCGCTCGGTTGAACGCCTCTGCGCCGAACGCCGCCAACGCGGCGAAACCGTGGGCATCCTCGGTTACATGGTGGGCGAAGACTGGGGCGACGCCAACGTGGTGAACAACGGTGTCTACACTCAAGGCGGCCTCGTGTCGGCCTTCGACTTCGAAGGCAAGGAACGTATCTCCGGTCCGATGCAATCCATTGATGGCGAAGGCCTTACCGACCTGTTTGGCGACATCGTCACCACCCTCTCAGTGCCCACTGCTCGCGGCTACCTCAGCGACGAGGTTATGCCCAACCTCTTCCTCTCCAACCACGACGGCTACCGCCTCGCCGACCACTTCTCCGATTCCGACCCGTACCGCTACGACAAGATGATGCTTCGCCACGCCATCTTGGCCATGTACACCGGCCCCATCACCCTCTACTACGGCGACGAGTTCGGCGACCTCAGCCGCAACACCGTCGGCGGTCAGAAGGACAACATTGCCCGCACCTCCGGCCACATCCACGCTCGCGACGCTCAAGAGCAACGCCTGTGCGACTACGTGAGCCACGTGATGCACCTGCGCGCTAACCACACCGCCATGTGGCGCGGCATCACCTCCTCGCAAGTGCTCACCACCGACCGCGGCCAAGTGCTGGTGGTCTCCAAAACCGATCCCTTCTCTTCCGATGTGGTCGACATGGTAGTCTCCGACCACTACGACAACGTGCTGCTCCCAGGTAGCGACCAGCCGGTGTTCGTCACCCCCTACCGCGCTCTTATCATTCCGCGCAACTAATTGATACACAGTGTGTCCGACAGCTCATCTGGCTGTCGGACACATACTTTTTCCAATAGGTTATGACACAAATTGCACATACGCCGCTGCGCACCTGGGCGGCTCTTTTGGGCCTTACATTCTCGGCCTTTATCTTCAATACATCGGAATTTATCCCTGTGGCACTGCTGAGCGACATCGGTGCCGAATTCCACCGCACGGAAGCCGCCACCGGTATGCTGATCTCGGTGTACGCGTGGGCTGTGATGTTGCTGTCGCTGCCGCTGATGGTGGCCACCACCCGCTTCAACATGCGCCGTCTGCTGATGGTGCTCATCGCCATGTTTGCCGTTTGCCAAGGTCTCTCGGCCATCGCCACCGACTTCCACTGGCTCATGGCCGCGCGCATCGGTGTGGCCTCCACCCACGCCATCTTCTGGTCAATCATCTCGCCCATCGCCATTCGACTGGTCGACGAGCGCCATCGCCCCTTGGCTCTGAGCATGGTCGTCACCGGTTCATCCATCGCCATGGTGCTCGGGCTGCCGCTCGGTCGCGTCATCGGTCTGTGGGCAGGCTGGCGCTGGACCTTCGGCAGCATCGGCGTCTTCGCCGCCCTCACCTTCATCTATTTAGCCTTTACGTTGCCGTCCATTCCCTCGCCGGGACGCTTCTCCCTGCGCAGCGTCCCCGGGTTGTGGCGCAACCGTGCTTTGGTGTCCATCTACGCTTTAGCACTGCTCATACCCTCGGCCTACTTCATCTGCTACAGCTACATTGAGCCCTTCTTGCTCCAAACCGCCCGGTTGACGCCCCACGCCGTCACCATCGCTCTTATGCTCTACGGTGGAGCCGGCCTCTTAGGTAGCGTGGCATTCTCGCGGTGGTTCAACCGCAACCGCCCCCGCTTCTGTTCCGCCACCATGTGGGGCATGGCTCTGTGCATGGCCATCCTGCTACCCTGCGCCACCATGGCCGAAGCGGCAGTGTTCATCGCCTGCCTCATCTTCGGCATGAGCACCACCGCCTTCAACGTTGCCTTCCAAGCCGAAATCATCAACCACTCGCCCGCAGTGGCCGCCGCCGTGTCCATGTCAATCTTCTCCGGCATCTACAACCTCGGCATCGGCAGCGGCACCGCCCTCGGCGGCTTAGTGTGCACCCACCTTTCGATTGACTACATCGGCTTGGCCGGCGCCGCCATCGCCTTGCTCACCCTGCTGCTGTGGCATCTGCGCGTCCTCCGCACCGCCTGATGCCACCAAATAATCATAAACATTTTGGAGTTTTTACGAAATTTTTGTAACTTTGCAAAAAATAAGACTCGCTATGGCAATGACTATCAACTCATCCCCGGTATTGGAAGGCCAATCAGCAATGGCCTTTATTGAAGAGGCAGAACGTTACGGCTCTCTTCCCACACCTCGTCCGTCAGCTGAACGTGAGGCTCAACTGCGCGAGTTAGAGCGCAAATCCCGAGAACTCTACGCATCACTGTTCGGACATCCACATGAATAAGCCACAAGCCTTCGATTTAGCTTCCGAAGCTATTCGACTTCCTTACACTCATAAGGTGGCCGCCTTTTGCAACACTTTCTGCTGTGAAGATGCCGACTTGGACGACTTTTTTACAAACGTTGCACCTTATTATGACTCAGAATTGTTGGGCAAAACCTATGCTTGGGTCATGGCTTCAAACCCTCGCCATATAATTGGCATGGTTACCTTAGCAAACGATAGTGTAAAGTTGAAACTGATTTCCAGCTCTGCTCTCAATCGCCTGCAACGCGGTGTCATTAATTCTAAACGAGGTATAAATTTCCCCGCTGTATTAATTGGCCGTTTGGGCGTGTCTTCAGAAGATCGTGAACATGGTAAAAACATTGGCAGCCAGATTATTGACTTTATCAAAGACTGGTTTCGTTCATCCGAAAACAAAACCGGCTGCCGTTTTATTGTTGTAGATGCATACAACAACGAACGCACGATCCACTTCTACGTTAAGAATGGGTTTAAACTTCTCTATAAAACAGAGGAAGAGGAACGTAACTTTTTGGCTATCAAGGCTGATGAACCATTGCAAACGCGGTTTATGTTCTTTGACCTTAAACGCAAGTAAATGTTGGCGCCCCGCGCCTACGTGGTGACCGCTGCTCCTACCATCCACCATAAGAATCTGTATCAAAAGGTCAGAATCAGTAGGGACGCGGAAGTCCGCTTCCTACTTATATACTTGGTGTATTGCCTTTTGTTACACTTTCCGCCTGATTAGCAGGCGATTGGGACGTTACTTCATGAAGACGAAATAGACGGCGGCGATGAGGCACAGGAAGGCGGCGAGGTGGTTCCAGTGGAGCTGTTCGCCGCGGAAGAATACCACAGTGAAGAGGGTGAAGATGATCAGGGTGATGGCTTCTTGCAGCACTTTGAGCTGGGGTAGGGTGAGCGAGCCGCCGTTGCCGATGAAGCCCATGCGGTTGGCCGGCACCATGAAGCAGTACTCCATTAGGGCAATGCCCCAGGAGATGAGTATCACCACGTAGAGCGGGGTGTTGTTGGAGATGATTTTCAGCTGTTGGAGCTTGAGGTGTCCGTACCAGGCGAAGGTCATGAAGATGTTCGACACCACCAGCAGGGCTATGGTCCAGAAGATGTACATCAGAAAAC
>CAMGBT010000045.1 GCA_946011725.1 uncultured Bacteroidales bacterium | reverse complement strand
GTTCTCGGCCGAAGACATCAACTCTTCGTTCTCAATGTGGAACTTCGACGTGCGCTCCGACGACGCTTATAAAGGCGGCAACGGCACCGAAGACGGCGACGTGTTCCACCAGCTCGAAGTATCGCAAGGCATCCGCACCACCAACTGGAACATCTCCGACATGTGGCAACGTCTCTACAACTGCATCTCCCGCGCCAACTCCGCCCTGCAAGTGCTCGAAAACATGGACCCCGACGCCTACGCTCTGCGCGACCAACGCATAGCCGAGATGCGCTTCCTCCGCGCCCACGGCCACTTCCTGCTCAAGCGCCTCTACAAGTACATCCCCTTCGCCGTGGATTCCAACCTCTCGCCAGAGGCTTACAACGAGCTCTCCAACCGCGAGTACACCAACGATGAAGGCTGGCAACTCATCATCGACGACTTCAAGTTCGCCTTCGACAACCTCCCTGCCAAGCAGTCGGAAGTAGGCCGCCCCAACCGCGCCGCTGCCGCCGCTTACCTGGCCAAGACTTACCTCTACAAGGCTTACCACCAAGATGATGTGAACTCCCACCAAGTCACCTCCATCTCCACCGAAGACCTCCAAAAGGTGGTGGAATACACCGACCCCGCCATTATGGCTGCCTCCGGTTGCGACCTCGAAAGCGATTTCCACAACAATTTCCGTCCCGAACCCCAATACGAGAACGGCGTGGAATCCATCTGGGCCATGCAATACTCCTTCAACGACGGCACCAAGAACGGTAACTGTAACTGGGCTTACGGCCTGATTGTGCCCAACATCCCCGGCGTGACCGACGGCGGTTGCGACTTCTACAAGCCGTCGCAAAACCTTGTGAACGCCTTCCGCACCGACGAAAACGGCCTGCCCGCGGACAATTTCAACGCCCGCGACTACGACATGGCCACCGACTACGCCGACCCGCGCCTGTTCCTCACCGTGGGCATGCCCGGCACCCCCTACATGTTCAATAAGAACTACATGATGGACCGCTCGGCCATCTGGAGCCGCTCCAACGGCCTCTACGGCTACTATGTAACCCTCAAACAGAACGTTGACCCTGACACCGATTACTTAGTGAAAGGCGCTTGGTGGGGCTCGCCCATGAACCGCATCGTCCTGCGCTATGCCGACGTGCTTCTGATGCGTGCCGAAGCTCTGGTGCTGCTCAACCAAGACATCCCCGGCGCTATCGACATCGTGAACCGTCTGCGCAACCGCGCTCGCCAGTCCACCTCCGTCATCTCCGACTACCAACAGCTCTACGGCGTGCGCATGAACGTGCGCCCGTACACCGGCGCTTACTCTCAGGCGCAAGCCCTCGAAATCGTCAAGCGCGAACGCCGCGTGGAACTCGCCATGGAGTCCGACCGCTTCTTCGACTTAGTGCGCTGGGGCGAAGCTGCCACCGTCCTCAATAAATACTACGCTGAGGAAGCCGACAACTGCGCTATCTACTCCTCCGCATCCTTCACCGCCGACAAGAACGAATATCTGCCCATCCCGTTTGCCCAGATGAGCGCTTCTAACGGCCACTATACTCAAAACATTGGTAACTGGTAATCAATCGCTTACTATGAAATCTACTATCAAATCCTTATACTTCGCTCTGCTGGCTCTGCTCTCGCTGTCGGTGGCCGCTTGCAGCGACGACAATAACTCGAACATGGCGCTCGACGGCAACACCGCCATCACCGCCATCACCGTCAGCGGCTATCAAGGCGTAATCGATGAAGCCGCCAAGGCCGTCACCGTGTACGTGGCCACTTCGGTCGACCTCACCAACCTCACCGTGGATGCCATCACTCTGAGCGACGGCGCCACCTGCGACTATCCCGCCGGCACTCGCTTCAACGGCGTGGTACCCCGAGCCATCCGCGTCACCAACGGCGATGTGGTGTGCGAATACACCATCACCGTTAAGCACGACAACGTGGAATTCCTCTCCTTCACCGTCAACGGCTCCTACGAAGGCTCCATCGACAACTCCGCCCGCACCATCACCGTGTTCGTGCCTATGGGCACCGATGTAACCTCCCTGCCGGTGACCTTCACCGCCACCGAAGGCGCCACCGTCACCCCCGCTTCCGGATCCGTGGTTGACTTCACCGAGCCTGTGAAGTTCGTGGCTGAGTTGCGCACCGCTCGCGTGGAATACACCGTGTCGGTCATCCCCGACGACATGTCGCAAGAGCCCAAAGCGTTCGTGGCTAACAAGCCTTCGGCCGACCAACTCACCGACGAAGCCGCTGCCGCTTGGCGCTGGATGGTGGAAAATGTGCCCAACTCCACCTACGTGGCCATCCAAGACATCATCGACGGCAAAGTTAAGCTCGACGACTTCAAGATGGTGTGGTGCCACCTCGATTTCACCGATTGGCCCTCACAAATGTGGGATTCACGCGACCAATTTAACAGCTACTGGCTCCGCGGCGGCTCCATCCTCGCCTCGCGCGACGGCGCTCGCTACATCAACGACGTGTGGCGCATCGCTCGCGACCAACAATCGCCTAACAACATGTTCGGCGGCGACAGCTACTCCACCCTCGCCGATGACTTAGGCTTCACCATCACCGGTCACGAGGATCATCCCCTCTTTGCCAACCTCCAAGCTGACGCCAACGGCCGCGTGCTGCTCCTCGCTGCCGGCTGCTCCAACACCAACCGCAACCTCGTATGGCACGTGGATTGGGATCCGTATCTCACCATGGAAGGCTGGCAGGAACGCACCGGCGCTTCAGCCCTGGCTTCCGCCGACAGCTACGATGCCAACGTGGTCACCATCGCCGAGTTCCTCCCCTACGAAGCGCTCAAGGGCTTCACCACCGGCCGCGTGATCACCATCGGCACCCCCGCCTACGAATGGTACGACAAGAACGGCGCCAACAACCCCTACCGTGAGAACATCGTCACCCTCACCAAGAATGCCATCAACTACCTCTGCCAATAATTCTAAACATCTGAAATTATGAAATCTTACAAAATATATGCCCTGACCGTGATGGCTGCCGCCGCCCTCGGCGCCACTGCTTGCAGCGACGACGAGCCGGTGATCACCGACCGCAACCTCCCCGGCACAACCAATTTCTACGCCTTCGCCGACGAGCAAAAGTCCGACATCTTCTACAAGCCTTACGTGGGCTACGTAGGCGACCCCATGCCCTTCTTCGACCCCGTGGAAAATAACTTCAAGGTGATGTACTTGCAGGACTTCCGTCCCAACCAAGCCTACACCTACCACCCCATCTGGTGCGTGGAAACCTCCGACGCCGCTTCCTACACCTCGCTGGGCGAACTCATCTGCTGCGGCACTGACAAGGAACTCGACGCCGCCATCGGCACCGGCTCAACTATCTATCACGAAGGCACTTACTACACCTTCTACACCGCCCACTCGCCCTCGCAATCATCCACTGCCGGCATCAACGAGGCCGTGATGCTCGCCACCTCCACCGACTTCCGCACTTGGACCAAGAACCGCTCCGTGCTCATCTCCGCCGGCGCGGAATACAGCAATGTCGACTTCCGCGATCCGTTCGTGTTCCGCGGCGACGACAACCGCTTCCACATGCTCGTCTCCACCAAAAAGGACGGCAAGGGCGTGTTGGCTGAATACACCTCCGACGACCTGCTCGCGTGGACTTCCGCCGGCGTGTTCATGACCATGATGTGGGACCGCTTCTACGAATGTCCCGACCTGTTCAAGATGGGCGATTGGTGGTACCTCGTTTACTCCGAGCAACACAACGCCATTCGCCGCGTGCAGTACTTCAAAGGTCGCACCCTCGACGAGCTCAAGGCCTGCACCGCCAACGATGCCGGCATCTGGCCCGACAGCCACGAAGGCTTCCTCAACGGTCGCGGCTTCTACGCCGGCAAGACCGCTTCCAACGGCACCGACCGCTTCATCTGGGGCTGGTGCGCCACCAAAGCCGGTAACGCCACCGACGGCGCCATCGACTGGGCCGGTGCCCTCGTTGCTCACAAGCTTTGCCAAAACGAAGACGGCACACTCTACACCACCGAAGTGCCCGCCATCGCACAGCACATCGGCAACGCCTCCTCGCTCGCCGACGTAACCCTCGCCGCCGACGAATCGCACCTCTTCCCCCGCCTCAAAACCGTCAACCGCATAGCCTTCACCGTCACCACCGCTTCCGCTTCCGACCGCTTCGGCATCTCCTTAGGTCGCGGCTCCGACTCTGAAACCTATTACACCCTGATGGTTAACCCCGAAAGCAGCTCCGTGCGCAAAATCAACCTCGAGCAAGAGGGCGAAGGCGGCAAAGGCTTCATCGGCGACAACGATTCATACGTGTTCCCGACTCCCGCCGACAACGTTTACAATGTGGTAATCGTCACCGACAACTCCGTGGTGTCGCTCTACATCAACAACGTGCTCACCTACACCAACCGAATCTACAACACCGCCAAAAACTGCTGGAGCATCAACTCCTATGGCGGCCAAATTTCCGTATCAAACATCTCTGTTTCATCTAAATAATCAATCCCCGATTTCGACCGTCGCACTTCGACGGCGGCGGCCGAAATTTTTACGCGAAACTCCTCTGTTTTCATCTATAATCAATCCCCGATTTCGGCCGTCGCATCTCGACGGCGGCGGCCGAAATTTTTACCAAAATTCTTATTCAACTGTTTCCAATATGAAACGCTTTATCTTTACACTATTAGTTTCCATCGTTGCGGCTTTCTACGTCGCAGCTGCTGATGATCCTATATGGGTCAAAGACTTGTGGTATAATGATGGTAATTCTGCTACAATTTCATGGTCGAGCGCCAAGAATTTTACGGCTGACCAATTTGCCGATGTGTTGGATGGCTACTACATCCAAATTGATGTAACATCTTCCAAAGGCGTTATCGAACTCAAATCCAACGGTCATCGCCTCCCGGGCACTGCCTATAGCAATAAACCCAACTCCGGCGGTGCATACACGTATAAAGCATATATAACCAAAGATATGCTCGCCGATCTCCAAGCCTATGGTCTCGAAGTCCTCGGTGATGAATTTACCATTACCGGCATCAAAATCTACAATGATGGCTTCGTAATGCCCAACGGCGCCATCTGGGGCGGCTTCTTCTGGGTGGACAAATGGAACACCCTCGAACTCTTCGAAGAAGCCTTCAATAACTACGATGGCCAACGCTACCTCGACATCTACCTCTCGCCCGAGAATGGCGACAACACCGGCTATACCCTCAACGTCCGTACCAACTGGGATAAGAATGGTAATGGCATCTGGGCCCAAAGCGGCAACGGACAAGTGGCTCGCACCGGCTATATGGCCACCATCGACCTCCAAGCCCTCGGCATCAACAAAAGCAACATCGCCGAGAAGCTCAACTCCGACCGCCTCATGATTCAAGGCAATCCCGTCGACGAGAAACACGCTTTCAACATCACGGCCATCGCATTGCGATATGAACCTACATGGATTAAAGACCTGTGGTGGGACAAAAATTCCGAGGCCACAATCACTTGGAAGAGCACCAAATCATTTGATAAGTCGCTGTTCTCCAACGTGAAAATCGGTCAGTACATCCAAATTGACGTAACCTCATCTACCGGCGCTATCGAACTCCATTCCAACGGCTCCATACTCCCCGGCACCGTGGAATGTATCACTCCTAACTCCGGCGGCGCATACACCTACAAAGCCTACATCACCACCGACATGCTCGCTGCCCTCCAAGCCCACGGCCTTGAAGTCTGCGGAGAATTCAAAACCAACGGCATCAAAATTTTCGACGACGGCTTCGTTATGCCCGAGGACGCCATCTGGGGCGGCTACACATGGGTCGATGTAACCTATAGCGCTAACTTCCACCTGTTTAAGGAAGCTTTCAAAGGCCACGGCGATGCTCGCTTCATCGACATCAATCACGAAGCCGGCCAAACCAATTACGACTTCAAACTCTGCACCGGTTGGGAGGCATCGGATATGACTATTGCCTCAAACGACAAAATCACTCACGACGCAACTTCAGCCTCCATCGACCTCGGAAGCGTTGACTTCCACCGGTTTATGACCACCGACGCCTATAAATATGTGTTGCTTAACCGTCGCTCCGGTAAAAACCGTTTCAACATCACTTCGATTGTAGTGCGCCCCGAGCCCACATTGGTCAAGAACCTGTGGTACAATGACGGCTATACTGCCACCATCGAATGGAAAAGTTCCAAAAAATTCACTCCCGGCTCATTCGCTGATGTGCAAGTAGGCTACTACATCCAAGTCGATGTAGTCTCATCCACCGGTCTCATTGAGCTCAAATCCAACGGCAACAAACTTCCCGGCACCGTGTATTGCAACAAGCCCAACGGCGGCGGTGCTTACACCTACCGTGCCTACATCACTGCCGATATGCTTGCCGCGCTCCGCTCCGGCGGCCTCGAAGTCATCGGCGACGAATTTACCATTACCGGTGTCAAAATATACAATGATGGCTTCGTAATGCCCGAAGGCGCTATCTGGGGCGGTTACTTCTGGGTGGATGGATGGAAACAACTCGAACTCTTCAAAGAAGCCTTCAATAACTATGCCGGCCAGCGATACCTCGACGTGTACCTCTCTGCTGAGAATGGCGACAACACCGAATATACCCTCAATGCCCGCACTAACTGGAAGGCTGATGGCATCTGGGCTGAAAGCGGCACCCCCGGACAAGTGGCTCGCACCGCCTCTGTGGCTACCATCGACCTCCAAGCCCTCGGCATCAACGCTTCGAACATCGCCCAGAAGCTCAACTCCGACCGTCTCATAATCCAAGGATATCCCGGTGACGGTAAATCCGCCTTCAACTTCACTGCCGTAGTTTTGCGCAATGATCCGAATGCCGGACCTTCTTCCGTTAAAGACTTCGACATTACCGGCGACATCACTTGGGGCAGACCCGAAATTATCCCGGCTGAACAATTCCTCGATGCACAAGTCGGATACTATATCCAAGTGGATGTAGCCTCTTACGCCGGCACTATTGAACTCCATTCCAACGGCTCTATTCTCCCCGGCACCGTGAAATGCGAAAGCTTCGGTACCACAAACTATCACGATACCGCCGACGAGCAGCAGGCCGAAATCTACTACAAGCCCTACGTGGGCTACGTGGGCGACCCGATGCCTTTCTTCGACCCCGTTGCTAATAACTTCAAGGTGATGTACTTGCAGGACTACCGCCCCAACCCCGAGAACACATACCACCCTATCTGGGGCGTGGAAACTTCCGATGCCGCTTCTTATACTTCGCTCGGCGAACTAATTCCCTATGGTGCTGCCAACGAACTCGATGCCGCAATCGGTACCGGCTCAACCATCTATCACAACGGTACTTACTACACTTTCTATACCGGCCACTCTAACAACGGCGGCCCCAACAATGAGGTTGTGTTGCTCGCCACCTCCACCGACTTCCGCAATTGGACCAAGAACCGCGCCGTGCAAATCTCCGCCGGCTCGGATTATCGCAGCGTTGACTTCCGCGACCCGTGCGTGTTCAAAGGCGAGGACAACCGCTTCCACATGCTCGTCTCCACACGAAGAGCTTCCGATAACAAGGGCGTGCTGGCTGAATACACCTCCGACGACCTGCTCAACTGGACTTCCGCCGGCGTGTTCATGACCATGATGTGGGACCGCTTCTACGAATGTCCCGACCTGTTTAAGATGGGCGAATGGTGGTACCTCGTTTACTCCGAGCAACATAACGCCATTCGCCGAGTGCAGTACTTCAAAGGTAAAACCCTCGCCGAACTCAAAGCCTGCACACAGAACGAAAAAACGCCGTCCTGGCCCGACAGCAAAGAAGGCTACCTCAACGGTCTCGGTTTCTTTGCCGGCAAAACTGCCTCCAACGGTACTGACCGCTTCATCTGGGGCTGGTGTCCGACCAAGGCCGGCAACGCCACCAACGGCGATATTGAATGGGCCGGCTCGCTCGTGGCTCACAAGCTCTGCCAGAACGCCGACGGTACGCTCTACACCACCGAAGTCCCCGCTATCGCTTCGCACCTCGGTACCGCATCTTCGCTCTCCAACCTGACCCTCAACGCCGGTGAATCACACCTCTTCCCCCGTCTCAAAACTCGCAACCGAATTGCCTTCACCGTTACAACCGCATCCGCTTCCGATAAATTCGGCATCTCATTGGGCCGCGGCTCAGATTCCGGCAACTACTACACTTTGGTAGTTAATCCCGAAAATGGCGGCGCACAGCATAAAATCAACCTCGAGAATGAGGGCGAAGGCGGCGCCGGCTTCATCGCTAACAACGATTCGTACATGTTCCCGACTCCCGCCGGCAATGTATATAATGTTGTACTCGTCACCGATAACTCTGTGGTGTCGCTCTATATCAACAATGTGCTCACCTACACCAACCGCATCCATAATGTGGCTGAAAACTGTTGGTCAATCAATTGTTACAGCGGCACAGCATCCGTATCAAACATATCCGTTGCGGCTACTCCAAGCACCTACACATACAAAGCTTACATCACCACCGACATGCTCGCCGCTATCAAAGCCTACGGCCTCGAAATCTGCGGCGAATTAACCACAAATGGTGTAAAAATTTGCAACGACGGTTTTGTAATGCCTGAACGCGCCATCTGGGGCGGCTACACCTGGGTTGATGATGTTTGGAATGATGAATTCTGCCTGTTCAAGGAAGCTTTCCAAGGCCACTCAGATGCTCGCTTCATCGATATTTATCACGAAGCCGGACACCCTGGCTACCAGTTCCGAGCTCTTACCGGATGGAATGAATCTGATATGACAATCGCTCTCAATGAGCAAGTTCGTCACACCGCTAATTGCGCCACTATCGATCTCAAAGGTGTTGATTTCACCACCTTTATGAACAATTATAATTACCGCTACATGATGCTTCAACGGCACTCCGGTGGCTCGTCGTTCAACTTCACCACAATGGTACTCCGCCGCGAAGGTGAATCAACTCAGGCTGTTGTAACATCCAAGGTAGTTGACGGTGGTAATGTCAACGTCCTTAATGTCACCATGAATGCCTACGACTATTGCAATGTTGAAGGCGCTGATTCATTTGTGATTACCACTCCCGACGGCTCCACCACCATTGGCACAGCCGATGATTCCGGCAACTTCACAATGCCCAACGCATACCCCGGCTCTGTGATTCTGTATCCGGTGAAGGACGGCGTTCGACAAGAAGGTGTGACAATTACTCCTTTCGCTTTCAATGCCGACGCCTTCAACATCACCCAAGCCGACTTTGTATTGGTGCAGAGCGCCCAAGACCCAAGCAAAGCTCACTTGCAATTGAAGATTGCTGTTACTTGCCCGTATTACTACTTGCTCCCGAATGTCTCGTATACTGTAGGTGGCACTTCTAACTCCGATGCTGTGAGCAATTGGGCCGGCGGCGATGCAACCTACGACTTCTACATCACCGTGCCCAATGCCGTGAACATCAATCCCGACTCTATGTCCTCCACCGACAGATATAACTTCAACTTCAACCTCACTCCGCAATACCCGTTTGAGGTAACTACCGGTAACACCACCATTGTTAGCGGTCCCCAAATCGAAGTGCCCATCACCGTGAACCCAAACACTGGAGTTTCCGGTGTAGAAGGCATTGAAACTGACTCTTCCGACGCTCCCGTCGAATACTATAACCTTCAAGGTCAACGTGTTAACGGCGAACTTACCCCCGGATGCTACATCCGCCGCCAAGGTTCGTCCGTTACCAAAGTTATGATTAGGTTTTAAAAATTGACATGAAGGATGGCTTCGGCCTTCGGGCCGAAGCCTTTTAAAAGAAATCATCCAACCCTTTTAAATAACACTATTATGAAAAAAACATTACTTACTGCTATTGCAGCTGTGGCCGTGGCCTTCTCCGCTTCGGCCGAACCAACCCTGGTCAAAAACCTCTTCACTTCCGACGCTCCCGTGGAAGTAACCTGGGCTTCACCTCTGTTCATCGCCGGTGAAAACTTCTCCGACGTGAAGGTGGGCAACTTCATCCAACTCGACCTGGTCAACACCACCGACGTCATCGAAATCAAATCCGACGGCAACAAGCTCCCCGGCTCCACCTTCTGCTGGCTCGGCGACCAAGAATCGTACACCTATCGCGCCTACATCACCGCCGACATGCTCGCCGCTCTCCAATCCACCGGTCTCGAACTCTGCGGCGCCCGCTTCAACGTAGCTGCCGTTAACGTCTACGACGACGGCTTCATCATGCCCGACGGCGCCATCTGGGGCGGATACTTCTGGGTGGAGAACTGGAACACCCTCGAAATCTTCGAAGAAGCCTTCAACAACTACGACGGCCAACGCTACCTCGACATCTACCTCTCGCCCGACAACGGCGACAACACTAACTATGTGCTCAACGTCCGCACCAACTGGGCCGACGACGGCATCTGGGCCCAAAGCGGCGACGGCCAAGTGGAACGTACCGCCACCATGGCCACCATCGACCTCCAAGCCCTCGGCATCAACGCTTCGAACATCGCCGACCGCCTCAACGCCGACCGCCTCATGATTCAAGGAAACCCCGAAGGCGGTAACCCCTTCAACTTCACCGCCGTAGCCCTCCGCCACGACCCCGCTGCCACCATCGACATCGCCGCCGACCCCGCCGCCGAAGTTGAATACTTCAACCTCCAAGGCATCCGCGTCACCAACCCCGCCGCCGGCCAAATCTACATCCGCCGCCAAGGCACCTCCGCCACCACCATCCGCTTCTAAAATTCCCAATCAATAGCAAAAAAGGCGAGGAGCACTGCTCCCCGCCTTTTTTGCTATTCAGCCACCTGTAGCCCCGAGGCTTGCCTCGGGGCTATCCCTTCTGCCGGATAATCTCCTGCAGCTCAGTGAGGTAGGCCGTTAGCGCCTCGCGGCCCGTGTCGGTCAGGCGCACCGTTGTGCGAGGCTTGTGGTTGAAATAGTCCTTCGTAATGCTCACATAGTGCGCCGAGGCCAACTTGTCCAAGTGCGAACTCAGGTTGCCCGAAGTGCTATTGGTCTGCTTCTGTAGGTAGGTGAAGTCAGCCTCATCCACCGCCATCAGTGTGGTCATGATGCGTAGGCGCATCTCCTTGTGAATCAGCTCGTTCAGCGACATACCTGCGCGTATTTATGGTTAAGCACATGCCCCGGCACGATAAACATGGCCACAAAACCCGCGATGATGGTGGGCATTACCCACTGTGCCGCCAACGGAATACCCGCACATACCACCGCGGTCAGCATCAAGCCGATAGCCAAGCCGATAGCACCACCGCAGGTGCTCCAGCACTCGCGCAAAGCTATGCCCTGAACCGTCAGCATAAACCCTACCACCACAAACGCGTACAGCAACATTGCCTCCCACGCATCCTTGCCGCCGAAAAGCATCAGCCCCAAGCAGACAAAAGTCAGCACCACAGCTGCCCAGCCTACAGCCGCCCAGCCGCGGTTCAACGTAGTTTCCAGCGAGGTGACCGCACCCCGCTGCTCGCGTTGCTTGCGCACCATGTGAGGAGTCACCGTGCCGCAAACCACCCAGATCAAAAAGAACAGGAAGTTGAACCCCGGATGACCAAACACCCCCAAGCACACCCACACCAACAGCGACACCGCCACACACACATAGCCCCACAGCAGCAACACATTGCCGCTGCACAGGCTCAACCGCCGACGATTGTCAGCCAAAGTTTGCGCCACCACATTCAGCGCATCCACATTAGATAATTCACTCATAATCACATACTTAAAAAGTTAAACATCATTCCAAAAATCGCAATCACGAAAGTGTGTCAAAAGTCTTTCGCATGAAACACAGCGTGCAAAGGTCTCACAGTCGAACAGGAGATTTAGCAGGAGGACACGAGATAATTCATTGATAATCAGGTGCCAACAGGTAGAACCGTGGCTTGCCGCGGCATACCCGGATGGCCCAACCACCGGTCCAAACTTCGATTTGTGACTTTTGACACACTTTCCGGCAGACCGTTTGGCAGGCCGTTCGCTTGCGCGCCCGCTGTGCCGCCGCACCGCTGTGCCGGCGAAGTCCTCCGAAGGGTGGGTATCACGCTGCAAAGTTATTTGCGTGCAAATAACTTTGCGCCGCAAACTACTTTGCAAAGTTAAAACAAAAATCCAAAACCGCAAAATTTTTCGCCAAAAAAATCCTCCTCCCAACCCAAAAGCGGTGGCGGCTCACCATCCGGATGGCGTTCGGCTTCCCTCCATCCGGATGGCGTTCGGCTTCCGCCTCACCACGACAACCAGCCTTCACTGCCGTGGCCGTGCCGCCGGCTTCGTCCGAGGGCGGGTAGGCGGTTGGGTTGGTGCGTGGGGCGGTTCGGTGGCGAGGCGGCAGCCGAGCGGCGCGGGAGCGCCCGTCGGTAGCTGTGAGTCGTGTGCTGAGGCGGCAGCCGAAGTGTGGCGCTTGGCGAAAAATTGAGGGCGCCGGTGGGCGCCCTCGGGGAAATGAAACGTTTTGTCAGACGTATTGTTTGACAGGGATTTCGCCGCGCAACACTGCGAGGCCGTTTTGGGCTAAGGCGAGCATTTCGTCTTCGCCGGGGTATACGTATACGGGGCCGAGGAAGTCGACGCGTTGACGTAGGCGGGTGACGATGTAGCGGGAGTTGGCGAGGCCACCGGTGAGGAGGATGGCGTCGATGCGTCCGTCGAGGGCTACGGCTTTTGCGCCGATTTCTTTGGCGATTTGGTAGATCATGCTGTTGACGATAAGTTCGGCTTCTTTGTTACCGGCGGCGATTGAGTCTTCGATGGCGATCATGTCGGTGGTGCCGAGGTGGGCGGCGATGCCGGCGTTGCCGCTGATGCGTTTTTTGAGTTGTGCGCAGGTGTATTTGTTGGAGTAGCACAGGTCGATGAGTGCTCCGGCGGGGAGTGTCCCGGCGCGTTCTGGGGAGAATGGACCGGCGCCATCGAGGGCGTTGTTGACGTCGATGCAGCGGCCGTGGCGGTGTGCGCCGACGGATATACCGCCGCCGAGGTGTACGACGATGAGGTCGAGTAGTTCGTAGCGTGAGTGGTTTTCTTTGGCGTGTCGGCGAGCGATGGCTCGTTGGTTGAGGGCGTGCCAGATGGGGTGTTGTGGCATGATTGGCGAGCCGGTGATTCGTGCTACGTCGATGAGTTCGTCGACTACTCCGGGGTCGGCGATGAATACCGGGCAGTCGCCGTCGACGTGCTTGGCGATTTCGAATCCGATTCGGGCGCCGAGGTTGCAAGCGTGGCGGTGTTCGGCGTGCTCGAGGTCGTGGAGCATGAGTTGGTTGACTTCGTATACACCTCCTTCGATGGGTTTGGTGAGGCCGCCACGTGCTACGATGCAGTTGAATTCGAGTGGTACGTTGCGTTTGGCCAGGGTTTCGAGCACTAAGTCGCGACGGAATGCGAATTGTTCTTCGATGGCGGTGAACTGCTTGAGTTCGTCGGGGGTGTGCTTGATGCTGACAGTGAGCATGGGGGCAGTGTTTTCGTATACTGCTATCTTGGTGGAGGTCGAACCGGGGTTGATGGTGAGTATTTTCATCGTCGGAGGGAATTAAAGAGAGGTCGAAGGGGGAAAATTACTGCTTGAGGGCGATGGCGGTGGCGCAAGCCATGGCAAGGGAGCAGAGTTTGCTGTCGGTGGAGTCGCCGCGGGAGGGGAGTACTACGGGGCATGATGCGCCCATGAGCATGCCGGCAATGTCGGCGTGGGCGAAGCATGTGAGGGCTTTGTAGAATACGTTGCCGGCTTCGATGTCGGGCATGAGTAGGGCGTCGGCGTCGCCTCCGATGGGTGAGTTGATGCCTTTGACTTGGGCTGAGTGGATGTCAACGGCGGTTTTGGCGTCCATTGGTCCGTCGACGATGGCGTTGCCGAAGAGGCCTTGGGCGCATTGCTCTTTGAGCATTTGGTAGTCGAGGGTGACGGGGAATTTGGGGGAGATTTTCTCGGTGCAGTGGATTAGTGCTATGCGTGGCTGCTCGATACCGAATGCGCGGCACACTTGTGCGAGGTAGGCTACTTGTGCGGTGCGTTGCTCGGGCTTGGGGAAGGGGATTACGGCGGCGTCGGAGAAGAATACGAGTTTGTGGCGGCCGGGCACTTTGGCGGCGGTGATGTGGGTGAGTACTTTGCCGGCGGGCAGCAGGCCGTGTTCTTTGTTGAGGACGGCGCGGAGGAGGTTGTCGGTGTTGATGAGGCCTTTCATCATGACGTCGGCGCGTCCTTGGCGCACTTCTTCTACGGCGAGGTATGCGGCGTGGTCGGTGTCGGCTTCTTCGATGATGTGGGCGGCCAGCGAGGGTAGGGAGCCCATTTTGTCGGGGATGCCAACTAAGGTAAACTCGGCGAGGCCTTCTTTGATGGCTGCTTCGATGGCTTCGCGGGTGTGATCATCGTGGGGGCACACGGCCACTACGCGCACTTTGTTGATGGTGGCTGAGGCCTTCACAAAGGCTTTCAAGCCGGTAAAATCCTTAATGAATTGCATAGTCGTGGTAGTTTTGTGCAAAATTGCACATTTTTTTCAAAATATGCAATATGTTTTACAACACATTTTTGCATTTAGTGTGCAATTGCAGGGTGTTTTAGGTAGTTTTTCGGGGTATAAATGTTAGGTATATTGTTGAGACTCAATGGATTGAGTCGGAAGAGGCTTTTTTGGTCACTGAGTGAGCGTGTTTGGTAATTTTTCTTTTGAGAGGGTCGAAACCGTTGCCGTGGACGCTGCGGGCCTCGGTGGCGATGACGTAGGCTTCGGGATCTTCCTCGTTGACGATGTTGTAGATGATGTCGGTGTCGTATTGGCGGCACCATACAATCATCATGGTGCGGGAGGTTCCGGTCCAGTATCCGGTGCAGTTGATGGTGGTGACTCCGCGGCCTAATTCGTGGGTGATACGTTCGGAGATTTGGTGCCAGCGGTCGGAGAGAATGTTGAACTGGATAGTTTGGCGGTTGGCGTTGATCATCATGTCGGCCACTTGGGTGTAGATGAAGATGGAGGCCCAGCCGTAGAGGATGGTTTGGACGCGGGCTTGGATGCGAGCGTCGATGTCGCCGTCGAACGGCAGCAGGAATGAGAGCGAGACGATGGTGACGTCGACCAGGAACATGCCACGGCCGAAGCTGCTGCGGCCTTTTTTGTCGAGGTATGCCACGACGATGTCGGTGCCGCCGGCAGAGCCGTTGTGCGAGTAGTAAAGTCCGATGCCGATGCCGCATACGAACGAGCCCATGAGCACGCTCATGGTGTTGTCCGTCACAATCGGCGGGTGGGAGGTGAAGTAGCCCTCGATGGCGCCAATCATCACCGAGAGCAAGGCGGCGCCAAAGACAGTGCGCACCACAAATTCGCGGCCGAGGGTGCGGTATCCGCCCGCTAACATCAGGATGTTGACGCTGAACATGGTCACACCCACCGGAATGGTTTCGCCTGAGAAGTAATATACTAATGTGGAGAAGCCGGCCATGCCGCCGGTCACGATCTCGTGGGGGAGGATGAACACGGTGAACCCTATGGCATATAGCGCCATACCGAGTACAATAATAATATAGTCGCGCATCGATTTGGAGGGGTTCATGGCAAGCAATTGGGTTATGGTTTCACAATGTTAGATAGCACGCCCCAAAGTTAGGCATTTTTTGCGACACTGCAAGCATTTTTCTAAAATTTTTTGCAAAAAAATGCGCTACCGGCAGAACAAGGCCCCCGTTCAGCCTCCGGTGAGCGCTTCGCTAAAGCTCAGAGCCGAAACAAAAAAGCGGGCGGCACGGTAGCTCGGCTTCCGCCTCGCCACATAACCCAAGGCAGGGGGCGCTTCAGGACCGCTGCGCGGGCGTGGAGTGCTTCGATGTACGTTTTCAAGGGGTTGGGGAGGCGCTTCGATGTACGTTTTCAAGCTTTTTGCAAAGTTACGACAAATTTTTGGAATGTGCAAATCACTTGGTCACAACTTGGCGCACGATGTAGATGCTCGGTACGAGGTTTTGTATGGTGGTGCCTACCTTTACGCCAGAGGCGTTGTATATTGCATGTTTTTTCGCAAAAAAATAAAAAAAAGCGATTTTTGCCACAATTCAGCCGAGAAATCCAACAGAGGCAACTCGCTCTGCACGAGCAGGGGCGCGGCGGAAAAAAACGCCGCTTTTAGCTGATATTTGCGAACAATTTATTAACTTTGCATAATCAGTAGATATTTACCGTATCACTTTTTTGCCGATGACTGCTATCGGAAAAATCCGTGGTAATTGCTTTTGTATGCTTCAAGATTGTTATACCTTTGCGGCGAATTTCAAAATGAATGAATATGAGTCAACCAATGATTGTATGGTGTGCAATAGTGGGTGCGCTATTGCTCGCATTTGTGTTCAGAGCCGCCGAAAGATATTTCACCGGGCGGCATTTCAGAGCGGGAGTTCAACGCCATCACATACTTGAGATCGGCAAAGAAAGTGAGATGTTTTATGTACCCGGAGACCCCAAGGATGACGACTCTGATGATGAATAGAAGATCCGATACGGCTGATTCAGCGGCTTTTCTGGCCGAGTATGCCGCGCTGCTGTTGGGCTGCGGAGCCACGTGCATACGCACGGAGAAGAATACGCGACGGATGGCCGGTGCGCTGGGCTACGGTGTAGACATGTGCATCATGCCCTCGCATGTATATGTGTGGGTGTGGAAAGGCGATAATGAGCAGCGTGATATGGCGGCGCGCAAGACAGCCGGGGGTGGCATCAGCTTCCATCTCAATGCGTTGTTGAGCCGACTAAGTTGGGAGGTGGCCGACAATCATCTTGATTATCACACCGCTGTCAAGCGCTTCAAAAGCATCTGCGAAACAGCGCCCACCGGCGGGCGTGAGGTGCTGCTGCTCACAAGCTTGGCAAATGCCTCATTCTGCAGGCTTTTCGGAGGCGACGTGGCGGCAATGGTGATAGTGTTTGTGTCAACCCTGTTAGGCTACAAGTTGAAGCAGATAATGTTGGAGGAGCGGTGTGATGTGCGTTTGACGTTTCTTTGCGCCTCGTTCTTCTCCGCCACCTTCAGCGCCGGAGGACATATCTTCGGCATCGGCAGCACTCCGGAAATAGCGCTGGGCACCAGTGTGCTGTATCTCATACCCGGAGTGCCGTATATGAATGCGGTGAGCGATATGCTTTACCATCACTACCTGTGCGCGTTCAGCCGGTTTATGGATGCGGCGATACTGACAGCCTGCTTGTCGGCCGGACTGTGTGCCGGCATGCTGATATTAGGAATGAAATGGTTTTAATCAGCTACTGCGATGCTACACGATATTTTGATACCTGTTTTAGAAGACGGATTGTTTGCGGCGATGGCGGCAATAGGCTTTTCCAGCATCAGCAACGCTCCGCGGCGAGCCTATCTCACTTGCGGGTTGATAGCGGCCATAGGTCACGCGATTCGCTACGTATTGATGCTGCCGGACTGGCTGGGGATGCACATCATTGCGGCCGGAGCCATAGCATCATTTGCCATCGGAGTGCTCGCCGTTTTGTTGGCCCCGCGCATCAAATGCCCCGCCGAAGTGTGCTTTTTCCCGGCCCTGTTGCCGATGATACCGGGAATGTACGCCTACCGCACGGTGGAGGCGCTGCTGTCGTGCCTGTACTATACCCATGGCGATACCTTCGCCTATTATTTCCATCAGTTGGCATATAACGGGCTAACTTGCGTGTTCATTGTGCTAAGCATGGTGGTGGGCGCCACTATTCCCGTATTCCTATTCAAGAAACTATCCTTTACAGCTACAAGATAAACTACAAAATTGGATCTATATGGAACTCAGACAGTTACGCTATTTTGCAAAAGCAGCCGAACTGCTCAATTTTTCCGACGCAGCAAAGGCTCTGAACATTGCTCAAAGTTCGCTTTCGCAGCAAGTCCGACAGTTGGAAGAAGAGCTTAACGTGCAGCTTTTCATCCGCAACAGCCATTCCATCAGCCTCACCGAAGCCGGCGAGGAGATGTTGCCGTTTGCCTTGCAGACCATCCATGATGCCGAAACCTGTGTGGACCGCATACATGATTTGAAAAACCTGTCGGCGGGATCGCTGAACATAGGTGTGACCTATTCCTTCAGTCCGATCCTTACAGAGACGGTGATTTCCTTTCTGAGAATCTATCCGCGGATAAAGCTGAACGTAATCTATAAGCCGATGAACGAGTTAATGGACCTGCTTGCTCGGCATGAGTTGGACTTCGTCTTGGCCTTCAAGCCGTTGCGACAGCCGGCCGACGTGGAGTCGCACACATTGTTTCAAAACAAGTTGGCCGCCGTTGTATCTACCAACCATCCGTTAGCCTCAAAGAGCAAAATCACCATGGCCGAATTGGAGAAGTGCGATTTAGCCTTACCCTCCAAAGGGTTGCAGGCTCGCAACGCATTCGACAGCATCGTGCACAATGACAGCCATTTTCACATCCGAATCGAGCTCAATGAAGTGAACATTCTGCTCAAGCTCATACGTCAAACGCTCTTCGTTACCATCTTGGCAGAGGACACCATCTACAACGAATACGATGTAAAGGCCATCCCCCTTGACGTGCCGGACAATGAAATGACCGGGTGCGTCCACATCCTGAAGGACACCTATCATAAACATTCGATGAAGGAATTTATCCGGATGCTTAGCGAGTCGCTTGCCGTAAAGCAGCGTCAGAACTCGTGGATATAATCCACCGAGAGCCGCATGGAGCGGCTCTCGATTGAGTGGAAAAGCAGAGCGGCAGCCTTGAGGGCTGCCGCTGAGTGTGTGGGGTGAAAGTGATTATTTCACTTTGTCGGCCAGTTCGGCGCCAGCTTTGAATTTGATGGTTTTGCGGGCGGGGATGGTGATGGATTCTTTGGTGCGGGGGTTGATGCCGGTGCGTTCGCCTTTTTCAGTAACGGCGAAGGTGCCGAATCCGAGCAGAGCTACTTTGTCGCCTTGTGCGAGAGCGCCTGCGATAGAGTCGATAGTTGCTTCAAGAGATGCTTTAGCTTGGGCTTTGGTGAGGCCCGCTTTTTCTGCAATTGCAGAGATGAGTTCTGATTTATTCATGTGTATGAGTTAGTTGAGGGTTATTTTGTCGCAAATATAAGGTATTTCGTTGAAATAATTGCAAATTTTTTTGAAAAAAATCGTAAAATGCTCAAAAAAGTTGTTTTTTGGGGTTATTTTGCTGATTTTGGGCGATTTTCGTTGGAAAAATCGATGAAATCGGCCAAATCGTCGGGGTCGATGCCGAGGTGACGTGAGGTTTTGTCCACAAGGATTTTGCCGGCGATTTTGGCCCAGGGTGCAGGGTTGGCGGAGGCTTCGTTTTCCAAGATTGAGCAGCCCTGCCACAGGCACACGGCGCCCGCAGCGCATTTGAGCAAATCGAACCACTCGCATTGGAAGGTGTGTTGCAGCAGTGCCGCCAAGGTCAGCAGGGCGTAGATGCGCAGCAGCTTGGTGATGGAGCGGCCGAAGCGCGCGGAGCTGAATTTCAACCGCTGGCGTTTTGATGGCTTTCGGCGGCCGAGGCGATGTGCCAAACGGCGGGCGGAGATGATGTCGGCGATGACCATCAGGGTGCAGACCACGCCGTAAGGGGCGGCGGGCGCCAAAGCGGCGCACAGCCAGCCGCCCGCAGTGGCCGCCAGAGATTTGAGAAGCGTGTATGTATTCATAGCAAAGAATTTTGAAAAAGGATTATGACCACAAAGGTAAGCTGCAAAGTGGCCGGCTGCGTCAAAATTTGGTGCCGGGCACCAAATTTTGGCAGAAAGGGGTAAGGGGAGGGGTAGCCTTCGCTAAAGCTCAGAGCCGATACAAAAAAGCGGGCGGAAGGCTGCGGTGGCGGGGGCTTTGC
>CAMGBT010000044.1 GCA_946011725.1 uncultured Bacteroidales bacterium | reverse complement strand
AGCCGCGGCACTACAAATAACAAAAACCTACGTTCCTACGTCTACGTCTTACGTTGAAAAAACCACCCACCAAAATAATTCGTAATTTCGTCCTTCGTAACTTCGTTTAACCCCACCCGGATGGCAATCGCAAAAAAAATTCACTTTTTTCACCAAAATTGCTTGATAATTCCAAATTTTGCCGTAAATTTGTGGAAAATCGAAAAAATCACCAATATGAGACCAAAATACAACCGAATCCTGCTCAAATTAAGCGGCGAATCCTTAATGGGTAACCAAGGCTACGGCATCGACCAAGGCCGCCTGCGCTCCTACGCCCAACAAATCTACGAAATCGCATCCGAAGGCACCCAAGTGGCCATCGTCATCGGCGGCGGCAACATCTTCCGCGGCCTCAGCGGCGCATCCAAAGGCTACGACCGCGTCATGGGCGACCAAATGGGCATGCTCGCCACCGTCATCAACTCCCTCGCCCTCTGCTCAGCCCTGCGCGGCATCGGCCAAGGCTGCCGCGTGTTCACCGCCACAAACATGTTCCCCATCGGCGAACAATACAGCAAATGGCGCGCCATGCGAGCCATGCAACGCGGCAAAGTAGCCATCGTGGCCGGCGGCACCGGTAACCCCTTCTTCACCACCGACACCGGCTCTTCACTCCGCGCCATCGAACTCGAAGCCGACGTAATGCTCAAAGGCACACGCGTTGACGGCGTGTACACCGCCGACCCCGAAAAAGACCCCACCGCCACCAAATTCGACCGCATCACCTACGACGAAGTCATCGCCCGCGGTCTCCGCGTGATGGACATCACCGCCACCGCCATGTGCAAAGAAAACAACATGCCAATCGTAGTGTTCGACATGGACACCCCCGGCAACCTCGCCCGAGTGATCAACGGCGAAGAAATCGGCACCCTCGTTTACTGATTATCAATACCTTACACCAAATATTATGACAGACCCCAAAACATACCTCAACCCCGCCGAAGAAAAAATGGAAATGGCGGTAGAGTTTCTCGACGAAGCCCTCGCCCACATCCGCGCCGGCAAAGCCAACCCCAAAATCTTAGACAGCGTGCGCGTATCCTACTACGGTTCCATGGCTCCCATCTCCAACGTGGCCAACGTCTCCGTGCCCGACGCCCGCACCATCGTAATCCAACCCTGGGAAAAAGCCATGTTCAAAGAGATTGAAAAAGCCATCATCAACTCCGAAATCGGCATCACCCCCGAAAACAACGGCGAAGTAATCCGCCTCAACATCCCGCCCCTGACCGAAGAACGCCGCAAGCAACTCGTCAAACAATCCAAAGCCGAAGCCGAACAAGCCAAAATCTCCGTGCGCAACGCCCGCCGCGACGCCATCGAAGGCCTCAAAAAAGCCATCAAAAAAGGCATGCCCGAAGACGTAGAAAAAGACGCCGAAGCCGCCGTGCAAAAACTCCACGACAAATTCCTCAAACGCATCGACGACCTCTTCGCCGCCAAAGAAAAAGAAATCCTCACCGTATAGCTAAAATAGCTATAATAGCTAAGATAGCTAAGGTAGCCGAAATAGCTACCTTAGCTATTTCGGCCAAAATGTGAGCGCCAAGGCCCCGCCACTTATGTTTTACAACATTTTTGATGGAAAAATGACATTTTTTTCGATAAATTTTGCAATTATTCGAAAAAAAATTTGTAAGTTTGCAGTGCCTAAATCTTCATGACATGACTACCTACGATTTTGACCGCGTCATCGACCGCTCCGGCACCTTTGCCACCAAATTAGACGGCCTCGACCAAATGTTTGGCCGCCACGACGTCACACCCCTGTGGATAGCCGACCTCGACTTTGCCGTCTGCCCCGAAATCACCGCCGCGTTGCGCCACCGCCTCGACCACCCCGTGCTCGGCTACAGCGCCGCCCCCGATTCCTACTGGAACTCCATCATCAACTGGCAGCGCCACCGCCACGGCTTCGAAATCACCCGCGACGAGCTGTGCTTCATCCCCGGCGTGGTCAAAGGCTTGGGCCTGTCGATCAACTACTTCTCCAACCGCGGCGACCACATCGTGATCCAGCCCCCGGTTTACCACCCCTTCCGCATGGTAATCGAAGGCAACGGCCGCGTGGTGAGCGAGAACCCCCTGCTGTTCGACGGCACCAACTACCGCATGGACCTCGACGGCCTGGCACGAGTAATCGAGCGCGACCATCCCACCATGATGATTCTGTGCAACCCCCACAACCCCATCGGCATCCAGTGGGACCAAGACACCCTGCGACAAGTGGCCGCAATGGCTCGCAAGGCCAACATGGTGATAGTCAGCGACGAAATCCACGGCGACCTCATGCTCGAAGGACGCCGCCACATCCCCACCGTGGAAGTCAGCGACGACGCCCGCAAAGTCACCGTCACCCTCGGCGCTCCATCCAAAACCTTCAACATCCCCGGACTGGTCAGCTCGTGGATGGTGGTCAAAGACCCCGAACTCCGCCGCGGATTCTACCACTGGCTCGAAGCCAACGAATTCTGCGCTCCCGTGCTCATTTCCACCATCGGCGCTGAGGCCGCTTACACTTTTGGCGAAAATTGGTTGAACCAAATGCTCGATTATGTCCAAAAAAATATTAACTTTGTGGACGAATTCCTCAGCGAGCGCTGTCCGCAGGTAAAATGCGTGCGTCCGCAAGCCTCATTCTTGGTGTGGCTCGACTTCCGCGCGCTGGGACTTTGCCAAAAAGAACTGATGAATATGCTCTTGGAAAAAGCACATTTGGCGCTGAACGACGGCTCCATGTTCGGCACGCAAGGCTGCGGCTTCGTGCGCCTGAACGTGGGCACCCCGCGCAGCGTCCTGGCCGAAGCCCTCGAGCATATTGCCTCAGCGGTGGCATCGCTCAAGTGTTAATATTATAATGTAAATGGACTATCGCTTAACCCCTCCGGAAGAAATTCTCGAAACCACAGTGCAACACCTGCCGCTGAGCAAGAGCATCAGCGCCCGCGCACTGCTACTAAACACTATCACACGCAACGCTCAGGCAGTCGACCCCACCCGCGTGGCCGACTGCTTTGACACACGCGTGCTCGCCTCCGCCCTCGCCCTGCGCAGCGGCGTGGCCGACTGCGCCGACTGCGGCACCGCCGCCCGCTTCCTCACCGCCTTCTACGCCGGCACCGAGGGCGTGGACATCACCCTCGACGGCTCCGAACGCCTCCGCCGCCGCCCCATCGCCCCGCTGGTGGAAGCCCTGCGCTCGCTGGGCGCCGACATCGAATACGCCGGCGCCGACGGCTGCCTGCCGCTGCACATCCGCGGCCGCCAACTCGCCGGCGGCACCGTGCGGCTGGACGCCTCCGCCAGTTCGCAATTCGCCTCGGCCCTGGCGCTGATGGCCCCCACCATGGCCGCGCCGCTGGTCATCGACCTCGGCGGCGAGATACCCTCGATGCCATACCTGCTGATGACCCTGCGCATGCTGGCCAACCGCGGCGTGGAATGGGAGCGCCAAGGCTACGCCTTCCACATCGCCAACACCCCCTGCCGCCCCGCCCAAATCGAGGCCGAAGGCGACTGGAGCGCGGCCGCGTTCTGGTACGCCATCGCGGGCGTGTCGGCCGGATGGGTCACCCTCCCCCAACTGCGGCTGCCATCGCTCCAAGGCGACGCCGTCCTCAGCGAAATCGGCGAACGCTTCGGCGTAATAACCGCCGAAGCCGACGACGGCCCGGGCGTGGAACTGTCGGCCACCCCCGACATTTGGTCGCGCCTGGACATGGACATGGCCGACTACCCCGACCTCGTGGCGCCGTTGGCCGTGACCGCCGCCCTCATCGGCGTGCCGTTCGTGTTCAGCGGCGTGGCCAACCTGCGCCACAAGGAAAGCGACCGCCTCGCCGCCCTGGTGGAAGAGCTCGACCGCATCGGCATCGTGGCCACCGCCTCCGCCGACACCCTCCAATGGGAAGGCGAGCGCCGACCGGTGAAGCAGTTACCTGTGTTTGATTCACATAACGACCACCGCATCGCCATGGCCTTTGCCCCCGTGGCCCTGTTCGTGCCCGGCATCATCATCCGCCACGCCGAAGTGGTAGAGAAATCCTACCCCCACTTCTGGGACGACTTGGCCGCCGCCGGCTTCACCGTGGAAGAAGTCACAACCGCCTCACAGTCATGATAATAGCTCTGTACATAGCCTTGGCCATCGTGGGCGTGGGCGCAGTGCTATGGGCGCTCGACCGCCGTCACCGCTCGGACGTGGAGCCGGAACCGGCCACCGAACCGGAGCAGTGTTGCGGCATGCACATCACCTGCGAGCGCGACTCGCTGCTGGCCAACGTCTCCGACTCCATCGAATACTTCGACGACGAAGAACTCGACCGCTTCCGCGGCCGCCCCGCCACGGACTACACCGCGGCGGAGGAGGACGAATTTCGCGACGTGCTGCTCACCCTCCAACCCGACGACATCGCCGCCTGGGGCCGCTCCATCCAACTGCGCGGCATCGAGCTGCCCGCCGCCGTCCGCGAAGAACTGCTGCTGATAGTGGCCGAAGCCCGCGCTGCCCGCGACAATAAATAGCCTCCCGCCATGCTGTCGGGTGGTTAAACGAAGCTACGAAATACGAAAGAACGAAATTTTCAACGTAAGACGTAAACGTAAACGTATTTTGTTGTAGATTATTAATAATCAACAGATTACCTGTAGTGCCGCGGCTTGCTGCGGCATCACCCGGATGGCCCCGCAGCATAACCGGCACCCTCCGCCACCCACCCGGCGCCATTTCAGCAACCATGCCGCAGGCGCTTGGGGATTGTAAAATGCAAAAAAAAGGCGAAAATTTCACTTTTAGGTGATTTTTTCGTAACTTTGCAATCTCTGAAAAATCAATTGAAACTGATAATATTTTTGAGTTATGAAGCGTACTGAAAGGACATTGGCACAAATGTTGGGATCGATTCCGCCGCAAGTGCAGAATCAGGTTGACCTTTGCTTTGATATCTCCGACAAAATTTACTCACTGATGGTAAATCGCGGGCTGACGAAGAAGCAATTGGCCGATGCGATGGGACGGCGTCCGAGCGAAATAACTAAGTGGCTGAGCGGTCAGCATAATTTTACAGTGGCTACGTTATCGAAGCTCTCGACTTTTTTCGGCCAGCCGATAGTAACGGTAAGTTAGCGATGTCAGGCGAGGGGTACATCCCGCCGGTCCGAGCTCCCGAGGCTGTATCACAAGGTCAGAATCAGCAGGGAGGCGGTCTACCGTGCTTAACAGCCTGATTTTGTGATCATTGTGGCGGAAGCGTCCCTACTTATAAACTTGGCTGCGATTGATATTTGTTGATAATTAAGGATTTAGATAGATGATTGAATTGTTTTCTTATCAGTTTTTTGTGATGCCGCTGGTGGCGGTGGTGCTCATTAGCGTGTCGGCGGCCATCATCGGCACATACATTTTGACGCGGCGGCTGGTGGCTATCAGCGGCGGCGTGACGCACGCGTGTTTCGGCGGCCTCGGTCTGGGTTACTACTTAGGTATCAACCCGATAGTGCCGGCGGCGGGATTCGCTATCGCCTCGTCGATAGCGGTGGAATGGATGAGCCGGCGGCTCAACTTGCGCGAGGATTCGGCCATCGCGGTGATCTGGGCGTTGGGCATGGCCATTGGCGTGGTGTTCGTGTTCATCACCCCGGGCTATGTGCCTGAGTTGACCTCGTTTTTGTTTGGCAACATCCTCACCATCTCCGCAGCCGATTTGTGGGCGTTCGCGGTGTATACCGTTGTGTTAGTGGCGTTTATGTGCCGGTGCTATCGGCAGATAGTGGCGTGCGCGTTCGACCGCGACTTCGCCGCGGTGTCGGGTTTGCCCGTGCGCTTCATCACCTATACCATGACGGTGCTGATAGCTGTGGGCATCGTGCTGACCATCCGGTTGGTGGGCGTGATGCTGCTGATGTCGATGCTGTCGCTGCCGATGATGACGGCGGAAGTGTTCACACGGCGCTATCGCACGATGATGGTGGCGTCGGTGGTGGTATCGCTGCTGTGTTCGGTGGCCGGACTGCTCATCGGTGCGCAAGCCGACGTGCCCTGCTCGGCGTTCATCGTGCTGCTGATGGCGGCAATGTTCATCGGCGCCAAGCTGCTCCGCCGCATGAATAAACAAGTTTTGACGAATAAAACGAATTAACGAAATTACGAATTTTTTAAATTTTTCGTTAATTCGTTGCTTCGTTATTTCGTTTAACCCCACGCAACCGAAAAGCCCCGCTGCCGGAGCATAAGCCGGGGGGCAACGGGGCGCAGTCACTTGGCGGACCGATAATAATGAACGTCATTCCTACGATTTTCTATCATCAATTGTAAAAATTTGCTTCACAATAGAGGTCGTCGACGGTGAGGCGGGCAGTAGGTTCGAGCGTCTTGGCGGCATGGAGGGCGATGGCGCGCGACATGAGGATGTCGTCGTGGCAGCCGGTTTTGGCGGCGTATGAGCCATCGGGACGTTGCTCGTAGGTGAGTAGTTCGTCGCAGGCCATGGTGTCGCGTTCCACGTACTGGCCGGCGCGCACTGCCGCAATCAATCCGGTGATAATCATCTCCTTAGTTTGGCGGTTGGTGTGGAAACCCACGCGCTCGGTTTCGCAGTTGTTGTAGCTGTCGAAAGCGCGGCGGCGGTAGAGGTTGGGGTAGTCCTCGGCAAGGCGGTTGAGGATGAACATGCCCGCACCGCTGCCGCTCTCCAAGGTGTTGCTCTCGATGACCAGCAGGGCGGTGTTGTAGAACGCGGCGAGGTCGCGGGCGATGTTGCCGAGGATGTCGTGGTCGATATGACCGCGCCACTGGGCCACCATCTCCGGGTGCTCGCCGTCGATGCGCATCACAGCCACCACCGAGTAGTCGGCACCGCTCCAGCGGCCGCCGATGTCGACCGCAGCCACGTAAGCGCCACCCGGCTGCGGCAGTTCCCAGACGACAGTGTTGGCCGATTCGTCGTCGTACCACTTTCCGGCCTGCACCATGCCGCGCCGACCCTCGCGACAGTGTTGGCGCAAGGCTTCCACCGCTTTGCGGGCGAACACCGCCGAAGCCGTGGCGGCGAACGCTTCATCGTCGGTGGTGGGAAACTCGGCCATCATCTTGTCGTCCGACGGGTACTCGCGGCGCTTGCAGCGATACCAGTAAATTTGGTCGAGGGCGCAGCCGCAGTCGTCCCAGAGCATTTGCTCGTAAGGCGAGAGCGATTCGACCAAGGCGCGGCGGTCAAGCGGTTCGAGGCGGTAGATTTCAATCTCATACCACGGCACGAACACGGCCTCCTTGTCGCCCTCGCCCTTGCGGCAGCGCAGCCACTCGGTGTGAAAGTAGTTGCCGGGACCGTTGGCGGTGGATTCCATCACGATGAGCGACAGCGGGATGAGCGCCACCGAGCCGCAGATGGCGCGGATGGTGTCCTGCGGCGTGTGGCCCGGGGTTTCGCGCCAGAAAGCGGTCTCCGACAGGTGGGCCATGGCGAAGTCGGCGCCGCGCACGGCGTCCTGGTTCTCGATCGACGACACGGTGACGCGGCAGCCGCGGCCGGCGATTTCGCGCACGTTGGAGGAGCGCTCGAAGGGTCGGAATCGCGGTTCCTCGTCGCCCTCCCACAGCTCGCGGGGATAGTTGTCCAACAGCGTGGCGTACATGCCGCGGATGCCGGAGGAGGTGTCCTTGACCTGCGAGCAGATGAGCGAGTGCCAGTTGCAACAGTGGCATGACTGAATCCACGCCATGTAGGTCTGCACCAAGGTGGAGCCGCCCCACTGGCGCGCTTTGAGCAGCATCAGGCGCAGGGGTCGTCCGGCGCGGCGTTGGCGCTCGAGCACGGCGGCCACGCGGCGCTGCGGCGCGTTGAGGTGGAAGCGCACCATGCGGCCGGTGGTTTTGTCCTTGATGGTGGCGCAAATAGCGCACCAGTACTCGAAATCGTGGCGGCAGCGCAGGCGTTGCCACGCCGTGGCGTCGGCGGTGGTGAGGCCGTAGCCGGGGTCGTCGACCATCGAGCGCGGCACCAGGGCCACCGGCAGCCCGTCCACCGGCGTGTGCACCTCCACGCGGTCGGGATCGGCCGCATTGCCGCGCACCGGGTCGTAAGGGCGAGGGCGGGCGGCGCGACGGCGCTCATCCTCGCGGAGCATTTCTTCTACGTTGATTTTCATTGGTTTACGGTGAAAGAGGTGAAAGTGAAATCGGCGGCCACGGCCCCGCTGAGGCGCAATACGTAGCGTGCGGCGCGGGTATTGAAGAATCGGGCCTCGATGTCGGCGCCGATGCGGCCTTGGAAATGGCGTTGCCACAGCGGTTGCGGCCAAGCGGCCGACAGCGTGGCCGGATGCAGCGCCACGGTGATGTCCACAGCCTTGCACGAAGCGCCCACGTGCACGCTGCCCATGCGGTGGGCCGGCCGGTTGAGAGTGACAGCCGCCTGCCATGCCACCTCCGTTTCGGCTATCGGTTGATACGTGCCCACGCGGTAAGCGGCCTGCGGCGAACACAGCCATTCGCCCTGCGGCAGGTGCACCGTGAGCGATCCCGCGGCGGGGATGTCGGCGGTGTAGCGCAGCTTGTCGAAGTTGCCGCACACCACCGTGGCGTGGCCGCTTTCCGACAGGCACCAAAGCTCGGCGCGCGAGGCGTCGTAGGCCAAGCCGGTGGCGTAAATGTCTTTGGCAAAGAGTTTTACCTTGTTGCCTTGGAAGGTGATGACATCGCCCACGGTGGTGGCGGCTACCACCGCGCCGTCCACATTAGTGACGGCGGCGGGCGAGGGCACCACGCGGTCGTCGAGCTTGCTCGTGGCCAAGCGAGTGCGGGCACTGTTGAGGCACAGCGAGTACACGCCGCCGCGGCTCATCAGCAGGAACCGCCCGCGGCCGATTTCCCACGCATTCTGGCCGTACAGCGCCGGGCTGAGGGCGGTGAAGGTTTCACCCGGCAGCTCGGTCACGGCCAAGGTGGCCGCCGCCGACCGCGACATGGCCGCAATGTGGGTGGGCAGGTGGATGACTTGGCGCGAATCGGCCGGCACGGTGAACGACGAGGTGGCCGGCAGTTGGAACGGCCGCATCGCGGGCGCAATGTACACGGCGCAGCATCCGGCGGCATCCGCTCGCAAGTCAAAGCTGCCTTGGCGCAGCCCGGCGGCGGTGCGCACCGCCAAGGTGATGTTGACCGCCTGCGGTGAGGGATACGACAGCACAGGTCCGAAGGTGAGCGGCGCGTTGGTGCTGCCGGCGGAGGTGGTCACAGCCTGCGAGCCATCGGCAAAAGTGACCGTGGCGAACGCTTCCCACTCCTTATTCTCCACCTCGATGGCAAACTCCTCGGCGGCATGTCCGCCAAAGGGCAGCACGTCCAAGTCGGCACCCATCAGCACCTCGCCGCAGGGGGCGGCCAACCGCGCCGACACGGCATGGGGCGCACGCAGCCACGCTTCGGCCTGCGTCAGATGGGGCGGGGTGTGGCTCAGGGCGCGGTCGAGGGCACGGTTGTCGGCCGCCACGTCGGCCACCGGCGCGGGCGGCAGGTCCACGGCCGATCCGGCCAATTTCGCCGGGTTGGCAATGGTGAGGATGGGCACGGCCATTTGGTCGAAGCGCTCGGCCACGGCGCCGAGGATGCGGCAGTAGTCGTCGGTGGCACCGGCCCACGCCGCGGCCGCCGGGTGCTGCGGCGCGATGGTGGCAAAGGCTTGGTCGTCGGCGCGCCGGCGCAGGTTGACCACGCACTCGCGGCGCATGTCGGCCACGTGCAAGGTGGGCGAGGCCACCACCTCCAAAGTGGCCACGCCGTCCCACTCCGTGGCGGCCTGCGGCGGGATGAGCAGTGCCGCGCGCCAGGCCGGCGCCTCCACAGTGGCGGGGAAGGTGGTGCGCGAATCATCGCTCAGCAGGCGCACCACCCCGTCGAATTGCAAGCCATCGGGGTGCATCATCAACTGAGGCGCCGAGCGCATGATTACGTTGCCCTCGGCATCGCGCAAGCGCATCTGCACCAACGCGGGCTGCCACCACACTCCGCGCAAGCGGGCTTGGCGGTCCAAGTCGGCATAAGCGCCGAGGGCGGCATCCGACAGGTTGCGGCGGTCGGTGGCGGTGGTGGCCGCGTTCAAGGCGTAAGCGCGGCTCATGGTGTAGGAATCCACCGTGGTGGAGAGAGCCACGTTCTTCACCATAGCCATCACCCGCGGCATCTTGGGCGCGCTCACGGGCATGTCGGTGATGGCATCGGCGGTCACACGCAGGCGCAACGGGCCGCCGGAGAGCGCCAAGCGCACGGTGCCCACATCGGCCGTGGCGGAGAAAATCCTGCCCGACACGCCATAGGCGGCCACGATTTCGCCACGCACGGCCAAGCCTACCTGCGAGCCGTCGGTGAGCAGGACAACGGTGCTGCCGTCGGCCTGCGGCACATCCACCAAGGGCCGCCAGCCGTCGGGGTATTGCTGTTTGGGGAGGGAAGCGGGACGCAGCGCCACGCCGTCGCTGCTGTACGCGGGTCGCAAGTTGTGGCATTTTTCCACCACCACGCCGTCGGCTTCCGAGCCGAAGGGCGCGAGCATCAATTGAGTGTGTTTCATTATAGTAAAAATTAAAAGGTGAAAAAGACAAAAAAATGGTTGACACTGCAAAATTACAACGCCAACCGCCCCCACCGCACAAAATTTGGTCCCCCCAACCAAATTTCCACCTTTTTCCCCCGCCGGGCACAGCGGGCAAACGAAACAACGAAGAACGAAACAACGAAAAAATTCGTTATCTCGTTCTTCGTTTTATTCGTTTTTGAAGAGGCTCCGCGACGGCACAGCCACTCGGATGGCTTAGAGGAGTTTGAGGTCGAGGTCGCGGCAGAAGGTGGCGAAGCGGGGCGAATGTTCGAGCATGTGGTCGAATACGCGGCGCTCGTTCCAGAACTGGGGCGGGAGCTCGCCTTCGATGGTTTGGAGGGTGAAGGTGAACAGGTCGTTGCGCAACTTTGCCCGCATGAAGGCTATGATTTGGTCCATGGAGGCGCCGAGTAGGGTTGAGTTGGCCACGTCCAAGGCTAATTGGTAGCGGTTTTCGACGAGTTCTGGCTTGAAGGCCAACATAATCCGGGTGAGGGCGTAGTCGGTCGGGTGCTCGTCGATGTAGGCCTGCCAAGCGGCAGCGACGCCTTCGGGGGTGACCGGTTCGGCGAGTTGGGTTGCCGCTTCGCCTTCGGCCTTGTTGGCGCGGTGGCCGCTCATGCTGAGCGACCCCACCCGCATGGCGGTGCCGCCCGTGCGCGGGGTGGCGGTGCCGGGGGTGTAGGCGGCGCGAGGTGTCGCGGCGGGTGCGGCCGCAGGAGTGGCCGCGGGAGTGGCTGCCGGGCGGGCCGGTTGCGGCGCGGCCGCGGCCGGTTGCGGGGTGGCAACAGGCGGCGCGGGTGTCGGGGCGGGCGTGGCCTGCGGCGCCGCCGACTTGGCTATCGGGAGGAGTGGCCCCTCTCCCCGGCCACTTTCAATGGGGGAGGGGCTTAGAAGTTGGGCGATTCGAATCAGGGTCAGTTCCACCAACAGCTGCTTGTTGCTCGATTGGCGGTAGTTCAAATCGGCATCATTGCACAGAGCCATCGCGCGGTACAAGAACTTGGGCTCAACTCGCGCCGCTTGCTTCTGCATGTCGGCCACGATGTCGGCCGGCTCGTCGAGCAACTTCGAGGTGGCAGGCGACTGGGCCAACATCAAATCGCGCATATACTGGGCGATGCCGTTGAGGAAGAACTGCGCGTCGAAGCCCTTGCGCCGCACCTCGTGGAAGATGAGCAAGGCCTTGGTGGGGTCGGTTTCTATGAAGGCGTCGAGCAGGCGGTCGTAGTACCCGGTGTCGAGCACGTTGAGGTTCTCGATGGTGGATTGGTAAGTGATCTTACCGCGAGAAGAGGCGGCCACTTGGTCGAAAATCGACAGCGCGTCGCGCATGGCGCCATCGGCCTGACGCGCTATCACGTTCAGCGCAGCGGTCTCCACCTCAATCCCCTCATTTTCAGCCACTTTCTGCAGGTGGGCCACGATGTCGGGCACCGTGATGCGGTTGAAGTCGTAAATCTGACAGCGCGAGAGGATGGTGGGGATGATTTTGTGCTTTTCGGTGGTGGCGAGGATGAAGATTACATACGATGGCGGCTCTTCCAGCGTTTTGAGGAAGGCGTTGAAGGCGGCGGTGGAGAGCATGTGCACCTCGTCGATGATGAACACGCGATACTTGCCCAAGGTGGGGGGCACCATCACCTGCTCGATCAGCGATTTGATGTCCTCGATACCGTTGTGCGAAGCGGCGTCCAACTCGATGATATTCATCGAGTTACCATCATTAAACGCACGACACGAGGCGCACTCGTTGCACGCTTCGCCGTCCTTGCCGGGGTTTAGACAGTTGATGCTCTTGGCAAATATGCGCGCACACGAGGTCTTGCCCACACCGCGCGAGCCGCAGAATAGGTAAGCGTGCGCCAGTCGGTCGGTGGCAATGGCATTCTTCAGCGTCGAAGCCAAAGCATGCTGCCCGACCACCTGGTCGAACGTCGCCGGGCGATATTTGCGAGCCGATACAATATATTGTTCCATAATACTGCAAAGTTAGCAAAAATTTTCGAAACCGCCCCCCATCCGAGTCAAAAAAATCCCAACCTCATCCAAATCGCCAAATTATTTGTCGGATTTGAGCAAATTTCGCCAAATTATTTGTCGGATTTCGACAAATTTTCGCTTTTACTTGCTCATTTCCAAACTTTTATCTACCTTTGCACAAAAATCGAAAAAATTATGGAGTATATTGAGCGAATTATCGACAAATATCTGTTAGAATGGAAGAATGCACCAACGCACAAACCATTGCTGCTACGCGGTGCTCGGCAGGTGGGCAAGTCATCGGCCGTGCGCCACTTAGGTGCGCAGTTCAAATACTTCGCCGAGGTCAATTTTGAACGGCTCAAAGGCATCCACACTTTCTTCAGTGGCGACCTCGACGTGCGCCTCATTGCCGCCAAGATTGCCAAATACATCAACATACCCATCGAGCCCGGCAACACGCTGCTGTTTTTCGACGAGATACAAGAGTGCCCCGAAGCCATTATGGCCTTGCGATTCTTCAAAGAAGAGTACCCCGAACTGCACGTAATCGCCGCCGGCTCGCTGTTGGAATTTGCCCTGGAAACCCTGCCCACATTCGGTGTAGGACGCATCCGCTCGCTCTATATGTATCCGTTTACCTTCGACGAGTTCCTCGCCGCCACCGACAATTCCGCCCTCATTGAAGTCAAGCGTCAGGCCGACAGCCTCCATCCGCTCGATGAGCCCTTCCATGCCAAACTCTCCGACCTTTTCCGCATCTACCTGATGGTGGGCGGTATGCCCGAAGTCGTGGCCGAATGGGTCGAGACCGGAGATTTCTTGGCCTGCCGGCGACTGCATAGCGACATTGTGCTCACTTACGAGGACGACTTCAACAAGTATCGCCGACGTTCATCCCCCGAACTGCTGCGAAGCACACTGCGCAGCGTTTGCCACCAAATCGGCTGCAAGTTCACTTTCAGTCAGTTTGCCGGTGACTATCGCAGCGCTCAAATCCGCGAAGCGCTGCGCATGCTCACCCTTGCGGGGTTGGTTACCCCGGTCACCGCAACCTCCGGCAACGGACTTCCGCTCGAGGCCGAGGCTAACGTACTAATTTCCAAGTACCTATTTCTCGACAGCGGCCTATTGTTAGCCATCCTCAACCTCGACGGCGCATCATCGCAAAAGATGATTGAACTCATCATGACCGGCTCGCCACAGGATGTGGTCAACAAAGGTAGCCTCACCGAAATGGTGGCCGGATTGGAAATTATGCGCTACAAAGAGCCATTCCAACGGCCAAAACTGTTCTACTGGGCACAGACCGGCAACAGCATCGCCGAGGTAGACTACCTCGAGCCGAAAAATGCTCGCGTGGTCCCGATTGAAGTCAAAGCCGGCACACAAGGCGGCATGAAAAGCCTCTGGCAATTTATGCGCGCCAAGCGCTTGGACTTCGCCGTGCGCACCTCCCTCGAAAACTTCAGCACCATCGACTATACCGACCCCGAAACCAACGCCACGCGCCACCTTTCCATCCTCCCCCTCTACGCCCTCAGCAACCTGTAGCCACACCACGGCTCTTTCATTTAAACTTCGGTAATTGCAAATAGCGAATAAAACGAATCAACGAATTAACGAATTAACGAATTAACGATAATAATAATAAAATTCGTTATTTCGTTAATTCGTTTCTTCGTTTCTTCGTTTAACCCACCACTGCTCCTTAAATGAAAGAGCCGTGTCCACCCACTCCGAAAAATCTGCCGGATCCGCGTGATGCCTACCCGCCGGCGGGCATTTTTTTGTTAATAATGGGTAAATTTGCAGGTTTTTTTGGCCGTGTGCAGGAGAATTTGTAATTTTGCAGTCTAAAATGGCAACGAAACTCACCATCGACGAGGGAAATTCCTCGGTAAAGTTGGCTCTGTGGCGCGGCGACGTCATGGAGCAAGAGGTGACGTGTCGCCACGGTGACCTCGCCGACATGGAGCGAGTGGTGGCCGAATGGGGACACGTCGACGCCGCTATTTACTGTTCGGTTTGCAGTCCCAACCGGGCGCAAGTGCTTGATTTCCTGCACCATTACGCCTCCAAGGCTATCATGCTCGACGCTTCGACCCCGCTGCCCATCACCCTCGGCTACCGCACCCCTCACACCCTCGGCGCCGACCGCATCGCCGCGGCCGTGGGCGCCACCGTGGTCGCACCCGGCCGCACCGCTTTGGTGGTGGACATGGGCACCGCCATCACCTACGACGTGGTCACCGCCGACGGCCAATTCCTCGGCGGCAACATCGCCCCGGGCATCTTCGTCCGCCTCGAAGCCCTCAACCACTTCACCAAGGCCCTGCCGCTGGTGGAGACCGACGGCGACTGCCCCCGCTGGGGCTACGACACCACCACCGCCCTGCGCGCCGGCGCCATCCGCGGCGTGGTGGGCGAGTTGCAGTACTATCGCCACTGCCTGCGCACCGACAACCACTCCACCGCCGTGGTGCTCACCGGCGGCAGTGCCGACCTCATCCTCCCGTACATTTCCACCCCAACCGTCTTCGAGCCCAACTTAGTGCTCATCGGCCTCAACAGAATACTAAACTACAATGAAGATAATTAAACTCATCGTAGGGCTACTTGCCCTCGCCGCTATCGGCTCCGCCGACATCTGTGCTCAAAATGCCACCATCACGCCCTACTCGCGTTACGGCTACGGCATCCTCTCCGACAACGCCTCCGCCGCGCAGCAAGGCATGGGCGGCGTGGGCTACGCCATGAACTCCGGCCGCCAAATCAACGCCATGAACCCGGCCTCTTACGCCCGCATGGACTCGCTCACCTTCCTCTTCGACATGGGCGCCACCATGACCAACCTCTGGACCACCGAGGACAACGCCGCCGGCCACTCCTTCGAGAAGCACACCGGCGCCGGGTTGAGCTACATCACCCTGCAGTTCCCGGTGTCGAAGCGCTTGGGCATCTCCGCCGGCCTGCTGCCTTTCGGCTCGGTGGGTTACGCCTTCGGCAACACCATCAACAACGGCGCCGCCTCGCGCCAAGGTAGCGGCAGCATCAACCAAGTTTACGCCGGTGCCGGCTACCGCCTGTTCAACGAGCTCACCCTCGGCGTGAACGTGGCCTACCTCTTCGGCTCCACCATCAACGACACCTACGCCTACGGCAACAGCGGCTCCACCTCCCTGTACGAGCGCGAAATCGCCGTGCGCGACTACCGCTTCACCTTCGGCCTGCAATACACCCTCAACCTCGACCGCAACAACTCCGTGGTGCTCGGCTTAGTTTACTCGCCCGCCAAGAAGCTCTTAGGCCACACCAACATTTACACCATGGACGTCAACAACGAGTCCTCCGCCACCACCGCCGACCACGCTCCCACCGACGATTTCTACTCCCTCCCCCACAGCTTCGGTGCCGGCATCGCGTGGAACTGGCGTCAGCGCCTGCTCGTTGAGCTCGACGCCACCTACCAAAAGTGGACCGACTGCAAATACGACGGCGAAACCGGCACCCTCAACGACCGCAAAAAGCTCGCCCTCGGCGTGCAGTATCAGCCCGCCCTGCGCGGCTCGTACTTCCGCCGCGTGCAGTACCGTTTCGGCGCCTCCTACGAGGATTCCTACCTCAAAATCGGCTCCAACAGCCTGCGCGAATGGGGCGTGAACTGCGGCTTCGGCATGCCCGTGCCCGGCTTCAAAACCGTGGTCAACTTCTCCTTCGGCTACCTCCGCCGCCAAGCTCACCCCGCTTCACTCATCAAAGAAGACTACTTCAACATCACCTTCGGCGTGAACTTCAACGAAATGTGGTTCCGCAAGGCCAAAATCTACTAATGCCGCGCTTGCTTGCTCATCGGTCTATGCGCTTGCTGCCGCACGTGGTCATTGCCATGGCCGTGGCCGCCGTGGTGGCATGCCAACCCGAGCGAAAGTCGTTTGTGCCTAACTGCGGGGAGGACGTGCCCACCATGGTCACCGACTCGGTGTGCACCTTCATCTCCGACTCCGGCTACACCCGCTACCGCATCACCACCGAGCTCTGGCAGATGTTCGAGGACCGCGAAGAACCCTTCTGGCGATTCCCCTACGGCCTGGAATTGGTCCAATACGACCGCCAAATGCGCCCAACCGGCAACGTGGTCTGCGATTCCGCCGTTTACTACAGCCGCAAGCGCCTGTGGCGCTTGGACGGCCACGTGGTCATGGTCAACACCCTGCGCGACACCTTCCTCACCGAGCAGGTGTTCTGGGACCAAACGCGCACCAAGGTCTACAGTGATTCGTTCATCCACATCGTCCGCTCCGACCGCGTCATCGAAGGTTACGGCTTCGAATCAAACCAAACCATGACCGCGTTCAACGTCAACCGCCCCACCGGCATTTTCCCCCTCGAGCGCCGCGCGCAATCGGCCGCCGCCGACACCGTCGCCCTCGATTCCGCCGACTACTTCAACCGCGGCCGCCGCGCCGCGCCCACCCGCGCTTCCGAGCGCCGCCCGCAGCCTTCGTACATCCGCGACAACTCCGGCTTCTCGCCCCGCCGCCCGCAAAAATCCACCTCGCTATGACCATCTGGTACATCATCACCGGAATATCATTGCTCCTTTCAGCCCTCTTCTCCGGCATGGAAATCGCTTTCGTCACCGCCGACCGCGTCCGCACCAAGCTCGATGTGGCACGCGGTGGAATTATCTCCAAATTGTTGGAGAAATTTTACTCCGACAGCGAATTTTTCATCTCCTCAATCCTTGTGGGCAATAACATCATGCTCGTGATCTACGGCATGGGCATAGCCAAGATCCACGCACCGGACATCCGCCTGTGCGGCGCGGACTCCGACGCCATGAATCTGCTGATCCAAACGCTCATCTCCACCGTCATCATCCTCTTCGCCGGCGAGTTCATCCCCAAAACCACCTTCCGCATCAACCCCAACAGCTCGCTCAAAATCTTCGCCCTGCCCATCTTCCTGTTCTACCTGTTGTTCTACCCCGTGTCGTGGCTCTCCACCCTCCTTTCGCGCCTGATTATGAAGGCCATGGGCATCAAAGCCGCCGATCAGGAAGCCGACGGGGTGTCGGTCGACGCCCTCGGCGAGTTCGTGGGCGAAAACATCGACCGCAGCGAGGAGCTGCACCACCAAGTGGATAAGGAGGTGAAAATCTTCCGCAACGCCCTCGACTTCTCCTCAACCCACCTGCGCGACTGCATGATTCCGCGCAACGAAATCGTGGCCGTGGACCGCGACAAGGTCTCCCGCGACGACTTAGTGCGCCTGTTCACCCTCTCTGGCCGCTCCAAAATCATCGTCTTCTCCGGCGACATCGACAATATCCTCGGCTATATCCATGTGTATGAGCTCTTTAACGAAAAAAGCGACTGGAAGCAGCACATCAAGCCCGTGCTCTTCGCCCCGGAAAACCTGCTGGCCAACAAGATGATGCGCCGCCTCCTCCAGCAAAAGCGCTCGCTGGCGGTGGTGGTGGACGAATTCGGCGGCACCGCCGGCCTTATCTCACTCGAAGACCTCGTGGAGGAAATCTTCGGCGACATCCAAGACGAACACGACCGCCAGCGCCTCACCATGCGCCAAGTGTCGCCGGGCGTGTACGACTTCTCCGGCCGCTGCGAGGTGGCCGCCATCAACGAGCAATTCCACCTCGACATCCCCGAAAGCGACGACTACCAAACCATAGCCGGTTACATCCTCTACTCCACCGGCGCCATCCCGCCCCAGGGCGAGGACATAGCCCTTAACGGCCTAACTTTCAACATTGTGCACAAACGCGCCAACCGCATCGAGATGATTCGCGTCACCGCTCCCACCGAGCAGCCTAAACCCGAAGACTGACCGCCATGACCCGCCTCTCCCTGCTCAACCAAATCAACCGCTACGGCAAAATCGTCTTCCTCACGGTAGCCGCCATCACCGTGGGATCGTTTATCTACGTATCCACCGGACTGGTACGCGACCTCTCGCGCCAAGAGCGCGAGCGCATGGAGATCTGGGCCGACGCCACCCGCGAAATCATCACCTCCGTCCAAGAAAGCGAGAGCCAAACGGTCAACATTGACTTCCTCCTCCGCATCATCGAAAGCAACTCCACCATCCCCGTGCTCCTAACCGACGCCGACGGCAACATCCTCCAATACCGCAACTTCGACCTCCCCGAACCGGAAGCCGAGCCCGGCATGGAGCTCTCCGAGGCCAACCGCGAGTTTCTATACTCCAAACTCGCCGCGCTCGAACACTCTTCCAACGTCATCGACATCGAAATCATCCCCGGCCAACCGCACCATATTTATTATGAGGACTCCACGCTGCTCAAACGCCTCAGCTACTACCCGTTCGTGGTCATCGCCGTGATGATTGCCTTCGTGGTGGTGGTGTACTTCGCCATGCTCTCCACCAAACGCGCCGAGCAAAACAAGGTGTGGGTGGGCCTGTCCAAAGAAACCGCCCACCAACTCGGCACGCCCATCTCCTCGCTGATGGCGTGGATGGAGCTCCTGCCCGAAATGGGCGTCGGCGCCGCCGAAGTGGCCGAAATGAACAAGGACGTCAACCGCCTAAGCACCATCGCATCCCGCTTCTCCAAAATCGGTTCCGCACCGCAGATGGAGCAAGCCGACCTCAACGAGGTCGTTGGCCACGCCGCCACTTACATGGCCTCGCGAATCTCACGCCGCATCAATTTCACCATCAACCTCTCCTCCGAGCCGCTGCCCGTCGAAGCCTGCCCCCCACTATTCGAGTGGGTCATGGAAAACCTCATCAAAAACGCCGTCGACGCCATGGACGGCCAAGGCGCCATCACCGTCACCACCGGCCGCTCCGACCGCCACCTATATATAGAGGTGGAAGACACCGGCAAAGGCATCGCTCGCAAAAACTTCAAAACCGTCTTCAACCCCGGCTACACCACCAAATCCCGCGGCTGGGGCCTCGGCCTCGCCCTGGCCAAACGCATCGTAGAACAATACCACCGCGGCTCAATCTACGTCAAAGCCTCCCAACCCGGCCGCACCATCTTCCGCATCGACCTCCACCCCCAAAAATAGCTATAACAGCTATCTCATTTGTTAAAGTTTGCAAATTTTTTGCAGAATTGTTTGCAAAAGCCAAAATAACATCTTACTTTGCGCTTGATTTGCTATGTACTCGTCACATATCTATCAAACAACTATTACCATCTTAAAACAACTATTACAAAATAATCCTATCTTCTATGAAAAAACTTATTTTAATGGCACTTGCCATGGTGTGCGCTGTTGCATCATGGGCCGCATCACGCGCTGAGTTCGCCTACGCCCTCAGAGCCAATCAATCCGGCGACATAGCCACCTTTACCTTCCAAGTTACCGGCGACGTCATCGATTCACGCATCATCCTCACCTCCACCTCCTCCTTCGGCTCCGTCGAAATTCCCGTAGGC
>CAMGBT010000043.1 GCA_946011725.1 uncultured Bacteroidales bacterium | reverse complement strand
GGGGCTGCTCGTGGGTAGTGGGGGGTGTGTTTTGGAATGCTTCCTTGGCCACAGCTACCTCGGTGTAGGTAAAGTCGCCATCGACAAAGGTGGCGGGCACAGTGATATCGCCGGTGTAGATGCCGGTGGTGGCGGTGGGAGCGGCCAGCACTACGGTTTTCTTGCTGTAATCTTTGAGGGTGAAGTGGAGGCCGTTGACTTCAAAGTCGGTCTTGGCGCCTTCGGGGATGAGGGCCGGAGCGGGAGCGAATTTCTTCCAGTTCGAAGCGTACATGTTGAGGGCGAAGTTCCAGCCGTCCCAGCAACCGTCGGTGAGCACGCGGCCCGAAGCGCCCCAGCTTGAGTAAGAGAACTTTGCCTCTTGCGAGTTCTTGACCCAGTAGCTCCAATAGCTTTTATACCAGCCGGCACCCCAGAAGTCGTCTTCGTCGAGGGAGAACCAGTTGTCGTAGTCATAGTCGATGGAGCTACCGGTCACGGGGTCGTAACCGCGGGGGTGCTTGAACCATCCGTTGTCGTTGGAGTATACATCGGTGCCGTCGCTGATGGAGATAAGGCCATCGTTGTCGGCATCCCAGCCGATGCCGCAGATGGTGTAGCCGCCTTTGGGGTCGGTGGGAGAGGATACGTTGGTGTACTGCATCAGGGAGTACAGGCGGGGGTTGGCTTCGGTGACGGCACGCATCATATCGGCGCCGGTGGCTTGGCCGTCCCAGCGGTAGCCGAACACCAAGGCGGTGGTTTCGGTTTCGTTATTCCATTGGATGACGAGGGCGGCACGGTTGGCGCCTTCGCCGGTCCAGCTTTCAATCATATCGAATGTGAACTCGCCGTCGCCGGGCATATCGCCGGGATCCACATAATCGTACTTGGTGCTGATGTTAGGGGTGTACGCTACCCCTTGGACCTTTCTGGGCACGTTCACCGTGGCCGAAGCCGATGTGACGATGAGTGCTGTCAAAAGGCCCGTCACAAATTTTTTTACGGGCATAATTAGTTAATAATTAGTTTGTTAGGTGTCGCCTTGCCGTAGGATCCGATTGGCAGGAGCGATTTTAAGGAATTATTTAGTGTTGATTATTACTCATTGGATATGAAGGTCGGCGGCGCGGGTGATTTCGGTGGAAGTTTCGCCTATCCAGCCGCAGTATTGGTTGACGCCGGTGTAAACGCGCACGAAGTCGATGCCGGGGAGGGCGATGGGCGTTCCGGCGGGGTCGACGGCCCAGGCGATGTCGAAGGAGCAGAGGTCGGCCTCGTCGTTAGGCTTGTTGTCGGCGTAGCCCCATGGGTAGGAGGCGAGGAAGAAGTTGGTGCCGCGTCCGCCGGAGCGGTCTTCGGCATTGGGCGGCAGGAGGGTGCCGGAGAAGGTTAAGGTGCTGCTGTCGAGCCACTTGGGGAAGTAGTCTTGGCTGTGGAATTGGTTCTTGGCGATGTATCCGGATTGGCCTTCGGAGTCGGTCCAGGGGATGTAGTAGAGGTCGGTGAGGGCGCCGGTACGGTCGGCTACGATTTCGCGGTTGGGGTTGGGTTGGTGGTAGGTGATGAGGTAGTTGTGGATGGTGAGGGGGTTGTGATACTCGCTGCCGGCAAGCTCGTACCAGGGATCGTCGGGGAGGCCGTTGCAGTTGGTGTCGAGGCTGACCATGACGATGCCGGGTTCGGCGGAGCCGCCGTTGGTGGAGCCGAGCTCGTTGAAGGCGTTGCCCCAGATGCGGAAGTCTTTTTGGCCGGGGATGTTGATGACGGTGTGGTCGAAGCCGAAGGTGATGTAGCCGCCGAAGCCGCCGAGGCTGACGAGTACGTCGTTGGTGCCGGAGATGCTTTCTTCGGCCTTGCGGACCATGTCGGCGTAGGTGTCGCCGTCGGAGTACTCGGGCATGACGTTGACGAACTGGCCGGGGGCGGGGCAGTATTCGTAGACTTTGGCGATGTAGGGGCTGTATTCCACCTCTTCGTGGACCACGCGGACGTCGAAATCGAATCGCATGGGGTTTTCGGGGTCGATGATTTCGAAGGAGAGATGGTAAGTGCCTTCGTCGGCAGCCATGAAGACGTAGTTGCGGTCGGTGGAAACTTGTTCGCCGTTGACGCGCCAGCAGTAGCTTTGGCCGGTGAGGGCGGGTTGGAGCGGGAGCTTGGTCATACGCTCGATGGTGTATGAGTCGTCAATGCCGAGGTTCACCACGGGGATTTCCTCGGAGCAGGCGGCGGCGAGCGCGGATAACAGGCTGATTGATATGTGTTTGAGGGCTTTCATTGCGTGAGGAAGGTTATGTGAGCGGGGATGTCGCCGGTGCGGACGCTCCATTTGCGTCGGCCGTCGGGCGAGAAGCAGTAGAGTGTGCCGCTGCTGACGTAGTTTTTGGCATCGGTGACGAATATGTCGCCGGTTATGGGGTGTACGGCGATGCCGTAGGGGATGGTGATGTCTTGGTCGGTGCCGTCGGTTATGAAGTTGTCGGACACCACTTTATGGGTGCGGACGTCGATGATCCCGTAGGAGATGGAGTTCTTTTGGGTGTAGTTGCTCCAATTGGTGGCGAAGTAGTAGATTGAGTCGCCGTGGATGGCCATGTTGCTCACGGGCACGGGGATAGTGTCTACTACCTCCATTTGGTTGGAGCCGGCGCGCTTTTGGAGGACGAACAGGCGTGAGGGGCGGGAGTTGTAGTCGCCGCGGGAGGTGACCCAGAGCTGCTTATAGCGGTCTTGGCGGACGCGGTGGAGGTTGATGTCCACGGGGATTTGTTGCACCTGCTTGAAGTCGATCATTTGGATGACGGAGAGGGTGTTGTCGTAGTTTGGGGCGCGGTAGCCGCCGCTGTTGGCCACGTACATGTAGTCGTCGATGATTTCCATTTCCTCGGGCTGATAGCCTACGGTGACTTTGCGGGTGATGGCCAGGGAGGTGGTGTCGATTTCGAACACGGCTCCGCGCGGCGCTTCGGGGTCGATGAGCACGGGGCCGACGTAGGCGCTGACGTAGGCTTTGCCGCGGTGGAAGCGCACGTAGCGGCAGTTGGGGATGTCCACTTGGCCGAGGCGGATGCCGGAGCGGGCGTCGAGCACTTCGACCTTGTGGGAGCAGTTCACCACCACGTATAGTTTGGAGCCGTAGATGGCGATGTCGTTGCCCACGTCGCCGAGCTCCTTGATAACGGAGGGGTTGCGCTCGGAGTAGAAGTTGCGGGCATAGAGCCCGGTATGGTAGTCGTAGAAATCGAGGGTGCATTTGTTGGAGCCCATGTTGCCTTCGTTGAGGAGGTAGAACCCGCGCACGGGCGAGGTGACGTCCTCGTCGCCAACGATGTCAAACTCCGTAGGCACCACGAGTTCGTCCTCGCGACAACTCGTGATGGCCATTAGGAGCGGCAGAAAATATATTAGATAAATTGTTCGATTCATATTTCAATGCGCAGGGTGATGCGGAAATTACGTTTGGGCATGGGGTAGTTGAGAATCACGTCGTAGTCCTGGCTTAGGAGGTTGTTGACTTCGAGGAGGGCGCGGAGGTTGGCGGCGCCGATGGGGAAGTCGCGGGAGATGCTCACGTCGGAGGTGTACCAGGGCTGGGTGTAGTTATAGCGGATGTTCTCTTGCTGATTGTAACGGCTGCCGACGTAGATGAAGCTGTAGTTGAGGCCCCATTGGCGCCATTGGATGTTGGCCACGGCCGAGCCGCTGTGGTGCGGAATGTAAGGGATCTGGTGGCGGTAGTAGTTGTCGGCGGGGTTTGTGATGTCGATGGCGCGTTGGTAGGTGTACTGTCCGCGGAGGGTGACGTAGAGTTGGTCGGCGGGGTTGAGGGTGGCGGCGGCGGAGATGTCGATGCCGCGGATGTCAACCTTGCCTAAGTTGAGCATGGTCCAGCGGAACTGCTGGCCCTTGGGGTAGGCTACAATCTTGTTGGTGATGCGGTTATAGTACACGTCGGCGTTGATATTGAGGGCGCTGAGCAGGCCGGAGAAGCGGCGGTCGTACACCACGCCGAGGTTGTATTGGGTGGCGATTTCCGGCTCGAGGCGCGAGTTGCCCATGTCGGCATAGTAGAGGTCGTTGAATGTGGGCATGCGGAACGAGCGCTTGTAGAATAGGCGCAGGGAGAGCTCGCGGGCGCAGCTCAAGGGTACCAGGCTCATGGTCACCGCCGGGGTGAAGTTGTGGCGGTTGCCGGGGGATTCTTTGCCCTCCAATTCATCGTGGATGAAGGTGGCCAGCACGCTGCCCTGCACCTTGAAGCGGGGGCGGCTGTAGGCGGTGGCCAGCGACACCATGTTGGTGAAGCGCGTGGGGCGGGAGAAGTCGTACATATCTGCCTGTAAATCATTCCATTGGAAGTCGTATGACAGGGCCACGTGCCATTGGCGGGTGATTTTGTACTCGTTGGCCGAGGAGAGGTAGATTTCGCGCTGGCGGTAGAGGTTGTCGATTTTGACCTGCTTGTCGTCGTTGTTGACGTAGTGGGTGCGGTAGAAGGCGTACTTCACATTATTTAAAGTAGTGAATCGGCCGAAGCTCTGGGAATAGTTGGCTTGGGCAAAGGAGTTCGTGTCCCAAATGCGCTCGCCGCGGCGCCAGACGTTGTTGACGATAGCGCCGGGGACGCCGCGCTCGCTGTTGTAGTTGTAGGCTTTGAAGTGCCACTCGCCGCCGTGGAGGGTCCCGTTGAGGCCGAACTCCAATCGGGTGGCGTTGATGTCGCCGTTTTGGCGGGTGGCGGTGGTGTCGTAGGCCAACTCGCCGGCGGGGTTTACGCGGCGGTAGCGGAATTTGTACTTGCCGGAGGAGTTGAGCCATTCGGCACTGAGTGAGGCGTTTACGCTTTCGCTCAGGCGCAATTCCACCAGCGCCGAGGGGTTGATGAGGTCGAATGAGCCGGTGCGCACGGTGCCGCGGGCGTGGTAGGTTTCGCCCGGGGCGAATCGCGGGGTGCGCGTGCGCAGGTAGATGCTGCCGGCGCTGCCGAAGTCCTTGGCGGGCTGCAGGATTTGGCTCTTCTGGCCGTTGTAGAGCGAGATTTCTTCGATATTGTCGAGGGAGAATTGTCCGAGGTCGATTTGGCCGTTCTGGGCGTTGCCCAGCTCGATGCCATCGTACACCACGCCGGTGTGGTTGGTGCCCATCGAACGGATGTTGACGGTTTTGATGCCGCCCACGCCGCCGTAGTCCTTGACCTGCACGCCGGAGAAATAGCGGAGAGCGTCGGCCACGGAGTTGCTGTTCAGCCGCTCCAACTGCTCGCCGTTAAGGCGCTGCGGCGCGATGATTTCGGGCGGGCGTCGGTAGGCCGTCACGGAGATTTCGCGCAGTTCGAGGGTGTCTTCCAACGACTGCGCCCCGGCAGCGAATGCCAGGCAGCAGAGCAAGGTGAATATGTAGAGACGTTGTATCATAATCTATTCATTTTCAAACATATATATAAAAGCCCGAGGGCTGTGACTTGCCTTCGGGGTATGCTATGAATAGATATGGAGCGGCGCATGTGGCGGCCAGCCCTGTACCTTGTGCCCATAGTCCCGTAGGCGTGCAGTGTGAAAATGGCAGGTCTTCTGACTTATTCCGGCCTTTCCGCGCCTTCCCGACCAACGGTCAGTGGCTTTGCGGCGGCTTATGCTTGCGGTGCAAGCGGACATACAGCAGCGGGTACTGTTGAGGCATTTCACCTCATTCCCTTTTGATGCTCTTGGCCAAAAGAGGCTCCGAGCAACCATTTCCGCCGCAAAGTTAAGCATAATTTTCCATCCCGCAAAATTTTCAGCCAAAAAAATTCAGTGAAGCCGGGCGCGTGTCGGTTTAAACGAAGTTACGAATAACGAATCAACGAATTTTTTTGGCCTCCGGGCGGCGGGCGTGGGCGGGCGGAGCCTTTTGGAGGTGCTTCGAGCTCTTGCTCGTTGGGGATTTTGGGGTTGTTTGGCGGGTTTTAAGAATTATTAACAAATTTTTATGGCGGTTTATGGTGATTAGTTCAAAAATCTTCTGTAACTTTGGAGCGTGAAACTACAGTCGGCTCTCGACTGTACGCAATTATCTGAATATTACCGTGAATTTTCTTTTGTTACACAATACTAATACCCTGACCTTATGAAGAAATCATTACTTCTTACCGCAATGGCTGCCGTTACTCTTTCGGCTGCCGCTCAAGGCGTTGACCCGGTGCAATATACCGCGGGCAACGGCTACCAACTCGAAAACATCTGGCTGATGAGCCGTGGCGACGGCTCCAACGGCGTGGCTACCGCCGACTTCGACGCACTCCCCTTCGGCAACATGGGCAAAGCCACCTACGCTACCCTGCTTGGCGACTACGTGTACATCGCATGCAGCCAAGCCTACGTGGAAATGATTAACGAAGAAACCGGTGAACCGTTCATGGGTCTCGACGCTTACTGCCACCTGGTAGTGCTCGACGCTGCTACCGGCAAATACGTTAAAGACATCAACCTCACCCTCAACGGCGAACGCTACTATGGCCTGATTGCCGCCAACTGCATCGGCCACGACGACTTCGGCCACCTGTACATCTCCAACTACGTGCAACCTACCTACGACGACGCAACCGGCACCGCTCGCCCGGTGAACTTCTTCACCGTTGACACCGAAACGGGCGAAATGACCCTCCAAGGCGCTTGCGTGCTCGACGAAATCGACGGCCCCGGCCACGGCGCTCGCGTGGACTTCACTGACGTAATCGGTGACCTCACCGCCCAAGAAGCTCGCTGCGTGGTTATGGCTTGCCCCAACGAAATCGCTGCCATATACGTCTGGAGCCGCGAACAAGGCGAAACCGAATGGAAGCCCGGTAACCACGAGGACTACGCCTGCGTGGCAATCGCTGACACCGACCCCGCCGAACAAGCCGCGTGGAACTTCTCTCCCATCGTGCGCATGGTTCGCGACGAAGACTTCAACGGTGACTACTTCTACGTCGACGGCCACGCTACCCGTCCCGCCCTCTATGACGAAACCGGCGAAATGATCGAAAAACTCATGGTACACGGTGCCGGTGAAACAGCCGACGAAGGTTGGGCCGACTTCGTTCCCGAACAACAACCCAACGGCGCCCTCCAATTCGGCCTCGGCGCTGACCAATTCTTTGCTTATCCGCTGCACTTCGGCGACGACAAACAAGTGGGCGGCCACATCGCCATCGTGAAGCTCGACGAAAACGAATCGTTCGAAAACGCCACCCCCATGTGGATCATGCCCCAAGACGGTCTCGGCATCAAGAAAGGTGAAGGCCGCTTCGCTCACGCTATCGACGTAAGCCCCGTTTACTACGACGACAACGGCAAAGCTGCCATCAACATCTTCATCTACAAGGACTGCAACGGTTGCGGCCTCTACCGCCTCGCTGAAGAAGGCTTCCAAGCCGGCGCCATCGACATCGAAGCCGACGTGAATGCCGACGCTCCCGTGCAATACTTCAACCTCAACGGCCAAGCAGTAGACGCCTCCAACCTTACCCCCGGCTTCTACATCCGCCGCCAAGGCACCACCGCCACCAAGGTTATCCGCTAAACCTTCTCCCCTATCAACATACAGCAGCCCGCCCCACGGCGGGCTGCTTTTGTGTCTACGCGCCACCGCGCGGCGCCATCAACAAGCCGTGTCCCTTCTGATTCGATACAGCTTCGAACCCGGCCGGCCGCCCGCTTTTTTGTTACGGCTGCGCAGCTTTAGCTGCGCTCTCGGCGCAGCCGAGAAGCCGCCGTCGGCCCGCCGCATCCGTTCCCCGGAGGGGATCTTTGCGTATGCGGTGGGCGCGCGAAGCCTTTTTGCACTCGGCGCCGAGCTATTGCTCGGCTGCGGGGCGGTGGGGTGGGGCAAAAAAAAGCGGCCACAAAGGGCCGCTTTTTTTATCGCGAGGTGATGGATTAGCCGTTGATGCGTACCATGGTGGCGATGAGGTCGAGTACTTTGTTGGAGTAGCCGATTTCGTTGTCGTACCAGGATACTACTTTTACGAAGGTGTCGGTGAGGTATACGCCGGCGTTTGCGTCGAAGATGGAGGTGCGGGTGTCGCCGAGGAAGTCGGAGGAAACGACTGCGTCTTCGGTGTAGCCGAGGATGCCTTTGAGTTCGCCTTCGGCAGCTTCTTTCATAGCAGCGCAGATGGCTTCTTTGGTGGCGGGTTTAGCGAGGTTAACGGTGAGGTCAACTACAGACACGTCGAGGGTGGGGACGCGCATGGAGATGCCGGTGAGTTTGCCGTTGAGTTCGGGGATTACTTTGCCTACGGCTTTAGCAGCGCCGGTGGAGGAGGGGATGATGTTGCCGGAAGCAGCACGGCCGCCGCGCCAGTCTTTCATCGAGGGACCGTCAACGGTTTTTTGGGTAGCGGTGGTGGAGTGAACGGTGGTCATGAGGCCGTTAACGATACCGAATTTGTCGTTGAGGACTTTGGCGATGGGAGCGAGGCAGTTGGTGGTGCAGGAGGCGTTGGAAACGAATTGGGTGCCTTTAACGTAGGTGTCGGCATTTACGCCGCAAACGAACATGGGGGTGTCGTCTTTGGAGGGAGCGGACATAACCACGTATTTAGCGCCGGCTTCGATGTGAGCCTGAGCTTTTTCTTTGGTGAGGAAGAGGCCGGTAGATTCAACTACGTATTCAGCGCCAACGGCAGCCCAGTTGATTTCTTTGGGGTCGCGGCAAGCGGTTACGCGGATGTGTTTGCCGTTAACGATGAGTTCGCTTTTTTCGAGGTCGAAGCTAACTTCGCCTTCGAATTGGCCGTGCATGGTGTCATATTTGAGCATGTAAGCCATGTAGTCAACGGGGAGCAGGTCGTTGATAGCAACTACTTCGATGTCGTTGCGTTTGGTCGAGGCGCGGAAGACGAAGCGACCGATACGACCGAAGCCATTAATACCGATTTTTGTCATAATTTTATTTTTGTAATATTGGGTTGATTATCAGTCTATTGGAATAATTATGTTCGGTTGAACTTTGGATTACTTTTTTCGGTGTGCAAATTTACGAAAAATTTCCGTAATTCGCATAATATTTGCGAAAAAAATAATAATTTTTTCACAAAAGGGGGCTAATTATTGTTTTGTGCTTGCTTTTTCCGGGCGAAGAATGATCGGAAGAAGCAGATGAGGCGCAGAGCTGCGGCAGCGAGTGTGAATGCCACCCAGTCGCGTGGTGATTGGTCGGGGATGAACATGAATGCGGCGCCGGTGGCGAATAGGATTGAGCTCCATGATTCGATACGCTGCCATCGGCGTGAGCGGGTGTCGAGGTCGGCGGAGGGGTTGAACAGCGAAGCTGCGAGGCAGATGGCGGCGCCGGCGGCGTAGATGTAGCGGTACCAGAGTGCTTGGTCGAATGAGCCTTTGAGCACGGGTACTAACATGGATATTGCGATCAACAGCAGGCCGAGGGAGCTGAGCAGGGCGCAGAGGTCGCGGCGGTTGGAGGGGTTATTGGTTGTCTTGGTCATTGATAAATACAAATACGTCCTCGCCGGGACGGTTCATGTGATATTGTTCGCGCACCACTTGCTCCATGAGCTCGGGGTCGCAGCTGAGGCGGCGGTTGAGATCGCGATAGTATTGGAGTGAGTCTTGCTCGCGGTTGAGGCATTGCTGGAGCGAGTCGAGTTGGTGCTGGTACTCGGCTTTGAGGGGTGCGGAGTATTCGCCGAAGAAGGTGAGGTAGCAGAGCAGGGCTATGAAAAGCAGAGCGGGGATGCGCAGGTATCGGCGCATCCAGCGCCACACCCGATCTCGTTTGGAGAGGGTGTGGGGTTGGGTGGTGCTGTTATCTTGCTCGGTGCTCATTGCAGGTGGTCAAGGACGTTGTCGTAGTCTTTGAGGGCTTTGGCAATGATGGGGGCCATGTCGTAGTAGTGATATTCGGCAAGGCGGCCGCCGAAGGTGACGTTGAGCTCGCGGTTGGCGAGGTCGTGGTAGCGGGCGTAGATGGCCATGTTGCGGATATCGTTGACGGGGTAGAGGGCTTCCATGCCGTCGGTGTATTCCACGGAGTATTCGCGGGAGAGGACGGTGGTGGGGGCGTCGGCGTTTTGGAAGTCGAAGTGCTTGTGCTCGCAGCTGCGCACGTATTCGTGTTCGGTGGTGTTGTCGGTGATTACGGCGCAAGGCTGGGCCATGGTTTTGTTGACTACTTCGTGCTCGAATCGGAGGGTGCGGTAGTCGAGGCGGCCGAAACGGTAGTCGAAGTACTCGTCGACCTTGCCGGTGAAGATGGTGTGGCGGGCTTGGTCCATGAGCTCTTGGCGGTGCTCGAAGAAGTCGATGCCGAGGCGGACTTCAACGCCGGCCAACAGCTTGTCGAACAGCAGGTTATAACCGCCTACGGGTACGCCGGTGTATTCGTCGTCGAAGTAGTTGTTGTCGTAAGTGAAGCGCAGGGGGATGCGTTTGATCAGGAACGAGGGCAGGTTGGCGCATGGGCGTCCCCAGAGCTTTTCGTTGTAGCGTTTGACCATCAGTTCGTAGAGGTCGCGACCCACCATTGCGATGGCCTGATCTTCGAGGTTCATGGGATTTTCGGGGGCGTCGGCACGCTGCTTGTCGAGCATGGCTTTGGCTTCTTCGGCGGTTTTCACGCCCCATAACTCGCTGAAAGTGTGCATATTGAAAGGCAGATGGCGGTAAATACCATCGGCACCAAGCGACATAGCCTGGTGCTTGTAGGGCTTCATTTCTACCAACGAAGCCACGAAATCCCAAATTGTTTTGTCAGAGGTACGGAAAATGTGCGGGCCGTAGGCGTGCACATTGATTTCACCGATTTTGGTGGTATAAAGATTGCCGCCGGCAACGTCGCGGCGGTCGACTACCAAGCATCGCAACCCATCGCGAGTGGCGCGGTGGGCAAAAGTGGCGCCATAAAGGCCGGCACCCACAATTAGAAAGTCGTAAGGTTTAGAAGACATATCTTTTCAGATTTTTTATTCTCGCAAAGGTAGCAAAAATTTTCTACATATGCGCAATTTTTTCAAATATTTTTGAAAAAAGGAGGGGAAAATCTACGCGGGCGCTTCGCTAAAGCTCAGAGCTGATACAAAAAAGCGAGCCGGCGGCAGAGATGGGCGCGGCTGTTCGGCTTCCGCCTCACCGCAGAACCTGCGGCTGTTCGGCAGGCGATTTTGCACCGCTATAACAGACTGTAATTCAACATGTTGCCCCACTTTAAATGGGGCATATTGCTGGTATTCAGGGTGTTATAAGTAAAAAGTGAGGCGCTCGGACCGTCACCGGTGCGGGCGCCTCTTACACTATGAAGCGAATTTTTGAGGTTGTTTAGTCGTCGAGTTTGCGTTCGCCCACGATGCGCTGTTTTGCGCTGCGGATGAAGCGGAGGATTTCGTCGCGATAGTCGCTGGGGTCGATGTCGCTTTCGATGCGTTGGAGTGCATTGAAGAGCGAGGTTGAGGATTGGTAGATGTGGCGGTAGGCCTTGGCGATGTCGTCGATTTGGGCTTCGGTGAATCCGGCGTGTTTGGTGAGGACGTGGGAGTTTACACCGTAGTAGCCGGCGGGGTTGTGGGCGATGATTACGTAGGGTGGGATGTCGCCGGAGATGCGGCATCCGCCTTTGACCATCGAGAGGCGGCCCATGTGGACGCCTTCGTGGAGGATGGCAGCGGAGGAGAGGATGCATCCGGATTCGATTTCGACACCGCCGGCCACGGCTACGCCGTTGCCGAGCACGCAGCGTGAGTGGATGTGGCTGTCGTGGCCGATGTGGGATTTGGCCATGACGAAGATTTGGTCGTCGAGGCGTGTGGCGCCGTCGGGGTTGATGCTGCGGTTGATGATTACGTTTTCGCGGATGGTATTGTTATCGCCGATGATGCAGAATGAGTCGCAGCCTTTCCAGCGGAAGTCTTGTGGTGTGGCGGAGATGATGGAGCCTTGGAAGACCTTGTTGCACTTGCCGAGGCGAGCGCCGCTTAGGATTGAGGCGTAAGGCATGATTTCGCAGTTGTCGCCGATTTCAACGTTCTTGTCGATGTAAGCGAAAGGATGCACGATTACATCCTTGCCCAAACGGGCCGATGGGTCGACGTATGCTAATGGACTAATCATAATTCTGTGGTATTGAGGATTTTGAGGTATCGGATTAACGGCCGCCGCCCATTGATTGGTAGAGGTTGATTACGCTCTGATGGCGGGCCAAATCACAGCCGATGAGGGAGATTTGGGCGGCCAAGAGGGTTTGTTGAGCGGTGAGCACATTGAGGTAGTCGACCGAGCCGGTGGAGTAGGTCATGAGGTCTTGGGTCATCGACACGGCTTGGGTGAGGTCGGCGACTTGAGCCACGAGGTATTGACGCTTGACGCCGTTGCGGTCGTAGACGGTGAGGGCGTTGGACACTTCGGATGCGGCGCTCAGCAAGGTGTACTCAAAGTTGTTGAGGGCGATTTGCTGTTGTGCTTTGGAAGCGCGAAGCTGGGCGATGTTGCGGCCGCGGGAGAAGAGGGGGGCGGTCAACTGTCCGGCGAGTTGGATGAACCAGTCGCCGGGGTTTGAAATCATCGAGCCGAGGAGGTTGGTGAACCCGCCGTTGGCGGTGATGGCGAGTGAGGGGTAGAAGTTGGTGCGGGCGGAGTTGGTGGCGTAGTAAGCCGAAGCGAGTGCCATTTCGGAGGCGGCTACGTCGGGGCGAGCGGCCAGCCAGCGCATTTCGACGCCGTTGGCGGCGATGGCGGGAGCTGAGAGGGCCGATTGCTCGTTGACGGTCCATGTGCGGGGCATGACGTTTTGCAGCAGCGACATGGCGTTGTTGAGTTGCACCAATTGGGCTTCGAGGTCGGTGATTGAGGCTTGGATGGAGTAGTAGTTAGCCTCGGATTGCATGACGGCTGCTTCGGTGGTGTTGCCGGCTTCTTTGAGGTCGCGCATGGATTGGACGGTTTCGCGCCAGAGGGCGGCGGTGTTGCGCGAGAGGGTAAGTTGCTGCTGCACAGCCACTAAGGAGTAGTAGCAGTTGGCCACCGATGCAATGATTTGCGAGCGGACGGCTTGCTGGTATGCTTCGGATTGGAGCAGAGCGGCTTGGGCGCCACGTTTGCTATTGAGGAGCTTGCCGAAGATGTCGATTTCCCACGACACTTGCATGGGGATGGTGTACGACCAGCCGAAGTCTTGTGAGCCGTACTTGGCGCCGGCGCCGTTGGGCGCGAGAGCCACGGAGGGGAGGTAAGCCAAGCGAGCACCTTGGAGGGCGGCTTGAGCGGCTTCTACGTTGAGCTGGGCGTTGCGGTAGTTGGTGTTGTTGGCCAGAGCGCTGTTGATGAGGTCAACCAGCAGGGGGTCGGTGAAGACTTCTTCCCAGCGGAGGTTGCCGAACTCGGTGGAATCTTGCTCCTGAGCGAGTGCTTCGGCGTAAGATTGAGTGAGGGGCGTGTCGGTGGGCGTCTCGTATTTTTTATATATGTTACAGCTTGAAAGCGAGGCTACAAAGGCCGTTGCCACTAATGCTGCTTTGATTGAAGTTTTCATTTGTATTGCAGTGTGTAATGGCGGGCCGGCTGGGGTGAGCCGGCCCGGCCGGTTGGATTATTGAGCGTATTGTTCGATTTCGCTTTCGATGGTGCCACCGGGTTCTTCGGTTTCCCACTTGATGGGGGTGAACTTCTCTTGGATGAGTTGGAAGATGCAGAACAGGGCTGGAACCACAAAGATTTGGAGAATCATGCCGATGAGCATACCGCCTACGGAGCCGGTGCCGAGGGCACGGTTGCCGTTAGCGCCAACGCCGGTTGAGAGCATCATGGGCAGCAGGCCGATAACCATGGCCAAGGAAGTCATCAAGATAGGACGCAGACGGGCGGCGGCGCCGGACACGGCAGCGTTGAACACGCTCATGCCGGCTTTGCGGCGGTCGAGGGCGAATTCCACGATAAGGATGGCGTTCTTAGCCAACAGACCGATAAGCATAATCAGGGCGATTTGCAGGTAGATGCTGTTGGAGATGTCGGAGAATCGAGCGAAGATGAATGCGCCCATCAGGCCGAAGGGAATCGACAGGATAACGGCGAAGGGAAGGAGGTAGCTCTCGTACTGTGCGGAGAGGAGCAGGTAAACGAACAGCAAGCATAGGCCGAAGATGACGGCGGTGGAGCTGCCGGAGGATGAACCGGCTTCTTCGCGAGTCATGCCGGCGAACTCGTAGCCGTAGCCTTGGGGCAGGGATTCGGCAGCGACGCGGCGGATGGCGGCGATGGCGTCGCCGGAGGTGTATCCGGGTGCGGGCGAGCCGTTGACGGAGATGGAGTTAAAGAGGTTGAAGCGGTTGAGCACGTCGGGGCCGTACACGCGGGTGAGGGTGACGAAGTTGGAGATAGGGGCCATCTCGTTGCCGTTGCGCACCTTGATGTTTTGAAGGCTTTCGAGCGAGGTGCGGCTATCGGGGGTGGCTTGCATCATCACGCGGTAGATCTTACCGAAGCGGTTGAAGTTCGACACGTACATACCGCCGTAGTAACCTTGCAGGGTGGAGAGGATGGTTTGGGGGCTGATGCCGGCTTGCTTGGCCTTGGCAGCGTCGATGTCCACTAAGTATTGGGGGAAGGAGGGGTTGAAGGTGGTGTAAGCCATGGCAATTTCGGGCTGTTGGTTGAGTTGGCCCAGGAATTGCTGTACTACAGCGAAGAAGTTGTTGATGTCGCCGCCGGTTTTGTCCTGCATCTTGATTTCGAAACCGTTGGTGATGGAGTAACCGGTAATCATAGGCGGAGCGAACATCATGATACGGCCATTCTTGATGGAAGCGGCTTTGATGGTGAGGCGAGCGATGAGGTCGTCGACACTCTCCTCGCGTTCCGACCAGTCTTTGAGCTTGATAATCATAGCGCCGTAGGTGGGGCCTGCGCCGGCCATGAAGGAGTAACCGGTGATGGATTCGCACAGACGAACGGAGGGTTCTTCCAACACGAGTTTTTCCATTTGGTCGATGACCTCTTGGGTGCGCTCCTTGGAGGTGCCGGCGGGCATGTCAATCATGGCGAAGAACATGCCGGTGTCTTCGTTAGGCACCATAGCCGACGGTGTGGTCGACATCAGCCAGCCGAGGAGGACAACAGAGATGGCCACAGTGCCGAAGGCGGTGACTTTGTGGCGTGCCATAAATTGCACACCTTTCTTATATTTATTGAGCAGTTTTTCGTAGCCGGATTCGAATGCTTTGTGGAAGCGCTTGCCGAAGAGGCCGAGTACGGCCAGCAGAGCTACGACCACGGCCACGGTGCTGAGCATCACGTTCTCGAAGGAGAACCAGTCGAGCACCATGAAGGTGATGGTGGCGATGAGCAGCAGCAGGGTTACCAACGGCGGGAAGTTGACGCCGAAGCTGCGAGTGAAGCGCTGCTTAACCACTTCGCCGGCGGCGGAGTAGGCTTGGCCCATGCGCTCTTTGAGGGTGGAATCGGTGTTATGGGGTTTGAGGAACAGGGCGCACAAGGCGGGCGACAGGGTCAACGCGTTCACGGCGGAGAAGCCGATGGCGATGGCCATGGTCAAACCGAATTGCTGGTAGAAGATACCGGAGGTGCCGGGCATGAACGACACGGGGATGAACACCAGCATCATAACCAAGGTGATGGAGATGAGCGCGCCGGCAATTTCGTTCATGGCGTCGATGGATGCGCGCCGCGACGAGGTGTAGCCTTGGTCCAACTTGGCGTGGACGGCCTCCACCACCACAATGGCGTCGTCCACCACAATCGCAATGGCCAATACCAGAGCGGAGAGGGTGATGAGGTTGATGGAGAAGCCGATTACACTGAGCACGGCAAAGGTACCGATCAAGGCCACAGGGATGGCGATGGCCGGGATGAGGGTGGAGCGGAAGTCTTGCAGGAAGATGTATACCACGAAGAACACGAGCACGAAGGCTTCGATCAGGGTGCGGATTACGTTGTGGATCGAGGCGAAGAGGAACTCGTTGTTGTTCATAGGCACGTCGTATTCGAGGCCTTCGGGGAGGTCGGCTTTCAGCTTTTCAACCACAGCCAAGCAGTCGTTGATGATCTGGGTGGCGTTGGAGCCGGGGGATTGGAACACGATGGCCATGGACGATACGTAGCCGTTTGACTTGGAGCCGTTGCCGTAAGTCACACGACCGAGTTCGATGTCGGCCACGTCGCGCAGACGGAGCACTTCGCCGTTGTCGGTGGCGCGCACCACGATGTTGCCGAATTCTTCAGCATCGGTCAAACGGCCGCGGTAGCGCATAACATATTGGAAGCTCTGGTTGGAGTTTTCGCCGAAGGTACCGGGAGCGGCTTCCACGTTCTGCTCGGCCAAGGCGGCGGAGATGTCGGTAGGCATCAGGCCGTACTGGGCCATCACGTCGGGCTTGAGCCACACGCGCATGGAGTAGTCGGCACCAAAGGTGAGCACGTCGCCCACACCATTGACACGTTGGAGTTCGGGCACCACGTTGATTTTCATGTAGTTATCGAGGAACTCGCAGTTATAGCGGCCGGTGGTATCAACCAAAGCCACGGCCACGAGCATGGCGGTTTGGCGCTTCTGGGTGATTACGCCCACTTGGTTAACCTCGGAGGGCAGCAGGTTGGCAGCCTTCGACACGCGGTTTTGCACGTCCACAGCGGCCATGTTGGGGTCAAAGCCCTGGCGGAAGGTGATTTCGATGGTGGCCTCACCGGTGTTGGTGGCGGTTGAGGTGATGTATTGCATGCCCTCGGCACCGTTGATAGATTCTTCCAAGGGTTGAATCACGGAGTTGAGCACGGCTTGAGCGTTAGCGCCGGTGTAGGTGGTCTTCACCTGCACGGTTGGGGGCGCAATGTCGGGGTACTGTGTGATAGGCAGAGTGGCAATGCCGATGATACCTAACAGCACGATGAAGATTGATATTACCGTCGACAGCACCGGGCGGTTAATAAACGTATCCAGTTTCATTTGTCGTTTCTTTCTTTGGAGTTAAACTAAGATTTGGGGAGAAAGGAGAATAACAGCTGATGGAGCCGATTATTGCTGCTCGGCGGGTTGTTGTTGGGCTTGCTCCTGCGCGGGGGCGGGGTTGACGGTCATGCCGGTGCGCACGCTGGTGCCGACACCTTCGATCACCACGCGGTCGCCGGGCTTGAGGCCGGAGGTTACCACGAAGTTCTTGCCATCATTCAGGGACAGCACTTCGATTTGGGTGTTAACGGTTACGTTGGAATCATTCAGGCAGAACACGTAGCGGAAGCTTTGCACTTCGAAGGTGGCATTCTGGGGCACGAGGATGGCGTGGTCCACGGTGACGGGAATGGCCACTTTGCCGGTGTTGCCCGAGCGCAGCATGCCGGAGGGGTTGTCAAACAGAGCGCGCACGGTCGAGGAACCGGTGGAGCTGTCGATCACACCCGACACGGTGGCCACCTTGCCCTTCAGGCCGTATTCGGCACCGTCGGCAAGCAGCAGCGACACTTCCGGCAGCGCGCGCACGGCAGCGTCAAGCGAGGTGGTGCCGTTGTTGGTCATTTCCAACATATCTTTCTCAGTGAAAGAGAAGTAAGCGTAAACTTGCGAGTTATCGCTCACAGTGGTCAAAGGCACAGCCGACGAGGGCGAGGCCAGCGAACCTTCACGGTTGGGGATCGAACCGACTACGCCGTCGCAGGGAGCCACCACCTGGCAGTAGCTCAGATTCTTGCGAGCGGAAGTGAGAGCGGCTTCGGCTTGAGCCAACTGAGCTTGGGCGGCATGCAGCTGGTTTTCGCTGGTTTGCCAAGCGTTTTGGCTGATGATGTTGCGCTGATACAGCGCACGTTGGTTGGCTTCAGTGATTTGGGCATTAGCCACGTTGGTGCGGGCTGTGTTCACAGCAGCTTGCGCTTGATCCACAGCGGCTTGGAACTGCACTTGGTCGATGGTGAACAGCACCTGACCCTTGCGAACCTGTTGGCCTTCGTCCACACACACCTTGGTGATGAAGCCCGATACTTGTGGACGGATTTCGATGTCAGTTTTACCTTTGATTTGGGCGGGGTAAGTCTGCTGCAAAGTAGCGGACACTTCCTCCACGGTCAGAACCTTCAGGGTTGGAGCCTGTGCTTGTTGCTGCTGATCGCCGCCGGAACAAGCACTCATGGTGGCCATTAAAGCCACCGCAACTGCCACGCAGTTGCTTACAAAAAAGTTACGCTTCATATTCGATTATATTAATGTATCTTATTATCTATAACAACATTAAAGGAATTTCGGCTGCAAAGTTACGAAAAAAATCGCCAAGAAATTCACCCATACGTACAATAAATTGGCCAAAAAAGGAAAAATTAACAAAATTGCAACCCGCGCGGCCATCTTGGCCCGCCTCAGCCGCCGCTCCAAAACGTCCGCCGGTTGATGCTCGGTAATTGGAACCGCTCCGCGGCACATGGTTGATATAGAGTACTTTATCCCCACATTGGCGAAGCCTATGTGGGGTTGAGGGGTATGCGCAACAGCTTTGCTGTTGACTACCCCCAGGTTCATAGATCAAATTTTCGCGCTACGACGGGACCATCCGGGGTCCCCCGAGGCAAGCCTCGAGGCTACGGACTACAAGTGGCAGATATAAAAAAATAACGCTCTCGGAAATGGTTTTAACGGATCAATATAAAAAAACAGTTGTTAAATTCTGTAAAAGTTCGTAACTTTGCAGTATGAAACAATGGCGAGTATTACAAGATTTCCCGATACGTGGAAAGGCTGTATACATGTATGTGCGACGACGAAGATGGCGAGACTCTCAAGATGGGAGTGACTTTTCTTATGACTACGACCTAACGGAAGAAGGTAGCCGCCTGACCCCGCAGTTCGTAGCTTTTTTAAAAGGCCCCTATTGGAACGAGTGGGAAGGACTAACTCGTGAGCATGTACGTATAAACTTCAACGAGGATGGCTCTGCCGAAGTTAGTACAACAGACAAATTTACGTATTATAAATATGACTGTGGTATTTGCTTCTAATATATATCAATTTTAATTAAATGACTTAAAAATAATTTCTTATGATGAGATTAATCATCAACGGAGAACCTTATATCTATTCTCACAAATGTACTAATGGTGAGAAGATGGGAGATGCATTAACTGGCGAAAAGCTGAGGCAGTTCTTGATTGAAACTTTATATGAAAGTTTTCACCAGTGCAATTCTAACGTGGCCAAATTGAATGATTCTTGGTCGTATGATGATGCTGCTTCACTGAAAAAGAAACCAGACCTGATTTATCGAATGACCGGTTCTTCATCCGACATATGGCTATATGTAATGCCTTATTTTGAAGACAATAAATTGATTGACATATCTTTCATCAATGAAAAGATAAAACATGATCAATTGAGACTGCATGATATAATCCCTGTGTTGGTAATCGGGAGCTTGTGGTGTTTTGACACTGATGGAACTCAAAATATTTGTGGAGGTTCGTATGCCGCAAAATATGACACCATTTCACTTTTGCCCCAAAAAAACTCACCGTTACTTGTGCATCTTAATCAGAAACAACTCGTTGAGAAAGTCGCTTTATGTTGGCAAAATTTGGACGTAAATATTTTAGAACCTTTTCTTGACAAAGACTTTCATTATACATCTGATGCGGTATTCTATGAAATGTCAAGCAGGCGTGAATATGTAGATTATTTACGCTGTAAATTTGAAACCTTGAAATGTGGGTCCAATCCTATTCACGTTCAAATGGGTCGCATGGAGAATTCGGACAATTTCGCTTTGCTACTTCATCAAGGTGCCAACAATCAATTATTGCTTTTAACTGTCGAAGCAATGAATGGAAGAATTAAATCTATGCGAATGAGTGAATATCAATAATTCTTCATTTTATAGGATGGAGTCGTCATCTTTATATCAATACCAAAATGAAAGGGATTTATCTTATTCTTTCGGTCGCTTTAGTTTCTACGGCTTGTGTGGCTACTTTTACACGACAAATCGTCCTGAATATTTAGCGTCTAAATCAGAATACATACCGACCTTTTTCTCTCTGCCTAAAGAAGATTTCACAAACCTTGGTAATCAATTTTGTATAGACGAATTCCAATCTCAAGGTCGTAGATTTGAAGATTTTGGCTCTGCTCATTATGTTCTGAAAATTTCTGATTTGCACCCCAATATCAGGGATGTGATGATGAAGAATCCAAATACAATACAAACGGACTCACCTCTTATTCTAACTATTAAACGTGGTGATATTTTAGGATCAATGTAAAAAAACGGTTGTTAAATCTGCAAAAGAAAGTGTGTCAAAAGTTTACCGCGAGTAGCACAGTTGGCAAAAATCCACAGGAGTTTGGGTGCCGCGTTGCGCCAACAAAAATGGATATAGCGTGAACCGCGGAGCGGTTTCGCATACCCCCAGCCCCACAATGGCACGAAGCGCAGGGCAAGCGAAGCGGCCGGAGCGTAGTGCCTTTGTGGGGTCCGGATACCCCCCCTCCATCCCGTACCGCGGAGCGGTTCCAAAACGTCCGCCGGTTGATGCTCGGTAATTGGAACCGCTCCGCGGTACATGGTTGATATAGAGTGCTTTATCCCCACATAGGCTTCGCCAATGTGGGGTTGAGGGGTATGCGCAATAGCTTCGCTGTTGACCACCGCAGGTCCATTAATCAATTTTCGCGCTACGACGGGGCTACAAGTGGCAGATATAAAAAATTAACGCTCTCGGAAATGTTTTAAGACTTCAACTGCTTTTTTACATTGACCCAAAATCAGTAGGGACGCGGCCTGCCGCGTCCGCGTTCGCTGTGCCTAACCGCCTGAA
>CAMGBT010000042.1 GCA_946011725.1 uncultured Bacteroidales bacterium | reverse complement strand
CCCGCATCTCCCCCGCCCAACTCCGCCGCAACGCCACCCACCCCCACCCGGCAGCAAAATAATTTGGGGTTTTTGATCATTATTTCAAAAAAATTCGCTAACTTTACGGCCAAAGAATTTTTAGTGGTATGATTCAGCGTCTATCTATATCAAATCTTGGCCCGATTTCAGCCTTGGATTGCAATTCGCTCAGCAATATAAATTTGATTATCGGCCCCAATCAGTCGGGAAAGACCTTTCTGTTGAAAGCTCTATTCTCGGCTCTCAAAACGGTGGAGCAATACAAGCGAGGTAGGGAGAATCGCACCGATAGAGATATTTTGTCGGATAAGTTGTATTGGACATTCCAAACCAATACTTTGGGCGGTATTGTGCGCAAGGGCGAGCGGTCGTTGTCTGTAGGCATAGAATCTGATGCAGGTGAGCGCTTTTCCTTTTCTTTCGGCCCATCTACCACCAAGCAGGCTAATATTGAGGTGAATAGCTTCGCGCCGCGTGAATCCAATTCAGTGTTTATTCCCGCCAAAGAGATTCTTTCAATCAAGGACATAATATTGGAATCGCGCGACTCGTATTCGGCCTTCGGTTTTGAGGATCCGTATTATGATTTGGCTAAGGCTATCCTCAAAACGCGTAAGGGACGCAATTTCAAGGCATTCTCGCAAGTGCGCAGTGAAATCAGCGATATGATAGGCGGCCGATTGGAGTATGATGAGGAGAAACGCGAGTGGCAGTTCCACGATAAACGCAATCGCATTTATCAGGCGCAGGGAACCTCGGAAGGTGTCAAGAAAATCTCGATTATTGAGTTGCTGTTGGGCAATCGCTATCTTGATAATCATTCAGTTATCATAATCGATGAGATTGAAGCCAATTTGCATCCGATGTATATCACGCGCTTCTTGCAGCAGATATGCATTTTGGCTGAAGCCGGCGTGCAATTCTTCATTGCATCGCACTCTTACTTTGTTATTAAGCGGTTGTATATTCTTGCACATCAACGCAGTCTCGATGTGCCGGTTATATCCTTTACTGATGCAGATATTACCATTGGTAATCTTCGCAACGAAATGCCCAAGAACCCCATCATCGACCAAGCAATTGAGTTGTACAAGGATGAGATCAGTCTCTAATCATGGAGTTTATAGAATCGTTTATGCTTTTTTCTTTTCCCGATGACGATGTCTTCCTCATCGAGAAAGATCCACTGATGGGCCCGAACAGTGGTCGCAAATCTTGTGAGTGCGTGGTGCTTATGAGTCCTTATTTGGCTTTTATTGAAGCTAAATCGTCTTCACCGAAGAGCGCGACGCCACGTTTTGATGAATTTGTCGGAGATATTCGGCAAAAATTCGCAGATTCACTCACACTTTACCATAATATTAAGGATGGAACCTGTGGCGAAGAGGCTTTGCATCGTCTTCCAATGAACCTTCGGCTTTCGGAGATATCTTCGGATCAATATGTGATTTACCTTATTATTCACGGCCATAGAGAGGATTGGTTGATGGAGTTGAGTGATGCGGTGAAAGATGCTTTAAGGGAAGTAATTGTGAGGTGGAAAATGAAGGATTCCAATGTTAAAGTACTAAACGACGAGATGGCTATGGAAAAAATGCCTCAATTGATTGTGAAAACTGTTCCCAAGGCCGAGGTTGAGGGCTTGCGTTTGGCTGATGGAAGTGTAGACTTTGCGAGTGTTCGCCGCTGGTTTGACGCTCACTGAATTGTCTGATTTTCTTAGGATTGTGTGCGGCGGCCGGTTTTGGGGGGCGTTTTGTGAGTTGATTAATATTAATATAAAATTAACAAAAATTAACGGGGGGGGGTAAAAATGTTCTAAAAATATTACGTAACTTTGCAAAGTGTCTGATGACACTCAAAACTGAAAAGCATTAGGAAACCCAAATTTTAAAGTTAAGGAAAACCGCGAGTGGGCGCATTGTGAAATGCGCCCACTTTTATGTGGGCGGGAGGGTATAAAAAAGGAGGGACGGCCGTGGGTGGGGTGGTGGCTCGTCCCTCCGGGGGTATGGGGATGGGGGTTATTCTTCTACGTAGTTGGTGGGGATTTCGCGGGCGATAGATTGCTCGAGGGAGATGAGGGTTTCGGTGCCGGTGACGCCGTGGATCATTTGGATCTTGTTGTTGAGCAGGTCCATGAGGTGTTCGTTGTCGCGGGCGTAGAGTTTGATGAGCATGGTGTAGGGGCCGGTGGTGAAGTGGCATTCCACGATTTCGGGGATTTTTTCGAATTCGGGGATGACATCGCGATATGTGGCGGCGCGTTCGAGGTTTACGCCGATGTAAGTGCAGGTGGAGTAGCCGAGTACTTTGGGGTTGACTTGGTAGCCGGAGCCGGTGATAACGTTGAGTTCGATCAGGCGCTGGATGCGTTGGTGGATTGCGGCACGAGATACGCCGCAACTAACGGCCACGTCCTTGGAGGGGATGCGGGCGTTGCGCATAATAATGTGGAGAATCTTACGGTCGAGGTTGTCGATTTTTTCCATAAATTTTATGTCGAAGTGGTATTTTGGTTCGGATTATTGAATTTTTAGCAAAGTTACAGCAAAAAAATGAAATATCGCACAAACTTCCACCACTTTAACAAAATTTTACAATGTTACTTCAAATTTTAGTAAAAAATTGAACAAAAGGCCACTATGTGGAGTATAGGAATGCGCGGACGCGGTCGAAGCGGCCTTGGGCGAGGTCGTCGGGGTGGATGATGAAGTATAGGAGGCCGTCGTCGTAGAAGCGGAGGGTGTGGTCGGGCAGTTCCTCGGTGTCGACCTGCAGCAGCAGTTGCCAGCCTTCGCAGGGTTTGGGCCAGTCGGCCCATTCGAAGCATGCGGGGCGGCCGAGGAGTTTGAGGTCGTAGGCTGTCGGTTCGCAGTGGGCGAGGACGAAGCTGCGGGCGCGCGGGGTGCTTGGGAGGCCGTTGTCGAGGAATTGGACGCGGTTGATGCGGTTGAGGAGCGGTTTGGGGTAGTAAATTACGCGGCAGGCGTCCTCGGGCCAGAGGCCGATGCCGCCGGTGGGGTCGGCGTCGTAGTTGCCGAGGAAGTAGTCGATGTCGGCGAAGAAGAGCAACAGACCATCGTGCGGTAGCGGACTGTCGGCCGGCAGGTCGGCTAAATTGATTTGGCCGATAAAGATGAGGTCGGCGCCGTCGGCGGTGTGCGGCCAGTCGAAATTGTCCTCGTCAACCAACATGTCGGGGTCGCCCCACCAATAAGAGGAGCAGGCCGGCGGGTTGGCGGTTATGTTTTCGTTCAGAACCAAGCTAAGTGCCATAATTGAAAAAAGTTTAAATTTTTGCAAATATACGTCAAAAAGTTAGGAAAAAGACGGGGCAAAGTAAAAATCTCGGGGTTGTTAAGATTTTTTAACTATATAATTGATACAAAGTTGTGAAATCTGTTGTAAATTTGCACCGCAAATAAATGACATCGCCAAAATATCGGGTGTATAGATGAGACTACCTAACGTTCTCCAATGACCCAAATACTATCCATTTTCAGAACTTGTCCGCTCGACGTGATGGCCGGTTGTCATTATTTGGCAACACGATAACTCATTGCGTTGAGTAACCAAAATTCTGAAAGTTTTAAGGTAATATATAAGTAGCAAAAAATAGTTGTTTTATAGATAATTGTGTATTGAGTACGGGGCGTCGCGACGACAGCCTCGTGCTTCGTTTTTGTGCCTGTGCGGGCGGAGCCCCACCCCGGCCCTCCCCTGAAAGGGGGCGCGGGCGGCTACGCGGCTGCGGGGGCGGGGCGCTTCCGCGCCGCTCGGCTGCCGCCTCGCCACCGAACCGCCCCGCGGCGGGCGCTTCGCTGCGCCGAACACCGCTGATGCTGCCCGGCGCTGCGGGAGGGAGGGGCGGTGCATTTTTTTTTGGCTATGTGGTGATTTTTTGGTAATTTTGCAGTGGAAAAGGTCGGTTTGGCCTTGGCGTTAGTTTAATTTGTTGATTATGAGTATGAAAGGATCTGAGACCGCGCATGAGGCGGTGGTTATTATTCCTATGTATAATGAGTGTGAGAATGCGGCGGCAATTATTGACGCGGTTCTTGCGCTGGAACGTGATTTCGACGTGTTGGTCATTGATGACAATTCGCCGGATGGGACTGCTGCGATCGTTCGCGAGAAGATTGCGGCGAATCCGGGTCGTGTGAATTTGATTGAGCGCACGGGTAAGTTGGGCTTGGGCACGGCTTATATCACGGGGTTTAAGTGGGCTCTGCAGCAGGGTTATGATTATATCTGCGAGATGGATGCTGATTTTTCGCATAATCCGCAGGATTTGTTGAAGCTGCTGAAGGCCACGGCTGAGGAAGGCGCGGATGTGGCCATCGGGTCGCGATATGTGACGGGTGTGAATGTGGTGAATTGGCCGATGGGCCGTGTGATGATGTCGTATTATGCTTCGAAGTATGTGCGGTTTATCACGGGCATGCCGGTGCATGACACTACGGCCGGATTTGTGTGCTATCGTCGGCGTGTGCTCGAAGCGCTGCCGCTCGATCAGGTGCGCTTCAAGGGCTACGCTTTCCAAATCGAGATGAAATTTACGGCGTACAAGTATGGCTTCAAGATCACGGAGGTGCCGATTATTTTTGTGAACCGTGTGCTTGGCACATCGAAGATGAGCAGCGGCATTTTTGGTGAGGCTGTGTTCGGGGTGATTCGCTTGAAGTGGCACAGTATGTGGCACAAGTACCCTGATTATAGCAAGGAAGCATGAACGTGCTGATTCATAATGCGCTGATTGTCAGCGGCGAAGAGGCTCCGTTTGCGGGCTGGCTTCTGACCGATGGTGCGCTGATAGCGCGAATCGGGCGGGGCGAGTACGTGGGCGAGCGGCCGCGTGGTTGTGAGGTGGTGGATGCGTGCGGCGCGATGTTGCTGCCGGGCGCGATTGATTGCCATGTGCACTTTCGCGAGCCGGGGCTGACTCACAAGGCCACGATTGTGTCGGAAAGTGCGGCGGCGGTGGCCGGCGGCGTCACTTCTTATATAGATATGCCCAATTGTGTGCCTACCACAACGACCCTCGCGGCGTGGGAGGATAAGATGCAGCGGGCTGAGGCTTCGTCTGCGGCCAATTATGGCTTTATGCTTGGCGCGACGAGCGGAAATTTGGCTGAATTGCAGCGGGCTGACTACTCGCAAGTGGCTGCTGTAAAGGTGTTTATGGGCTCGTCGACAGGGAATATGCTGCTGGATGAGCGCGAGGCGCTGCGGGCGGTGTTTGCCGACCAACCCGGTCGGGTGGTGGTGCATGCCGAGGATCAGCGGATTATCAACGAGGTGACGGCGCGGTTGCGGCCGACGCTCGATGTGGCCGACATCTCCGCGCATTCGCGGCTGCGGCCGGTGGAGGCGTGTGTGGCAGCCACCGAGCGCGCTATGGAGTTGGCGGCACATTACGGCACACGGTTGCACGTGGCGCACATCACCACGGCAGCTGAGACGCGGCTGTTCGACGCGGCTGATTCGCCTGCCGGCCGACAGATAACGGGCGAGGTGTCGCCCCACCATTTGCTTTGGTGCACAGACGATTACGCCCGCCTCGGGGCGCGAATCAAGATGAATCCGGCGGTGAAATCGGCGGCAGATCGCGAGGCGCTGCGCGAGGCGTTGCGCCAAGGGCGACTCGACATCGTGGCCACCGACCATGCGCCGCATCTGCTCGGCGAGAAGGAGGGCGACGTGTTCCACGCGGTGAGCGGCGCTCCCATGGTGCAATTTTCGCTGCCGACGATGCTCGATATGTTTGAGCCGACGCTGACGGCGCACCGCATGGCCAACTGCCCCGCGGAGCTGTTCGGCATCGACCGTCGCGGCTTCCTGCGCGAGGGTTATTACGCTGATTTAGTGTTGGTTGAGCGCTTGGCTGAGCCACACACCATCACCGACAGCGAAGTGCTCAGCCTGTGCGGCTGGACGCCGATGGCCGGCTATGCCACCCGTCACCGAGTGGTGCGCAGCTGGGTCAATGGCGGCACGGGTGCGATGGCGCTGCGCTTCCGCGGCTAACTCGGACAGCCAACAAACTTTACAAAATTTTTGGCACAGCAAAAATAGTAAAAAATCCAAACCGCCAAATTTGGGGTGAATTTGGGGATTGTAACCGCCAAATTCGGGGTGAATTAGGCGGTTTGGAACGCTGAACTTTGGGGATTTGGGCGTTTAAAATGGTGGTTGGGGCAGAATAATTTGGGGAATGATTTTGCTGTAAGCGGAATTTTTTGTAACTTTGTATGATTTTAGCTCTTGAATTATGGCCAAGAAAATAGTTGAGACCCCGTTGATGAAGCAGTATCTGGAGATGAAGCAGAAGCATCCGGATGCTGTGTTGCTGTTTCGTGTAGGTGACTTCTACGAAACTTTTAGTGATGATGCCATCACCGCCTCGGAGATATTGGGCATCACGCTGACTCGGCGCGCCAACGGGTCGGCTCAGCATGTGGAGCTGGCGGGTTTTCCGCACCATGCGCTCGACACGTACCTGCCGAAGTTGGTACGGGCCGGCAAGCGCGTGGCCATCTGCGAGCAGTTGGAGGACCCGAAGGCTACCAAGAAGTTGGTGAAGCGCGGTATCACCGAGCTGGTGACGCCGGGTGTGGCGCTGAATGACAACGTGTTGTCGCATCGCGAGAACAACTTTCTTGCGGCGATTCATCGGGGTAAGAAGCACACCGGTGTGGCGTTTTTGGACATCTCCACGGGCGAGTTTCTCACCGCCGAAGGGTCGGCCGACTATGTGGACAAAATCATGGCCAACATGGCTCCGAAGGAGCTGTTGGTGCAGCGCGGATTGAAGGAGCGCACCGCCGGCGCGCTGACCGACCGCTATCTGATGTTTGAGCTCGACGACTGGATTTTCACCACGGATGCGGCCAACGATCGGCTCAAAAAGCAGTTCGGCACCACCTCGCTCAAGGGTTTCGGCATCCACAATATGCCCGACGCCATTGTGGCCGCGGGCGCCATCCTGCATTACCTCGACATCACGCAGCACCAGCGCATCGGACATATAACTTCGATAGCGCGTATTGAGGAAGACCGGTACGTGCGGTTGGACCGCTTCACCGTGCGTAACCTCGAGCTAATCAGCTCGTTAGACGAGGATGGCAAGAGTCTGCTCGATGTATTGGACCGCACCGTCACGCCCATGGGCTCGCGCACGTTGCACCGCTGGCTGCTGTTCCCGCTGAAAGACATCAAGCAAATCAATGAGCGGCTCAACGTGGTCGACGCGTTCTTCCGCAGCCCCGACGACCGGGAGGAAATCCACGACCATCTGGCGCATGTGGGCGACTTGGAGCGCCTCATCTCCAAGGTGGCGGCCGACCGCATCGGTCCGCGCGAAATCTTGCAGATTCGCAACGCGTTGCAGGCCGTGGAGCCTATCAAAAATATCTGTCTGCGCTCCGATGAGCCGTCGCTACGCGCTATCGGCGAGCAGCTTAACCCCTGCGCCACCATACGCGACCGCATCTCGCGCGAAATTCGCGACGATGCGCCCGTGGCCGCCCGCGGCGAGTACATTCTCAGCGGCGTGGATGATGAGTTGGATGAGTTGCGCACCATCGCTTACTCCGGCAAGGATTACTTGCTGCAAATTCAGCAGCGCGAGAGCCAAGCCACCGGCATTCCCTCGCTCAAAATCGGCTTCAACAACGTGTTTGGCTACTACATCGAGGTGACCAACACCCACCGCGATAAGGTGCCGGCGGAATGGATTCGCAAGCAGACGTTGGTCAACGCCGAGCGCTATATCACCCAGGAACTCAAGGAGTACGAGGAAAAAATCCTCACGGCGCAGGATAAGATTGACAGCATCCAAGCGCGGCTGTTCAACGAGTTGGTAACGGCAGTGGCCGGGTTCACGCCGGCGCTGCAGCTCAATGCGGCGCTGCTGGCGCGGTTGGACGTGCTCAATTCGTTCACCCGCGTGTCGGCGGAGAATCACTACTGCCGGCCGGTGGTGGACGACTCGCTGGAAATCTCGCTCACGGAGGCGCGCCACCCGGTAATCGAGCGCCAACTGCCTGCCGGTGAGCCATATATCTCCAACTCTATCACCCTGAACAACGACAGCCAGCAGATCATGATGATCACCGGCCCGAACATGTCGGGTAAGTCGGCGCTGTTGCGCCAGACGGCGCTGAATGTGATTATGGCGCAGGTGGGCTGCTTCGTGGCCGCCGAGAGTGCGCACATTGGTATCGTCGACAAAATTTTCACCCGCGTGGGGGCGTCGGACAACATTTCTTTGGGTGAATCCACCTTTATGGTGGAGATGAATGAGGCGGCCGCCATCCTCAACAACATGAGCCAGCGCTCGCTGATCCTTTTCGACGAACTGGGGCGCGGCACTTCCACTTACGACGGCATCTCAATAGCCTGGGCCATAGTGGAATACATCCACGACTTCGGCAACTTGCATCCCAAGACCCTCTTCGCCACCCACTATCACGAGCTCAACGAGATGGAACGCAACCACCCGCGCATAGTCAATGTGAACGTGTCGGTGAAGGAGATCGATGGCAAGGTGGTGTTCTTGCGCAAGATTGCCAAGGGCGGTTCGGAGCACAGCTTCGGTATTCATGTGGCCCGCTTGGCGGGTATGCCGCGCAACATCGTGCAACGCGCCGAGCAAATTCTGCACAAACTCGAGAGCGACAACCGCCGCGAGGTGGACGGGGGCGACAAGGCGCGTGCGGCATTAGCCACGGTGGACGACACCCCCGGCATGCAGCTCTCTTTCTTCCAACTCGACGACCCGGTGCTGGAACAGGTGCGCGACGAAATCCTCAACATCGACATCAACCGCCTCAGCCCCATCGAAGCCCTTAACAAACTTAACGACATCCGCACCATTCTCACCGGCAAGAGCTAAGCGGCGGGCGCTTCCGCGCCGCTCGGCTACCGCCTCGCCACCGAACCGCACCGCGGCGCGGCGCTTCGCTGCGCCGAGCGGGGGATGCGGGGGTGGGGTTAGGCTTGCTGGAGGGCGGCGATGTATTTGCCGAGGATGTCGAATTCGAGGTTGACGCGGGTGCCGAGGGTGATGCTGCGGAAGTTGGTGTGCTCCATGGTGTAGGGGATGATGGCTACGCGGAAGGAGGTGGGGGTGGAGTCGCAGACGGTGAGGCTGACGCCGTTGACGGTGACGGAGCCTTTTTCGACGGTGAGGTATCCGCGGCGGCGCATTTCGGCGGGGATGGTGTAGGTGAAGCGGAAGTATCGGGAGCCGTCGAGGTCTTCGATTTGGTCGCAGATGGCTGTGCAGTCCACGTGTCCTTGTACGATGTGGCCGTCCAAGCGGCCGTTCATTACCATGGAGCGTTCGAGGTTGACGAGGTCGCCGGGTTTGAGGAGTCCGAGGTTTGAGCGTTGGAGGGTTTCGGCGATGGCGACGACGTCGTAGGTGGAGGCTTCGGGGTCGACTTTAACCACGGTGAGGCACACGCCGTTATGGGCAACGGATTGGTCGATGGAGAGGTCGGCGGCGAAGGAGCAACGCACGCGTAAGCGCACGTTGCCGCCTTCGGCGGTTACAGCCACCACGGTGGCGGCTTCTTCTACTATTCCTGAGAACATAATTTGAGGTTGTTAGATTCGATGACGAGTGCGCGGTCTACGGGCCATTTGACGCGGAGGGTGAGGGTGTTGGCGCTTTCGTCGAGTTTGGGGCGCATGTTGCGGCCGTTGACGCGGAAAGTGGCGGCGTTAGCGGCGCGGTGCACGATGATGGTGAGGGCGATTTCGCGTGGGGCGTTGGGGTATGATCCTTCGGCGCGGACTTCGATTGAGCGGCCGTTGTTGCGGCCGGAGAAGGTGATTTCGCGGTGGTTGCCTGCGGCGAGGGTTCCGGTGGAAGTGCGGTCGTCGTCGAAGAGGACGAACTGCGAGTCAACACCTTCGGCGGGGAAGTAGTGCACGGTGAGTTGTGAGGGGTCGTAGTCGCCGGTGTTCTCCATGGCGTAATCGGCTAATGGGAGGAAAGCGCCGGCACGGACGAAGAGCGGAAGTGACTGAATGTCAACGGGATAGTCGACTACGGAACCGCCGGGGTAAGCGCGGTCGTTTTCGTTGAAGTCGAACCACAGTCCGGTGGGGAATGTGATTTGGCGGGAGGTGGCGCCGGGGGTGAGGACGGGTGCTACCATCACTTCGCTACCCCAGAGGAATTGGTCGGAAATTTGGTCGTAGGTGTTGTTGGGGTCGGTGAAGTTGAGGGGGCGCACCAGTGGGTAGCCTTTGGAGGCGTTTTCCCAGGCGAGGGTGTAGTTGTATGGGAGCCAGCGGTAGCGTTGCTTGATGATGTCGAGGATTTGGCGCGAGTATTCGGGGTAGTTGTAGGGTTCGGCGAACTGCTGCGCGTGGGTGCGGAGGATTGGTGAGAAGAGGCCGAGTTGGAGCCAGCGGACGTAGAGTTCGGGCATGAATGGTTCGGCGGGGTCTACGGCGAAACCGCCCACGTCGTGGCTCATGTAGCCAAGGCCGCTGAGGCCGGACTGGATCATGATTCGGATTTGGGGTTCGAGGCCGCCCCAGGAGCGTGAAACGTCGGTTGACCAGGGGAATACGTTATACCGTTGGAGGCCGGTGGTGCCGCCGCGCATCATGGTCATGAGGCGTCGGTTGGGGAATTTGGCTTTGAACATGTCAAAGATGATTCGGCTCCAGTCGTTGCCGTATTGGTTGTGGTAGTTGGCGGCGCCGATTCCGTTGTGGTGGAGGCCGGTGAGGGGGTGCACTTCGGGTTCGCCGAGGTCGCCCCACCAGCCTTCGATGCCCATGTTTGTGAGCAGTTCGTAGCGGTTGGCGAGCCATTGTTTGGTGGCGGGGTTTGAGACGTCGAACATGCCGCCTTCGCCTACCCAGATTTTGACTTCTTGAGTGTTACCGGCGGAGTCGAGCAGGAGCAGGGAGTCGCCGGCGAGGACGTTGTAGTTGTTGATTGCGCGGCCGTTGCGGAGGACGTAAGGCTGTGAGATTGCCACGAGGTTAACGCCGAGTTTGTGAAGCTGTCGGAGCATTCGTTCGGGGTCGGGCCATTGGTCGGGGTCCCAGGCGAGGCGTCCCATGTCTTGTTCGCGGCCGTACCAGTATAGGTCGAGGACGATGCCGTCGACGGGATAGCCTTCGCGTTTGAGGGTGTCGATAACGCCAAGTGTCTCATCTTGAGTGCGATAGCCGTAGCGGGAGGTGATGTAGCCCATCGACCAGAATGGGGGCAGTTCTTGGCGGCCTGTGATGGCGGAGAGTTGCTCGGTGACGTCGGCGATGGTGGATGCGCCGGCCACGTAGTAGTAAGTTACAGGACGCTGATTTTCAGTGATATATGAGATGGTGTTGTCCACAACCATGCGGGAGCGGGCGTAGTCGTCGAATACCACGGCGAAGCCGTCGGAGGCGATGAACAGTGGCATTGTGATGCCCATCTGCGAGATGCGTGGGTCGGAGCCGGTGTAGCCGTAGTTTTGGCGGTTGAATTGGACGAGTGTGTCGCCGCGGAGGTTTAGGCGGTGGCCACGTTCGCCGGCGCCGTAGATAGAGCCGCGGGAAGTGGTGTTGAGGTTGATTGAGTGGAATTGGCCGTCGACGGGGCGTTCGCCGCAGTCGGTGATTACGCGGCCGTCGCCGGAGGATATTGTGAGGAAGCCGGTGCGGTCGTCGACGGTGGCGGTGATGCCGTTTTCGGTGACCAGGGTGGTGATGTATTTGCCGATTTGCTGAGTGGTGGCGGCGTATGTGCCGCGTTCGGCCACGATAGCTTCGGAGGGGAGGGGTTGCTCGCCGAATGATGCTACATTGGTCACACGCAGCACGTTAGGGTTGATGGCGGTAACGGTGACCACGCGGCCGTCGGCGGTGGTGGTGGAGATGCTGCCAGCGGTGCCCAGACGGGCGCTCATGGCTGAGACGGCCATGGCGGCAGCGGCAAGAATTATTACTCGTTTCATGGTTAAAGTTGGATATCAGGTGTTGGTAGTTAACGGATTAGGGGTCGATGCGGCAGCGGTAGGGGTAGACGGTGATTTTGGTGTCGCCCGTCTTGCAGTAGGTTTCGCCGGCTTTGGGGACGAATTTTTTGCGGGTTTGGCAGTTGATTGCAGAGCCGACTACTTGTTGGAAGCGAGAGGACTTGGTGAGTTTTGGGCCCCAGACGTTGATGATTTTGGAGAAGTTGTAGGAGTTTAGGTCCTCGAAGAGGCCGCGCAGCTCGGGGAACTTGTCCAATTCGGCTTTGTTCCATGCATTGTTGTCGTTCAAGTACTTGATGGCTGCAGCAGAGGCTTCGGCGGCGGGTGTGGGTTCGGGCTTTTGTGGCTCGGGTTGCGGTTCGGGCTTTTGTGGTTCGGGCTTTTGTGGCTCTTGGGCGGGCTGCTGTGGCTGGGCGGCGGGCTGCTGCTGTGCGGTGGGTTGGCCGCCGGGGTTAGCTTGGGCATTTTCCACGGCGGTTTGGATTGAATCGCGCACGGGCGAGCTGTGGCCGGCTCGGCCGATGAGCATGCCGAGGCCGAGACCGATTACCAAGGCGGCTACGGTAGCGATTATCAGCCATTTACGGGTGATGCCGATGGTCGGAGTGTATTGCAGGCGGTTGATGCGGTTGATGCCTTCGCGGATTGGCTCGGCCACTTCGTAGCCTTCGATGGGGCTTTCGGTGATGTCGTTTTTGGAGAGGATGTCGAAATGGATTGGGGCGCCCATTGAGGAGCTGCGGAGCATGATTTCGAAGCGGAACACTTTGCGCTGCTCGGGCAGTTGGATGAGGGCTTGGGTGGTTGAAGCCAAGTCGAGGTGCGAGCGCAGGGGGGCGTAACCCAGGGCGGAAATTTCCACCAAGGCGTTTTTGAGTTCTTGCTGGGTGAAAGTGTGTGCTTCGACAATGTCGACGCCGTTGACGCGGATTTGAGCGCCAACTATCTGTTGCTTAGTGGTTTGCGAGGTGATGTAGAACGAGGCCGGGGTTATGGCTTTGCGGCTGTCGTCGGTGGCTGGGGTGGGGAGAGTGAGGCCGTCGCGCTCTACTTTGAAGCTTTGGATTTGGTCTTCAAAACCGCCGCGGTGCCAGCGGACCTTGACGGTGGCGCCCAATTGCACGCGGAATGGGCGGTCGAATGGGAGGTGGTAGATGTGCGGGGTGAATTTGGTGGAGGAGATGTCGGGCGGGAGCAGTGTCACGGTGGGTAGCACCTTTACGTCGGTGAGGACTGTGGAAGTGGCGGGCACTTGTAAGTCACTGTCTATCAATATGATGGCGGACCAATTCAAGAACTGCGGCTGGAAGATGTATTCGCCTAAGAAGTCGGCGAGGGAGCGGCCGGTGGTGCCGCCGTAGTGGATTACGGCGAAGTCGCGGCCGGTGGATGCGGCGATGGCCGGGGCGTTGGGGTCGCAGTCGTATTGGTGTGAGAATAATTGCTGCAGGTCGTTCAGTTGCTCGGTTGTGACGGCCGGGCTCGACACTACGCGGGTGACGCGTTGCACCACTTCGGAAAGCTCCGCGGCGGTGATTTTCAGACCGTTAGGGATGTAGATGTACGAGGCGAGGTGGTCGCCGGCTTCCGGGGGTATAGTGCGCAGCACGGTGACGAATGTGCCGGCATCGGTGTAGCGGATGGCGTAGAAGAGGTACTTCTCGGCCGCGTTGTAGTCGAGCTTCTCCAAGGCGTGGCGCATCTGGGGAATGAGCGTTTGCACGTTCTCGGCCGGGTTGATGCAACGGACGCTCTTGAAGCCGCGTCGCGACATATATATGTATAATTGCAGTTTATTCATCGTAATTTCTTCGAATTTTGAGCGAAAAGACCGCAAAACATAGCCTGCGGCCAAATTTCTGCAAATTTAGCAAAAATCCCGCACATTTCCCGCATTTTTCGCCTAAAATTTTCAAAAAGAGGCGTGCGGGGCGGTGGGCGGGCGCACGGGGGCTTTAGTGAAGTAAGGGGAAAATAAAAAAAGCGCCCGGCCGGTGGGCGGTCGGGCGCGGGTATGGCGGGGCTTTTTTATTTGGCGATTAGGAGGAAGTAGTTCTTTTTGCCGCGTTGGGCGATGATGTAGCGGCCTTGGAGGAGGAGGTCGGTGGAGACGGGGGCATAGGCGTCGGCCACTTTTTCTTTGTTGATCATCAGGCCGCCGCCTTGGGCCATTTTGCGCATTTCGCCTTTGGAGGGGAATACTTGGGCTTTGTCTACCAGCAGTTCGGCCAGTGTGATTCCGGCTTCGATGTCGGCTTTGGCTACTTCGAAGGTGGGTACGCCTTCAAACACTGACAGCAGGGTGGCTTCGTCGATTTTGTGCAGGATTTCGCGGGCTTGGTTGCTGAAGAGGATTTGGGATGCTTCGACGGCCATTTGGTAGTCGTCGGCGGAGTGTACCATGGTGGTAATCTCTTGAGCGAGGCGCTTTTGGAGAGGGCGACGGCCGGGGTCGGCGGCTTGTTCGGCCACTAAGGCGTCGATTTCTTCTTTGGGCAGGGCGGTGAAGATTTTGATGTATTTTTCGGCGTCGGCGTCGGAGACGTTGAGCCAGAATTGGTAGAATTTGTAGGGAGATGTGTATCGTGGGTCGAGCCAGACGTTACCGCTTTCGGTTTTGCCGAATTTGCCGCCGTCGGCTTTGGTGATGAGGGGGCATGTGAGGGCGAATGCTTCGCCGCCGAGAGTGCGGCGGATGAGCTCGGTGCCGGTGGTGATGTTGCCCCATTGGTCGGAGCCGCCGAGCTGGAGGCGGCAGTTCTTTTCTTTGTAGAGGTGGAGGAAGTCGTAGCCTTGGCAGAGTTGGTAGGAGAATTCGGTGAAAGACATGCCTTCGCGGCTTTCGCCCGAGAGTCGTTTTTTTACGGAGTCTTTGGCCATCATGTAGTTCACGGTGATGTGCTTGCCTACGTCGCGGATGAAGTCGAGGAATGAGAAGCGGCTCATCCAGTCGTAGTTGTTGACCATTTCGGCGGCGTTAGGGGCGTCGGAAGAGAAGTCGAGGAATTTTTCGAGTTGGCGCTTGATGCATTCTTGGTTGTGGCGGAGTGTTTCTTCGTCGAGGAGTTTGCGCTCTTGGCTCTTCATGGAGGGGTCGCCGATCATGCCGGTGGCTCCGCCGATAAGGGCGATGGGTTTGTGGCCGGAGCGTTGGAAGTGTCGGAGCATCATCACGCCCACCAGGTGGCCGATGTGGAGGGAATCGGCCGTGGGGTCGATGCCCAGGTAGGCCGTGGTCATTTCTTTTTTGAGTTGTTCTTCGGTGCCGGGCATCATCTGGTGGATCATGCCGCGCCAGGTAAGTTCTTCAATAAAGTTCATATCGTAATTTGGTGTTAAAATTCAGAGAAAGCCAAAGGCAGGAGGGATTTTACGGATGGGAGGACGTAGACTTTGTCGCGGCCGGCCAGGAGTACTTCCACATTGGCGCCGGCGAGGGTTTCGTACTCTAAGAGGGCTTGGCGGCAGGCGCCGCAGGGCGCGGTGGGGGTGTTGGGTACTTGGCCGTCGGTGCCCACCGAGGCGATGGCGATGGCGCGGAAGGCCACGCCGGGGTACTGTGCTCCGGCGGCGAAGCAGGCCGAGCGCTCGGCGCAGGTGCCCGAGGGGTAGGCCACGTTTTCTTGGTTAGCGCCGCACACGATTACGCCGTTGTCCAAGCGGATGGCGGCCCCTACGCGGAAGTGGCTGTAGGGTGCGTAGGAGTTCGAGGTATATTGGCGAGCCATCTCCACCAGCTCGCTCTGCTGTGGAGTGAGCTCCGCGTAGGTATAGCTCTCCACCGGCACGCTTATTGTGATTTTTTCCATATCTTTGGCCGTTATTTTTCGATTTTGAGTGCAAATTTAGCTTTTTTTTGCCCAAAATCGAAATTATTTGCCCGAAAATTTTAATATTTGAGGAATTTGCACTATTTTTGCACCTTGAAATAAAGGTCGAAGCCTTTTTCACCCCGAAAAATCAAAAAAAACGAAATAATAAATGGAAACTAACGAGCCCAAAACTCAAACACCCTCCGCAGCAAAACCTGCTCACGAGGAGGCACCCGTAAAAGTAAATCGTAAACTCATCACCGGCATTGCTGTAGCCGTATTGGCGGTGGTTGTTCTCGCCCTTGCTTGGTATTTTGTTAACCAAAGCGGCTCCAAGGCTGCCGACGAAGCAATCGGTAAGGCCGACATCGAGCAGAACGACTCCGTGGCCCTCGAACTCTACAAGCAAGCAGCCGATCAAGGTTACAAGAGCGGCAACCGCGCCAAGCTCCACGTGGCTATCAATCTCTATCAACAAGGTAAGTATCAAGAAGCTCTCGAATACCTCGAAGATGCTTCGATCGACGACGAAGTAATTGCTGCCGGTGCTCTCACCCTGGCCGGTGACTGCTATGTGAACCTCGAGCAGTACGACAACGCTCTGAACAAGTTCGGCAAAGCCCTGTCGAAAGCCGATGGCAACGAAGTGATCGCCCCCGTTATCTTGATTAAGCAAGCTAACGTGTACCGCGCTCAACAAAACTATGCCGCCGAATTTGAAGCCTACGACGCTATCGTAACGAAGTACCCCTCGTTCCTGCGCTCCTCGCGCTTCGACGTGGAGAAGTATCGCGAACGCGCTCGCGTGGCTGCCGGCAAATAATCCGCCTACACATTAATTATATAGATAAAGCCGAGCCACGTGGGTTCGGCTTTATCTTCAGTGTATAATCTCCTCAACTATGATTCGATATGCAACAATCCGATAAGCTCACCCGCCTGACCACTCAGCCCATCGGCCGCCTGCTGTGGGAATACTCCCTTCCGGCGGTGGTGGGTATGTTGGTGATGGCGCTGTACAATGTGGTGGACCGCGTCTTCATCGGGCAAGTGGTTGGCCCTCAAGCTATTGCGGGTATGACCATCACCTTTCCGGTGATGAATATCACCACGGCTGTGGGCGTGCTGGTGGGTGTGGGCGCTTCCACTCGCGCCTCCATAGTGCTGGGGGCCGGCAATATGAAGCGCGCCGAACTCATCTTGGGCAACGCTTTCACCCTCACCTGGATATTCGCCGCCACATACATCGTCATCTTCGCCATTTGGCTGAACCCCATCCTGCACGCCTTCGGCGCGGGCGAGGTCACGCTGCCCTATGCCCGCGAGTACATGGTGTGGGTGCTGCCGGGGTTGTTCTTCACCAACTTGGCCTTCAGCCTCAACAACATGATGCGCGCCTCGGGCTACCCCAACCAAGCCATGGCCACCATGATTATCGGCGCCGTGACCAACGTGGTGCTCGATGCGGTGTTCGTGCTGTGGCTCGACTGGGGTATGTTCGGCGCGGCCATCGCCACCGACATAGCCATGCTGGCCTCGGCCGTGTTCGTGCTGCGCCACCTCTGCCGCCGTCGGAGCGTGTTGCACTTCCGCCGCGGCACCTTCCGCCCGCGGTGGGACGTGTTGTGCAGCATCTTTGCTATCGGCATCGCCCCCGCGGTGATCAACGCTGCCGCCTGCCTGATCAATGCCCTTATCAACCAAGTGCTCGCCGATAACGGCGGCGACATGACCATCGGCGCCGCCGGCATCTTCGTCACCTACACTTCGCTGATTGTCACCTTCAACTTGGGCATCTCCACCGGTTTGCAGCCCATCATCGGCTATAACTACGGCGCAGGACGGCTCGACCGCCTCACCCGCGGGCTCAAACTCGCCACGGTGGTCAGCACCGCTATCTGCTTGGCCGGCAGCGTGATAGGCTTGGCTTTCCCGCACATCGTGGCGCTGATGTTCACCACCGACCAAGTGCTTATCGACACCACCGTCCACTGCCTGCGATCGGCCCTGTTGGCCTTCTCCGTGGTCGGTTTCCAAATCGTGGCCACTACCTTCTTCCAGAGCACCGGCGCCCCCGGCAAAGCCTTCATCGCCAGCCTCTCGCGCCAGGTTATCTTCATGATTCCGCTGATTTTGTGGCTGTCATCGCGTTGGGGCGTCGATGGCGTGTGGTACACCTTCCCTATCTCCGACCTGTGCGCCACGGTGGTGATCGTGGTGATGCTGCTGATGCAGCTGCGCAAGATCCGCCTGGCCCGCGCCGCCGCATAGCCGGGCCCGCGTCAGCTCGGCTTCCGCCTCGCCACAGGACCCACGGCTGTCACGGCACCGGCCGCATTAGCGCCAACTAATTTCCGCTGTAGATTTTGTGGATTGAAAAATTATTACTAACTTTGCGTTACGCAAAATACATAACGCAAAGTTAGTAATACTATGACATCTAAACATCCTTATAATCCGTTTGTGCTCACCGGATACATCGCTCCGGAGTATTTTTGCGACCGCGAGCGCGAAACAGCCAAGCTGCTTTCCGCCCTCCGAAATGGGCGCAATGTCACCTTGGTTAGCCCCCGACGTATGGGTAAAACAGGGTTGATTCACCACTCGTTTCACCGGCTCAAACCGCAGCCCGATGTGCGCTGTTTCTATGTGGACTTATACCAAACCGATGGTTTACATGCTCTGGTTAAAAAGCTGGCAGGCACTGTATTAGGTGCGCTTGACACTCGCAGCACCATGGTCATGAAGCGGGTGCTCGGTTTCTTCAAGAGCCTGCGTCCGGTGTTTACGCTCGACCCCATGACCGGCGAGCCGGGCCTTTCTGTGGATATCTCGCCCGACGCCGCCGAGTATTCTTTGCAGGAAATTTTTGCCTACATGGAGCAGAGTTCGAGCAGGTGTTATGTGGCTTTCGACGAGTTTCAGACGGTGGCGGAGTATGCCGACAAGCGTGTGGAGGCGCTGTTACGTTCTCATATTCAGCAGCTTACCAATGTGAACTTCATTTTTTGCGGCAGCAAGCAACATCTGTTGCAGAATATGTTTGTGACAGCGGCGCGGCCGTTTTACCAGAGTACGCAGATGATGACACTCGGGCCGATTGATGCGGCTGCATACTATGATTTTGCGAGCCAACTGTTTGATAATCATGGTCAAAAGATGGAACGCGAGGTGTTTGAGTACCTGTTTGACATGCTGTCGGCCCACACGTGGTATGTTCACTCCATACTAAACCGCCTGTACGAAACGGGCGAGCCGGAAATCACGCGCGAGCTGGTGGAGCAGGTTGTGCGAATGGTAGTTGAGGAGAATGCCGCCACCTATCAGACTTTCCTTCAGCTGATTACATCACTTCAGGGGCGAATACTGCGCGCCGTGGCACAGAGCCATTGCGTGAATGAGGTGCTCAATGCCAACTTCCTGCGGCAAAACCGGCTCGGAGCCGCCAGCTCGGTGCGCACCGCGGTTAAATCCTTGGTGGATAAGGAACTACTGCTGCAAACTGACGGCGGCTATCAAGTTTACGACCGCTTCTTCGAACAATACCTGCGGCTTTTCTGACCGAGCTGCCGGGCGTGCGCGCGGCAGCTCGGCTTCCGCCTCGCCTCAGGACCGCCCCGCGGTGGGGGCTGAGCTGCGGCGGGCTGCGGGTGGGGGTTAGAGGTCGAGGATGGTGTCGTCGATGGGGATTTGGCGGCGGAAGACTTGCTTGAAGCTGATGAGGGTCTCGGTGCGGGCCAGGCCGAGGGATTGGATTTGGGCTTGGATGATTTGGAGCAGGTGGTCGTTGTCGCGGGCGTAGACTTTGCAAAGGATGTCGTATTGGCCCGAGGTGAAGTGGCATTCTACAATCTCGGGGATCTTGGCCAGTTCTTCGATAACGTGCTCAAATTGAGATGGTTCGCTCAGGAACATGCCTACGTAAGCACAGGTGGTGTAGCCGATGGTGGCGGGCGAAATGAGGGATTCGGCGCCTTGGATTACGCCGGCGGCGGTCATTCGCTGGATGCGTTGGTGGATGGATGCGCCCGACACATTACATTCGCGAGCGATTTCCAAGTAAGGCTTGCGGGCGTTGGCCGAAAGGAGTCGGAGTATGTTGAGGTCTAATTGGTCGAAAGTTATGCGTGCCATATCTCAAAGCGTTTAAGAAGGTGGAATATAGAGGGTTAGGATTATTCCCAGGTGTAATGTTTGGCTCGGTGGAAGAGTGCGGTGATATTGCGCGAGAGGAGTCGCCAAGGGCGGACGAGCATGATTGGTGCGAGCGAGAGGCAGAGGTGGCGTCCGTGGAGTGCTTTGATTGCGGGGAGCCAAGCGAGCGATGCGGCCCACCACAGCAGCAGGGTGATGCCGGCGGCGATCATGCAGTGGCGGCTCTGCAGGTTGAGCAACACGGCGGCGATCATTGCCACGGGTGCGAGGCCGTAGCACCAGCGTGCCAGGGAGCTCATGAGCCACGGGCGGCGGGGGATGAAGCGGCGGGTGAATCGGCGCAGGCGCCAGTTTTCGCCGGCGAAGTGGGGGGAGCAGATGCCGCGGGCGGTGACCATTGCTTGGGGCGAGAGCTCCACGACGGTGTTGGCCTTGCGGGCGATTTCACTCACGAAGATGTCGTCGTCGCCGTAGCGGAGATTGAGGTGGCGCGAGAAGCCCTTGTTGCGGAAGAACAGCTCGCGGCGGTAGGCCAGATTATGCTCTGTGCCGCGCCAGGGGTTGCCGCCTAAAGCGGCTGATAGCCAGGCGGTTTGCTCGTCGAGGTGGTCGAAGGCGCGCACACGGGCGCCCCAGAGGCGGTCGTCGCCCGGGGCGGCTACGGCTGCGCCCAGCACTACCTCCACTTGCGGGTTGGCGAAGTGGTTGGCCATTCGTTGCAACCAGTGGGGCGAGTCGATGCTTGCGGAGGCAGTGGTGAGCACCACCACTTCGTAGCGAGCCGCCTTCACTCCGAGGGTGATGGCCAGCTTTTTGCGGGAGAGGTTGCGCGCGCCGTCGGGTGTGTAAGTAAGGTACAGGTTGGGATGTTCCAGCCGCAGGCGGCTCACAATCTCTTGCACCTGAGCCGATTCGCCCTCGTTGACCACGATGACCTCGAATTGGCCGAGGGTTTGCTGGCTGAGCAGCTGCGGCAGCAGTTGCTCCAACGAGTTCCACTCGTCGTTGGAGTACACCACGATGGAGGCATTGACGGCGGCATCTTCCGCCGGTGCGGCTTTGGCGCGTGAGCTGATGCGGTGGGCGCGCACCCACACCACCGCCATAGCAATGACTGTGGCCAGCAGAGCGGCGCCCAAAAGCGCGTATTGTTGTTGAGAAATATCGATTGGCAACATATTTTTCAGTCTTTAAACTGCAAAATTACTAAAAAAATCGATAGGAAGGGCAAAAAAACGGCAGAATTTGCAAAAAAACGCAAAAAACGGTGCTAAATGGCGGCTGAACGGGCGCTTTTCAGCTGTCCGAGCGCGGGCGCTTTCTTTGCGGCAATGAGAACCGGGAAGCGGGCGGGGGTCGGGCGCTTCCGCGCCGCTCGGCTTCCGCCTCGCCACCGAACCGCC